>NZ_CBBQHX010000014.1:0-117415 GCF_964946895.1 Stagnihabitans sp. | reverse complement strand
AAAGTGGTGGCGAGGGGGGGACTCGAACCCCCGACCCCGTGATTATGAGTCACGTGCTCTAACCAGCTGAGCTACCTAGCCACTGGGCGGGGAGGTACTGGAGGCGGCTTGGGGCGTCAAGGCAAAATCGTCAGGAATCGTGCGGGCCTGCGGCAAGATCGCGAGGTTCATGGTCCGCAGCCAGAGGTTGGCGGCCGCCGAGGCCACGCCATGGCCAGACGACCCGCCAGATTGCGGATCGCAGCGAAGCGAATTGAGGGTGCCATGGCCAGACCGGCCGGACGGCGGCGCGAGACGGGGTTTCAGTCAGCCTCGGGCGTCTGGTGTGCGACCCGGGGCCGGCCCGAGGCGGTGACCGTCACGGTCGCCTCGATGAACATCGGGCGGCCCTCGACATTGGCTTCGCGGATGTCGCGGGCGGTGGTGACGTGCAGGTCCTCGGCGCCGGCCTGACGGGCGCGGGCGCTGGCTTCGGTCCGCAGCGCGGCTTCGAGGGCGTCAAGGGCGGCATCGCGATCGTTGAAGGTCTGCAAACCTTCCGGAAGGTGGGCGGTGAAGCGGCCCTCGCCGGGGCTGGAGACAAGGCCAGAGGCGCGTTGACTGACCTGGCCCACCACGGCCCCGATGGCATTGGCGACACCGGCATGTTCGGGCAGGATCATCTCGCAGCCCAGCCGCTCGCCCACGGCGCCATAGTAGCTGGGGGCTGACGCGCCAAGGCCGATGACCGGGACACCCAGGCGCAGGGTCACCTCTACCACGCCACGGTGGCGGTTCAGGCCGGCAGTGGTCAGGGCATGGCGGGCGAGCGTTTCAGAAGGTTCGTCAAAACCGCCATCCTCGTCGAAGGCGGCTTCCAGCAGGCAGTCCACGGTCTGCGCGGTCAGTTGGTCGATGATCGCCTGCGAGAGGGTGACGCCATCGGCGGCGATCCGATCGCCCGAGCCGTTGCGCCGCTTGGCCAGCAGCTTCAGCGCCTTGGCGGAGGCGGTGCCATCCCAGCTGTCCAGACGCCCCAGCATGTGGCTGGCATCCGAGGGGGTAACGCCGGAAATCATCACCAGCCCACGCGCCACCAGCCGCTCCATCGCCGCGACTTCCAGGCGCGAGGACAAAGCCTGCGCCAAGGGCATGGCATCCTTGACGCGGGCCAGAACCGTCGCCTCACGCGGGGTCAGGCCGCCGGTCTGGCCGTGCATCGGGATGACAAAGCGGCCATCGAACTCTCCGGCGGTGTCAGAGGAAAGCCAGCGGTCCAGCGCGGCGTGCACCATCGGGCCATGATCCACCGCCAAAAGGGACACCGGGATCAGGCGGCGCGGGCCGAGGCGCAGGCCGCCGGTCAGGCCGGTGGTGACCAGATGCACCTCGCTGTCGCCGCCAAGGCCGGAGGTGCGCATGGCAACCGCCTCGACCATGGTCCGCAAGCCACCAACGCGGGCGCCTTCGGGGTCGATCTCGGGCAGGCCGTTGCGCAGAAGGGCGACGTCGGTGGTGGTGCCGCCGATGTCCGACACCAGCGCATCGGCGGCGCCGGTCAGCCAGCGGGCACCCACGATGGAGGCGGCGGGCCCGGACAGAATTGTCTCGATCGGGCGTTCACGCACCATGGCGGCAGAGATCAAGGCACCGTCGCCGCGCACCACCATCAGGGGGGCGGTGATGCCAACGGCCTGCAGGTGGCGTTCGCAGGCGGCAACCAGACGGTCAATCATGCCAATCAGACGGGCGTTCAGAACAGCGGTCAGGGCGCGTTTCGGGCCGTTCAGCTTGGCGGACAACTCGTGCGAGCAGGTCACCGGGCGGCCAGACATGCGGCGGATCAGATCACGTGCCGCGATTTCATGCGCCGGGTTGCGGGTGGCAAAGCGAGAGGCCACGGCAAAGCCCATGACATCGCCGGAAAGATCGGCAACCGCCTTTTCGAGGACTGCCATGTCGAGGGGGGCCGCCTCGCCGCCCGCATGGTTGTGACCGCCCGACAAACGCACGACAGGGTCGCCCTTCAAAGCCTCGATCAGCCCGCCACGCTCCAGATCGTCGGCGTCAAAGCCGATGAAGATCAGGGCGACGCGCCCGCCCTGCCCTTCGACCAGCGCATTGGTGGCCAGCGTGGTCGACAGCGAGACCATGGCGATCTGTGCCGGGGACACGCCAGCGCCCAAAAGCGCTGCGTCCACGGCTTTGCCGATGCCGGTGGCAAGGTCGGCCCGCGTGGTCAGCGATTTGGCCTTGCCGATCACGGCATCTGCAGCCTCGTCAAGGATCACTGCATCGGTGTAGGTGCCGCCGGTATCGACGCCCAGAAGATAGGCCATTCGCGCATTCCTGTATGTGTTCGCAGGTCTAGATAAGGCCAAGTGCCGTCAGGGAAAGGCCCAAGCGCGACACGCCCTGGTCGCCCAGCGCCTACCTTGGCGCCGCAGCCCGCCGCAGACGGTCATTGATGGCCCGGCCAAGGCCGGTTTCCGGGATCGGAGCCACAGCGATGGGGCGGCCTCGGGCGATGCGGTCGGCCTCGCGCAGCAGGTGGAACAGGTTTGCCGCCGCCTCCACCAGATCACCCGTGGCGGAAAGGGTCAGGTCAGCCACTCCCGGACCGAAGCCCAGACGCACCTCGCCGGGGCGCAGATCGACGGCATCCAGCCGCACCGGAGCCTCGGGCGCGTAGTGGCTGGCGAGTTGACCGGGGGCATTGGGGCGGGGGCCATGGCCGCCAAGGATGAGAGGGCCGCTCAGCGTCTCGATGTCTTCCACCGCCACGCCACCGGGGCGAAGAAGTTCGGTTTGCTCGAACAGCCCAAGGATGGTGGATTCCACACCCACCGCGCAGTCGCCGCCGTCGATCACCGCCGCGATCCGGCCAGAAAGGCCCGCCAGAACATGCCCGGCCCGGGTCGGGGAAACCCGACCGGACGGGTTGGCAGAGGGGGCCGCCAAGGGGCCACCGAACGCGGCGATCAGGGCGCGGGCGACGGGATGGTCAGGCAGGCGGATGGCGACGGTGGGCAGTTCGGCAGTGACATAGGGCGACAGGCCAGCCTCGGCGCGCAAGGGCAAGACCAGCGTCAGCGGGCCCGGCCAGAAGCGGGCGGCCAAGGCCTCGGCCCGGGCATCGAAGACGGCCAGACGGCGCGCCATCGCCATGTCGCAGACATGGGCGATCAGCGGGTTGAAGCGCGGCCGACCCTTCGCCTCGTAGATCCGCGCCACGGCGAGGTCGCTGCAAGCGTCGCCGCCCAGACCATAGACTGTCTCGGTCGGGAATGCGACCAGACGCCCCTGCCGCAGCAGAGCCGCCGCATGGTCAATACCCGCCGCATCGGGGGCAAGGATTTCAGTCGTCTCAGCCATGACGCAGCGTCTTTCTTGCTGGAAACCCGCGCGGGGGTCAGCGTAAACCTGCGCTGCCATACTCCGCGCCGCCCCCCTTGTGAAGAAGCCCCTTCGGATGGAGACCTGATGCCCTACCGTGCCCCGCTGTCCGATTACCGTCTGCTTCTGCCCTTGATGGGCTTTGCCAAGGTCGCCGCAACCGAGCGTTTCGCGGACGCCACTGCCGACACCGTCGAGGCGATCCTGTTGGAAGCGGCGAAGGTGTCCGAAACCACCCTCGCCCCGCTGAACCGCAGCGGAGACCTGCACCCGGCCCGTATGGAGAACGGCACGGTGCGCACCTCGCCCGGCTTTGCCGAGGGGTTTGGGGCGATTGCCGAAGGCGGCTGGATCGGCATGTCGGCACAGCCCGAGCATGGCGGCATGGGACTGCCCATCACGCTGGCAACTTGCGTCAATGAAATGATGGGCTCGGCCTGTCTGGCCTTGCAGTTGAACCCCTTGCTGACCCAAGGCCAGATCGAAGCCCTGGAGCATCACGCCAGCCCCGAAATGCAGGCGCTTTTCATCCCCAAGCTGATTTCCGGCGCGTGGCATGGCACGATGAACCTGACCGAACCGCAGGCGGGCTCGGACGTCGGGGCCTTGCGGGCGCAGGCGGTGGCGACGCCGGACGGGGCCTTTGCCGTGACCGGGGAGAAGATCTTCATCTCGTGGGCAGATGCCGATTTCACGGCCAATACCTGCCATCTGGTGCTGGCGCGCTTGCCCGATGCCGCCCCGGGAACCAAGGGCATCAGCCTGTTCATGGTGCCGAAATTCCTGCCCAATCCGGACGGATCCCTTGGCGCGCGCAACAGCCTGAAGGTGGTGCGGCTGGAGCACAAGCTGGGCCTGCATGGTTCGCCCACCGCCGTGATGGCCTTCGAGGGGGCCAAGGGCTGGATCGTGGGGGCGCCGCACAAGGGGATGGCCGCGATGTTCACCATGATGAACAACGCAAGGCTTGGCGTTGGCGTGCAGGGCGTGTCGGTGGCGGAAGCGGCCTTCCAGCAGGCGCTGACCTATGCCGAAGGCCGCAAACAAGGCCGCACCGGATCCGGAGAGCCCGGCATCATCGGCCACCCCGACGTGCGGCGGATGTTGCTGGAGATGAAAGCCGAGACCTTCGCGGCGCGGGCGATTGCGCTGGCCTGTGCGGTGGCCATCGACATGGCGCGGGCCACGGGGTCAGCGGACTGGCTGGCGCGGGCGGCGTTCCTGACGCCCATCGCCAAGGCTTACGGCACCGACACCGGGCACAACGTGGCGCAACTGGGCGTGCAGGTGCATGGCGGAATGGGCTTCATCGAAGACACCGGGGCAGCCCAATTTGCCCGCGATGTGCGGGTGACGTCGATCTATGAAGGCACCAACGGGATCCAGGCGCTGGATCTGGTGGGCCGCAAGATGCTGGACGGTGGGGCGATGGCCCATGTTTTGCTGGACGAGATGGCGGCGACGGCAGAGCAAGCCCCCGCTGACCTCGCAGCGCCCCAGACCGCAGCGGTTGCGGCCCTGAAAGACGCAACCGTCACCCTTCTGGCGCAGGGCGCACAGGATCGGGCCGGGGCTGCGGTGGCCTATCAGCGCGGCTTTGCGCAGGTGCTGGGGGCGCATTTCCACCTGCTGGCGGCAGCGGCGGACCCCTCTCGGCTGCCTTTGGCGCGCTTTGCGGTGACGCGCCTGTTGCCCCGCCACGCCGCCTGGCTTGCCGAAGCGCGGGAGGGATCGGCCGGCCTGTTCGACATGACCGCCGAGGCGCTCTCGGCGTGACCCAGACCCTGCATTATCCTTTTCCGGAAGCGCCGGCAGAATTCCGTGCGGTGAAGGTCGCCCCCGGCATCCTGTGGCTGCGCCTGCCGCTGCCGATGGCACTGGACCATGTCAACGTCTATGCGCTGGATGATGGCGACGGCTGGACCATCGTCGACACCGGCATGGCGTCCAAACGGACGAAGGCCGTCTGGCAGGGGCTGATGGCAGTGACGCTGGCGGGCAAGCCCATCACCCGGTTGATCGTGACGCATCACCACCCGGATCATGTGGGCCTTGCCGGCTGGTTTCAGGATCAGGGGGTGGAGCTTTTGATCCCGCGCACCGCCTGGCTTTACGCCCGCATGCTGACACTGGACGAACAGCGGGAACATTCCCCCGAATCGTTGCAATTCCAGACACGCGCCGGACTTGACCCCGAAACCCTCGCCACCCGCGAACGTCCCTTCAACTTCTGCGATGTGGTGGCACCAATGCCGCTGGGGTTCACCCGCCTTGCCGAGGGCGACATCCTTGCCGCCGGCGCTCGTCGCTGGCGGGTGCGGCTGGGCCAGGGCCACGCGCCGGATCAGGCGACGCTGTGGAGCCTTGATGACCCGATCATCCTTGGCGCCGACCAGTTCCTTGCCACCATCACCCCCAACATCGGCGTCTACGCCACCCAACCATAGGCGGACCCGCTGACGGAATGGCTGACCTCGTGCCGCGGGTTCCTGCCGCTTGCGACGCCGGATCATCTGGTTCTGCCGGGTCACAAACTGCCCTTCACCGGGCTGCCCACACGGTTGGCGCAGATCATCGCCTCGCATGAAACGGCGCTCTCCCGGCTGGCAGCGCATCTGGCCGCGCCGGCCACGGCCGCGCAATGCTTTGCCCCGCTGTTCAGCCGCGCCATCGGCCCGGCAGAGTTCGGCCTTGCCCTTGCCGAGGCGCTGGCTCACCTAAACTGTCTGCTGCACCAAGGCCGCGTCACCCGCCACCTTTCTGCGCAGGGTGCCTGGCTTTGGCAGGCCGTTGGCTGACCGGACCGGCCATTGCGCCACTTGCCCCCGTGACAGCCCCGGACTTATCGTTTATGGCCTAGATCAAAGGTCTGCGGACCATCAACGGCTTGGCAAATCAGGAGGCTGGAAACATGGGCGAATACGTTCCGGGCAATATGGACATCCGCGCACAGGAAAAGACGTTCAACGGCTTTCTGCGCTTGGTCACTTGGGGTGCCGTGATTGCGGTTCTGGTGCTGATCGTCATGGCGCTGGCCGACGCCTGATGTCGGACCTGCGGTTTCAGCCCTGCAAAGGGGACTGAAACCGGATGCCAATGGCTTCGCGGGACGCGTCACGCGCGTCCTTTTTTTGGAAAATCGATTCGTGAACAGGTGACCCGATGCTGAGCCGCCTTCTTGCCCTTGTGGCCGTCGCTTTTCTGGCGGCCTGTGGCGCAGACCACAAATGGGCCAGCGATGCCGAGGTCACCTCGGCGCGCTATGTTCAGGGTCCGCCTGCCACGATCACGCTGATCACCTCGATCAATGGGCGCAGCGGCGCGGGGGCGCATTCCGGCCTTCTGATCAATGGCAGCGAACGCGTCCTTTATGACCCGGCCGGCTCGTGGGAGCTTCAGGCGGGGCTGGCGCCAGAGCGCAATGACCTGCATTACGGCATGAACCCGGCGGCTGTGGCCAGCTATGTGAAATTCCAGTCTGATGGCGTGTTCCATGTCATCCTGCAGACCGTCGTCGTCTCGCAGGCCGAGGCGGATCAGGCAATTGCCGCGTCCGTGGCGCAAGGTTCGGCCCCCAAAGCCGACTGCAGCCATTCCATCTCGGTCATCCTGCACAAGCTGCCGGGCTTCGAAACCATGCCCAACACGTTTTTCCCCAAGGCATTGTCCCGCGGCATGGCCAAACTGCCCGGCGTGGTAGAACAGGATGTCGACAACGTCGCCACGACCTTCACCTTTGACCCTTTGGTCCCCGCCAAGGCAGCCACGACAAACTGACGCCGACCGCTTTGGGGCCAGGGTCGGGGATGAGGAAACGTGCGGATATTCGGCGTAATCCTGGCAGGCGGCGAGTCGCGTCGGATGGGTGCGGACAAGGCGCTTGTCCCGCTGGCTGGACGCCCGATGGTGGCATGGGTTGCGGAACGCTTCGATCCGCAAGTCGAGGCGCTGGCCCTGTCAGCCAATGGAAACCCAAAGCGTTTCGCCTTTCTGGGCCTTCCTGTGCTGGCTGACGAGGCCCGCAGGGGCCCGTTGTCGGGCATCTTGTCGGGGCTGAAGTGGGCCGCGCCGCTGGGGGCCTCGGCCGTGGTGTCGGTCCCCTGCGACGGCCCGTTCCTGCCGCCCGATCTGGTGCCACGGCTTTGTCTGGCGGGCGAGGCGGGCGTCCCTGCGATGGCAACCTCTGGCGCCGACCTGCACCCGACCTGCGCGATCTGGCCGGTGACGCTGATCCCGGCGCTGGAGGCTTTCCTTGCATCGGGTGCCGTGCCGCGACTGCGCGACTTTGCCAAGGCCCACGGCGCCACGCTGGCCGCCTTTCCCGAAGGCAGTTTCAGCAACGCCAACACGCCAGAAGAGCTAGCCCGGCTGCACGCACGCGTGGTGACCAAGCCATGAGCGGGTTTGACCTTGTGGCCGTGGTCGATTGGTCGGCCTCGGCCGCAAGACCGCGGAACAGACCGCAGGCGGACGCGATCTGGCTGGGGCTTGCCTCGGCCAAGGGGGTAGAGACCCGCTATCATCCCTCGCGGCACGCGGCAGAGGTGGCCATCAAGGCCTTGATCGAAACGGCGCAAGCCGCTGGACAAAGCCTGTTTTTGGGCTTTGATTTCCCGTTCGGCTACCCCGACGGCTTCGCCGCCCGGCTGACCGGACAGGCCAAGGTCGCTGCCGTCTGGCATTGGCTGTCAAAGGCGATCATCGACGGCCCGGACAACCACAACAACCGCTTCGCCGTGGCCGATATGATCAACCGCAGCTTGGGCGGCGCCGGCCCGTTCTGGGGTCGCCCGGACAGCCAGCCCTTCGACCATTTGCCCAGCCGCAAGACGGTGGACTATGCGGCGCTTGGCCTGCGCGAACGGCGTCGGGTCGAAACGCTGGTGCCCGGCGCACAGCCGGTCTGGAAGCTCTACACCACCGGGGCCGCCGGCGGGCAAAGCCTGATGGGCCTGCCCATGATCCATCGTCTGTCGCAAATGCCCGGCACAGCCGTCTGGCCCTTTGACGCCCCTGCCCCGGTTCTGCTGGCCGAAATTTACCCTTCCCTGCTGGCCCCCGCCGTCACGGCAGCACTTGGACCCGGCGTTATCAAGGACGAGGTTCAGGTTCGTCTGCTGGCGCAGGCGCTGTGGCGTCTTGGTCAGACCGACCAACTGGCCAAGCTGCTGGCCGCCCCGCCGCCCGAGGTGCGGGGCGAAGAGGGCTGGATCCTGGGCGCAGGCGCGCAAACCGTCTTGCTGGGGGCGCTATGACCGAGCCCTACCGCCTGCAACTCGGCCTGCCCGCCAATCTGCGGGCCGATGCAGCGCGGCTTTACTGGCAGGCTTTCGGCAGCAAACTGGGGCTTGTGATGGGGCCCGAGGCGCGGGCCCTGGCTTACCTGCATCTGGTGATCCGCGCCGACCACGCTGTCATCGCCGTGTCGGACTCCGGCCGGCTTCTGGGCCTCGCAGGCTTCAAGACCCCGCAAGGCAGCTTTGCCGCAGGCGGGCCCGACGCCATGCGCGCCATCTATGGCGCACTTGGCGGCACCTGGCGTGCGCGGGTGCTGGGCTGGCTGACGGACGAAGTGGACAACGAGAACTTCCTGCTCGACGGCCTCTGCGTGGTGCCCGACCGTCGCGGACAGGGGATCGGTTCGGCCCTGATGAGCGCCATCGCCGCCGAAGCCCGGTTGCGCGGCTATCACTCAGTCCGGCTGGATGTCATCAACAGCAACGCGCGGGCGCAGGCGCTGTACGACCGTTTGGGCTTTGTCGAGACACGGCGACAAAGCATCGGCGTGCTGCGCCACGTCTTCGGATTCTCTTATGCCGTGACGATGGTGCGGCAGTTGTGACGGCTTAGCCGGCGAGGGCTGCGGCTTTCACCCAATAGTTCGGATAAGCCATGGAAATGGCAGATTCTGCCGCTGCTGCTTGATCAGCATGTTCGAAAAGTCCAAAGCAGGTTGCGCCAGACCCCGACATTCTGGCCAGCAGGCAACCCGTCTGGCCGGCCAGTGCTGCCAGCGCTTGGCCGATCTGCGGGGCCAACGACAGCGCGGCAGGCTGCAGATCGTTGCGGCACAGATGAAGGTAGGCGGCCAAAGCCGGGGCATCGCCAAGGGCCTCGGGCGCAGGCAGAGCCGGGTTGTCGCGGCGGGTCATGGCGCGGAACACATCCGCTGTTGCAAGGCCAAAGCCGGGGTTGACCAGCACCAGATGGGCCTGCGGCAGCGCGACCGGCGTGATCTTCTCGCCAATCCCCTGCATCCGCGCCGCCACGCCGGACAGACACACCGGCACATCCGCCCCCAAGGCCAGCACCTGCGCGTCCGAGGGCAAATCACATCCCCAAAGCTCTGCCAAGGCGGACAACGTCGCCGCCGCATCAGCCGAGCCGCCGCCGATGCCCGAAGCCACTGGCAGCCGCTTGTCGAGGGTGATCGCCCCCCCCCGCCCCATCACGGCCGCCGCCCGCAGCACCAGATTGTCCGGCCCAGCCGACAACCCCGCCCCCATCGGGCCGGTCACCATCAGACCAAGGCCGTCCGAGGCCTCAACCCGCACCACATCACCATAGTCGGCAAACGCCACGAGACTGTCGAGCAGATGATACCCATCGGCCCGCCGTCCGGTGACATGCAGGGCCAGATTGATCTTGGCCCGGGCTAACCGTTCAACCGCCATTGCTGCCTTGCGCTTTTTCGTCCTTCAGGACCTGATCCAGTCCGACATCCAGCTTGCGGTTGATCCGGGCGGCGTCCTTGTCTTCGGGGTGGAAGGACAGGGCGCGGTGCCATTGATATTGCGCTTCACGCTTGCGACCCACCATCCAGTAGACATCGCCCAGATGGTCCGTCACCACCGGATCGACCGGCATCAGCAGCGAGGCCTTTTCCTGTGGGGCCACGGCATCGGCATAACGCCCCAGCCGGAAATACGCCCATGCCAGACTGTCGATGATATAGCCTTGATCCGGTGCCGTATCGACCGCCTTCTGGATCATGGCCAAGGCGGCATCCAGATTCTCGCCCCGGTCGACATAGCCGTAGCCCAGTTCGTTCAGCAGACGCGGCTCGTTCGGAGCCAGGGCGAGGGCAGCCTTGTAATCAGCCTCGGCGGCGGGCCAGTTGCCCTGATCAAAGTTGCAACCGCCACGCCGGTAATAGATCGGCCAGTCGCTGGCGGTCGGAGAGACGATAAGTCCGATCGCCTGCGAATAGACCCCAATCGCCAGATCGCAATGCCCCTGCCGCCGCAACGTGTCGCCATAGGCCGTCAACACACCGGAATCCTTGGGATTCTTGTCAGCAAGACCCTTCAGCAGCACCACGGCCGCATCGGTCCTGCCCGCGGATATATCAGCATTGGCCTGACCGACCACGGCCGCCACATAGGCCGGATCGCCTTCAGGCACCTTGGAGAAGGCATCCGCCGCCAATTCGAATTGCTCCAGCTTGTTCAGGATCCGGGCCGTCATCAGTTGCGCTTCGACATGGTCGGGGCGCAGGGCTGTGGCGATGCGGGTATTGATCAGGGTGAAGGTGTCGTCGGCCTGCCCGGCCAGCACGGTGGCCAGGGTGAAGAACGCCTCGGCCAGACCCTCGCGTGCGGTGCGGGCCACGTCAAAGGGCACGGGCTCCCCAGCGGCAAGCCTGCGGCGCAGATCGGCCAAACCAGGGTCCAGATCCGGGCCATAGACCTTGTCAATCAGCGCCACGGCATCCGGCCCACGTTCAAGCTGGCTGAGAATTTCAACCTGCGCCAGCACGCCGCGCCTGAGGCCGGTGATCGCCGATGCCCGCGGGTCCGACAGAAGCTTCTCGGCCCCCTCGAAATCGCCGGTTTGCGCCAGGGCCAAGGCCTTGTGATACAGCCCGAAGGTTTCCATGCCCGGGGTGGCAATGATCTTGTCGAAGGCGGCAGCGGCGTCCGACATCTTGCCGGTGCCCACCTCAGCCCAGGCCGTCACCAGACCGTCCATCAACTGACCGATTGTCGCACCTTTGGCCTGTGCCGCCAGAATGGCCGCGAAATCATCGGACAGCGCATCATCGGCCAGAAGCGTCATGGCGGCGATCTGACTTTTGGACCCGAGTGTCTCCAGCGAACGCGCCAGCTTGGCCGCCCCCGCAATATCGCCCTGCGCCAGAAGACCGGTGACGGCGGCCTCCAACAGGTCCGGGTTCTGCGGATCGACCTGCAGAGCCACGTTGTACCAATAGGCGGCCGCTGCAAAATCATGGGTCGCCGCCGCCTGACGCGCCGCCAGATAGGCTCCGGCGCTGTCGGGCAGGGCTGCGGTGGCGTCGGTCGGCTTGGCCGTGGCGGGCGCAGGGTTGGCCGTCGTCCCCGCCGCAAGGGGGCCTCCGGCCAGCCCGAAGGCAAGGCTTGAGGCCAGGATCAGGGACAATGTGCGACGCGGCATCAGGCTCTCCTTCGACGATGCCCTACGCTAAAGGCGCAAGCCACCAAGAGCAATGCGGCCCGAGGGTCTTATCCTCGGGCCGCCTATGACGTTTCGGTGACAGAGGTCACATGTTGGGATAATTCGGCCCGCCGCCCCCTTGCGGCGTGGTCCAGGTGATGTTCTGCGACGGGTCCTTGATGTCACAAGTCTTGCAATGCACGCAGTTCTGGAAGTTGATCTGAAAGCGCGGCTCCTTGCCCTCTTCGCGGATCACTTCATAGACGCCGGCCGGGCAATAGCGCTGCGCCGGTTCATCATAGTCCGGCAGGTTGACCCGGATCGGGATGGTCGGGTCGGTCAGCTTCAGATGCGCGGGTTGATCGGGGTCATGGTTGGTGGCCGAATAGGCGATGTTGGTCAGCCGGTCGAAGGACAGCACGCCATCGGGCTTGGGATAGTCGATTTTCGGGAAATCGGCGGCTTTGCCGGTGTGGGCCGCGTCGGTCTTGTGATGCTTCAGCGTGCCGAAGATCGTCATGCCAAAGGTGTTCAGCCACATGTCGAGCCCGCCGCCCAAAAGGCTGGCGATAAGCCCGTAGTTCGACCACAGGGGCTTGATGTTGCGCACCTTCTTCAGGTCCTGACCGATGGCGCCACCGCGCACCTCGGTCTCGTAATCGGTCAGCTCGTCGCCCCGACGGCCCGCGCTGATCGCGGCATAGGCCGCCTCGGCGGCCGCTTTGCCCGACAGCATGGCGTTGTGGTTGCCCTTGATGCGCGGCACGTTGACCAGACCGGCCGAGCAGCCCAGCAGCGCCACACCGGGGGCGACCATCTTCGGAATAGACTGCCAGCCACCTTCCGAGATGGCCCGCGCGCCGTAAGCCACGCGCTTGCCGCCCTTCAAAAGGTCAGCGACCATCGGGTGATGCTTGAAGCGCTGGAATTCCATGTAGGGGTACAGGTGCGGGTTTTCGTAGTTCAGGTGAACCACCAGACCGATGTAAACCTGATTGTTCTCAAGGTGGTAGATGAAGCTGCCGCCACCGGCATTCTTGCCCAGCGGCCAGCCCATCGTGTGGGTCACGCGGCCTTCATGATGCTTGGCAGGGTCGATCTGCCAGATTTCCTTCATCCCCAGACCGTATTTCTGGAAGGTCTTGCCGGCATAAAGGTCGTATTTCGCGATGACCTCTTTCGACAGACTGCCGCGCACGCCTTCCGACAGGAAGACATACTTGCCCGCCAGCACCATCCCCGGCTCATACGACGGCCCTGGCGTGCCGTCGGCGTTCTTGCCGAATTCCCCCGCCACCACGCCGCGCACTTCGCCATTTGCGCCGTAGACCAGTTCGGAACAGGACATGCCCGGGAAGATTTCCACGCCAAGCGCCTCTGCTTGCTGCGCCATCCAGCGGCAGACATTCGCCATCGAGACGATGTAATTGCCGTGGTTGTTCATCAGGGGCGGCATCGGCCAGTTCGGAATGCGGATCTGCCCGGCCGGCCCTAGAATGTAGAAGTTATCCTCCTTGACCGCGGTCTTGATCGGCGCGCCGCGTTCCTTCCAGTCCGGGATCAGCGCATTCAGACCAGAGGGGTCCAGCACCGCGCCTGACAGGATATGCGCGCCGACTTCCGAGCCCTTTTCCAGGACGACGACGGACAGGTTGGCATCCAGCTGCTTCAGCCGGATCGCCGCGGACAGGCCCGAGGGGCCAGCGCCCACGATGACCACGTCATATTCCATCTCTTCGCGCACGATGTCCTGTGCCATGACCATCTCCTGCAAATCGGTTGGGGTTCCTTGCCCTATGCCACCGTCAGGGTCAACGCTGCGGCGCAACGAAACACCTATCCGTCGCAAGCTGGCCGCAAGATTCTATCGCTGCAGCGACGATCCGCCGTTTATTCGCGGCCTCCCCCTTGCAATCTTGCCGAGATCGGGCTTTCTGTGTGGCGTATGCAAGGTCATGGTCCGAAAAGGGCCGTGGCCTTTTATTTGATTGAGTGGGCCGATGGAAAAGATTCCGCTGACACGCGCAGGGTTCACCCTGCTGGACGACGAGTTGAAGCACCTGAAATCGGTGGAACGCCCCGCCGTGATCCGCGCCATTGCGGAGGCGCGCGAGCATGGCGACCTGTCCGAAAACGCCGAATACCACGCCGCGCGTGAAAAGCAGAGCTTCATCGAGGGCCGGGTCAAGGAACTGGAATCCGTCCTGTCGCGGGCCGAAGTGATTGACCCGTCGAAGTTCACCGGCGGCGTCAAGTTCGGCGCGACGGTCATTGTCTCGGATGACGAATCGGGCGAGGAAAAGACCTTCCAGATCGTGGGTGAGGTCGAAGCCGATCTGGAACGGGGCTTGCTCAACATCCGGTCGCCCTTGGCACGCGCGCTAATTGGCAAGGAAGAGGGCGATTCCGTCGAGGTCAAAACCCCCGGCGGCCAGAAAAGCTACGAAATCGTCAGCGTCCGCTTCGTCTGAGCCTTTAGGGCGCGATGCGGTCACCTAAGGGCTGATGTTCTTGGCTATTCGCCTATGGCATGGGAAGGTCAGAAGTTGAGGCAGATGTGGCGTCGCGCCAGATTTGCGTCTGACCTTGGGAACGGGGCAAGGATGCCGAAGAAACCAAATGAAGTCCCGAACCTGAAGGCCCTGCCGTTTGGCGCGGCGCAGACCAGCCCGCTGGATTGGGGGGCCGGGGCCTTCAGCCTTGTCTGGCTGCTGGTCGTTGGGATCTATGTCTGGTCCGGCCTCAGCCCCTCGGGTCTGATCGGCAAGGCGATGACCCTCCTGGTGGTGCTGCTGCCGTTGGGGCTGGCCTGGTTCGCGGTGGCCACGCTGAAATCCATCCACGCCCTGCAGGTCGAGGCGGGCCGCTTGCAAGGGACGGTCGACGCCATGCGGGTGTCCTACGCTTCGAGCCAGCAGCAATCGCAAGCCGCAGCCGCGCAGCGCCAGCCCGAACGCCCCGCCGACCGCAGCCGCGACGAGGCTGTGGCCGCCGAGCCCTCGGTGCCCTTCGCGTCACGCCGGGATGCGACGCTGACCTTGCCCTCGGCCGACCGCAAATCCACCATGCTGCCGCCGCGTGCGCCGATGATTGCGGAGGAGCAGCCCGCTTTGGCACTTGGCACGCCCATGGACGAGCCGCAGGCACCTTTGACGATGGAGGTTTTCCTGCGCGCCATCCATTTCCCCGAAGGCCCGGAAGACCGCGAGGGATTCCAGGCGCTGCGGCTGGCCTTGGCCGATCGCACCACGGCCAAGCTGATCCGTGCGGCACAAGATGTGCTGACCCTGCTGGCGCAAGAGGGCATCTACATGGACGACCTCTCCCCCGACCGCGCCCGTCCGGATCTGTGGCGGCAGTTCGCAGCTGGCGAACGCGGCCGCACCATCGCGGGCCTTGGCGGCGTGCGCGACCGCTCCTGTCTTGCCCTGACCGCCAACCGCATGCGCGAGGATACCGTCTTCCGCGATGCCGCCCACCACTTCCTGCGATCCTTCGACAAGGCGATTGCCGCCATCGAACCCAGCGCCAGCGACAGCGAATTGAGCTTCCTGTCCGACACCCGCACCGCGCGCGCCTTCATGCTGTTTGGCCGGGTGACCGGGACATTCGACTGAGGCGGCGCCCCTGTCTGGCCGCAGGGAGGGTTTCACACCCTCCCGGACCCTCCCGTGGAGTATTTCCAAAGGAGCAAATGCAAGGGGTCAGTTGACCCGGCTGACCACGTAGTCGGCAAGTTCGGACAGGGTTTTGCGCAGCGGTTGGTCTGGCAGAACGGCCAGCGCATCACGTGCCTTGGCGGCCCAGACAAAGGCCTCGTCGCGCGCCGCCTGCAAGCCGCCGGTTTCGGTCAGAAGCTTCAATGCGTGGTCCAGATCACCGTCACGCTGATCGCCTTTTTCGATGACCCGGGTCCAGAAGGCGCGCTCTTCAGGGGTGGCCTTGGCCACGGCCTTGATCACCGGCAGGGTGACCTTGCGCTCGCGGAAATCGTCGCCGGTGTTCTTGCCGATGACGGCAGAGGATCCGCCATAATCCAGAAGGTCATCCGCGATCTGGAACGCGATGCCGAGCGCGTCACCATAGTCAAACAACGCACGGACCTGATCCTCGGGGGCGCCGGCGATCACGCCGCCCACTTCGCAGGCGGCCGCAAACAACGCCGCGGTCTTGCCACGCACCACTTGCAGATAGATGGCTTCATCCGTCTTCAGATCCTGTGCGGCCGTCAGTTGCAGCACCTCGCCCTCGGCAATGGTGGCAGAGGCGTTGGCCAGGATATCCAGCACGCGCAGGGTTCCCGTCTCGACCATCAGTTGAAAGCTGCGCGAAAACAGGTAGTCGCCCACCAAAACCGAAGACTTGTTGTCCCACAAGAGGTTGGCCGTCGGGCGACCGCGACGCTGCTTGCTTTCGTCGACCACGTCGTCATGCAACAGGGTCGCGGTGTGAATGAATTCCACCGTGGCGGCCAGCTTGATGTGGTGATCGCCGTCATAGCCGCAGATCCGCGCCGCAGCCAAGGTCAACATAGGGCGCAGGCGCTTGCCGCCGGCTTCGACGAGATGCGCGGTCACCTCTGGAATGCGCGGCGCGTGCTTTGAGGCCATCCGTTCCCGGATCAGCAGGTTGACCGCGGCCATATCCGCAGCCAAGGCATCGGCGAGCGCGTCCTGCGGCTTGACGTGAGCCTGTTTGTCCATCGCGATCATCGCCTTCCCTAACGTCTCGACACGGGACGCAGGGTTCCGTAAGTCTGGCCCATGCGCCTGTTGTTACGCACCAATGACCCGACCCTGATTGCCTTCGCCCAAGCCTTGCTTGCGGGCGAGGGTATAGCGGCGTTTGAAATGGACGTCCACATGAGCGTCCTTGAAGGATCGAGCTTTCTGCTGCCAAGGCGGCTGATGGTGGCGGACCGCGATCATTTCTTGGCCCATGCGGTACTGCGCGACAATGATTTTCCCAAAGACAGCCTGCCGGAATGAACGACGACCTGACCCATGACGCCTTCCTGTGTGGGCGTCTGCATCTGTGGCAACCCCGGCGCGGTTACCGTGCGGCGACCGATGCCGTGCTTCTGGCCGCAGCTTGCCCGGCCGTGGCGGGGCAGCGGGTGCTGGATCTGGGCTGCGGTGCCGGGGCGGCCTCGCTTTGCCTTGCCGCGCGCGTGCCGGGGCTGGTGCAGACCGGGTTGGAATTGCAGGAAGATTATGCAGCGCTGGCCCGCCGCAATGCAGCAGGGAATGGCATTCCGCTGACCGTGATCACCGGCGATCTGACCGCAATGCCTGCCGTGCTGCGGGTGGGCTTTGACCATGTGATTGCCAATCCGCCTTGGTATCCGCGCGGCGGCTCGCCCTCGCCCGTCGCAGGGCGCGACGTGGCCTTACGGGCCGAACTGCCCTTGGGTGAGTGGGTGGCAGCGGCTTCGCGGCGGCTTGATCCGGGCGGATGGCTGACGATGATCCTTGGGGCTGACGGCTTGCCGGAGGTTTTGGCGGCGATGGGGCCGCGGCTTGGCTCGGCGGTCGTCCTGCCGATTGCCGCGCGCGAAGGGCGTCCGGCGCTGCGCGTCATCCTGCGGGCCCGCAAAGGCGGCAAGGCGGCGTTCCGGCTGCTGGCCCCCCTGATCACCCATCAGGGCGAGGCGCATGACGGCGACCGGGAAAGCTACACCCCCCGCGCGAACGACATCCTGCGCAACGGGGCGCCGCTTTCCGCCGAGTTTAGCTGAATTCTTGGCACTACGGCGCCGGGTGACCAGAAGATTTCGTGACAGACTCATGAATTCGTGCTGCACTGAAGGTCTTGGAAACAGCTATCGGAGGTTCCCCATGAGTGTTGCTTCGCATATCACTGAACTGAAGCGGAAGCACGAACACCTCTCCACCGCGGTCGAAATGGCGCAGCGCCGCCCTGCCGTGGATGATCTGGAAATTGCCGAACTGAAGAAGCAGAAACTCAAGCTGAAGGAAGAAATCGCCCGGCTTACCCAGTAGGGCCCTTGCTTCCGGCGCGGGCAGCCAGCGCTGCCCCGCCGGTTATCGCCAAGGCCGCAAGGCCAAGGATCGGGGTCGCGGTGGCGTGACCTGTCGTGATCAAGACCAGCGTGGACAGAAGCGGTGCTGCATAGGACAGAGTGCCAAGCATCTGAATATCCCCGCGTTTCATCCCCACATCCCAAGTGAAGAAGGCCAGCCCCACCGGCCCCGCGCCCAGAGCAAGCGTTGCAGCCCAGCCGGTGGCGCCCTGCGGCCAGGCTGTAACCTCCAGCGCCAGATGGCTTAGCGCTGACAAGGCTGCGGTCAGCAGGCAGAAGACCGTGACCGCCTCGGTCGGCACCTGCCCCATCTTGCGTGACAGCACGGAATAGCCAGCCCAGGTCACGGCACACAAGAAGGCCAGTCCCAGCCCCGCCGCGGCCCCCGGCCCCGCCGTCATGCCACCGCCGAGAACGATCAGAGCTGCCCCGGCGAAGGCCAGGGCTGCACCGATCAGATGCAGGGGCCGCAAAGTCTCGCCCGGCAGCAGGCCCGAGAGCAGAACGATGAACAACGGCCAAAGATAGGCGATCAGGCCGGTTTGCGCATAGGGCGCGATGCGGAACGCCGTAAAGTACAGGAAGTGGTAGCCGAACAGACCAATCGCGCCGAAGGCATAGACCTTCCAGCCCACCCCGCGCAGCACCGAAAAGCCGCGCCCGAAGGCCATCCAGATCAGGCCGATGGCGCCACCCAGACCAAAGCAGACGGCGTTCAGTTGCAAGGGCGGCACCGGGGCCGTGCCGATGGTCAGCGCCGCCAGAAGCGCCCACATCAGGATGGCGGTGGTTCCGATCAGGGTTGCGCGATTTCGGGTCATCTGGTCCTCCGTCGGCCTGCCTAACCGGAGCCGCTCCAAAGGAAAAGGCCCGCCGTGGGGCGGGCCTTCGCAGGATAGCGCTATGGCCCATCCGACCTCAGACGAAGAACTGCCCGCCGTTGGCCGAGATGGTCGAACCCGTGATGAAGCCCGCGTCGTCGGAGGCCAGGAACACCACGATCCGCGCGATCTCGGACGGCTCGCCCAGACGGCCGACCGGAATTTGCGGGATGATGCGCTCGGCCAGCACCTTCTCGTCGATCGCCTTGACCATGTCGGTGCCGATATAGCCCGGGCAGATCGCGTTCACGGTGATGCCAGCCCGCGCGCCTTCCTGCGCCAGCGCCTTGGTGAAGCCCAGATCACCCGACTTGGCGGCCGAGTAGTTCACCTGCCCCGCCTGACCCTTTTGCCCGTTTATGGACGAGATGTTGATCACCCGGCCAAACTTGCGGTCGCGCATGCCGGTCCAGACCGGATGGGTCATGTTGAACAGGCCCGACAGGTTGGTGTCGATGACCTCTTTCCAGGCCTGCGGCGTCATCTTGTGGAACATCGAGTCCCGCGTGATACCCGCATTGTTGACCAGCACGGCCACCGGGCCCAGATCAGCCTCGACCTGCGCGATGCCGGCCTTGCAGGCGTCATAATCCGCCACCGACCACTTGTAGGTCTTGATGCCCGTCTCGGCGGTGAACTTGGCCGCCGCCTCGTCGTTGCCGGCATAGTTTGCCGCCACCGTATAGCCCGCCGCCTGCAGTGCAACCGAAATGGCCGCCCCGATCCCCCGCGAGCCGCCCGTCACCAAAGCCACTTTCGACATTCTGTCCTCCTTAACTTCCCTCGAAGCCTGACTACCCAAAATAGAAATGCCGCGCAACTTTATTGCGCGGCACCGTGCCTATGCGGCAATATTACGCAAGCGCAGCAATCAGGCGCGTTCCAGGCACATGGCAACGCCCATCCCGCCGCCGATGCACAGGGTCGCCAGACCCTTCTTGGCATCGCGGCGGCCCATCTCGTGGATCAGCGTGTTCAGGATACGCGCGCCCGAGGCGCCAATCGGGTGACCGATGGCAATGGCGCCGCCGTTCACGTTGACGATCTCGGGGTTCCAGCCCATGTCCTTGTTGACAGCGCAGGCTTGGGCGGCAAAAGCCTCGTTCGCTTCGACCAGGTCCAGATCAGCCACCGACCAACCGGCCTTCTGCAGCGCCTTGCGGCTGGCCTGAATCGGCCCGACGCCCATGATCGAGGGGTCAACGCCGGCGGTCGCGTAGGACGCAATCCGCGCCAGAACCTTCAGCCCGCGCTTGGCCGCCTGCTCTTCCGACATCAGCAGAACCCCCGCCGCGCCGTCATTCAGACCCGAGGCATTCGCCGCCGTCACTGAACCGTCCTTGGTGAAGGCCGGACGCAGCTTCTGCATCGACTCCAGCGTGGCACCATGACGGATATATTCGTCAGCATCCACAACCGTGTCACCCTTGCGGGTCTTGATGATGAAGGGAACGATCTCGTCCTTGAACTTGCCGGCCTTATGGGCGGCCTCGGCTTTGTTCTGGCTGGCAAGCGCGAACAGATCCTGCATCTCGCGCGAAATCTGCCACTGATTGGCGACGTTCTCGGCGGTCTGGCCCATGTGATAGCCGTTGAAGGCATCCCACAGCCCGTCGCGGATCATCGAGTCGATGAAGGCGATGTCGCCCATCTTGGTGCCAGCGCGCATATGGGCGACATGGGGCGACAGGCTCATGCTTTCCTGACCACCGGCCACGACAACATCGGCATCGCCCAACTGGATGTGCTGCGCGCCAATCGCCACAGCCCGCAGACCCGAGCCGCAGACCTGGTTCAGACCCCAGGCGCTGGCTTCAATCGGCAGACCGGCGCGGATCGCCGCCTGACGTGCCGGGTTCTGGCCCTGACCGGCGGTCAGAACCTGACCCAGGATCGTCTCGCTGACCTCGGCCTTGTCGATGCCCGCCCGCGCCACCAGCGCCTCGATCACCGCCGCACCCAGTTCGTGCGCCGGGGTCGCAGCAAAGGCCCCGTTAAAGCTGCCAACAGCGGTCCGCGCCGCCGAAACGATCACGACATTGGTCATGTTTCCTCGCCCCCTCAGATGTTCCCTGCGGCAGCGTCTGTCGATGCCGCTCTGCAGCATGCCCTAGACGGGAAAGCCTACAAAAGCAACTTCGGATGCTGAAGAGCGACCTTCCATCTTGCCGCAGCGGCATGCATCCGGCGCAAACCTGCCACGGCCCAACACAGGGCCCTTGGCCTCAGGCGGACTTCTTTTGCGCCTCAACCGGGGCCCAGGGTGGCCGGACCGAGGGCGCGCCAAACAGATAGCCCTGCAGGCAATCCACCCCCATCAGACGCAGACATTCGGCATCCTCCGGCGTCTCCACCGACTCTGCCACCGTGAACATTTCGAAATGCTTGCCGATGCCCAGAAGAGCCTTGACCAGCGCCTGATTGTCGGGATCCCGGCTGATCTGGCGGATGAACTGGCCGTCGATCTTCAGGATGTCGAACATGAAGTCCTTGAAATAGCGGATCGCCGTGTTGCCCGCCCCGAAATCATCCATCGCAAAGGCCACACCCTTGCGCTGCCACTCTTCCATGAAGGTCACCACCAGTTCCGGCACTGTCATGGCAGAGCTTTCGGTGATCTCAAGGATCAAACGTTCCCCCACCGTGGGCCCGGCCTCCAGCCCCTTCTTCAGCGTCCGGATCCAGCGAGGGTAGCCGATCGATCGGGCTGACATGTTGATCGCCAAACGCAGGTCAGCGTGGCGGGCCAAGGCCCCCAACCCGAACTCTAACGCGGCACAGTCAATTTCCCGGCCCAGTTCATGGCTTTCGATGGTGTCGATGAACTCCCGCGCCGGGATGATTCGCCCGTTGGGTTCCAAGACGCGGATCAGGCCTTCATGGAAAGCCACCCGCCTTGGGTCGCGCGTCAGAACCACGGGCTGATAGGCCAAAGCCAGACGCCGGGTGCGGATCGCCTCCTCCACCATGCGCAGGGTGTCCTGATCGGCCTGACTGATTGCCGCGCCCAAGGGGCTTGCCATGCCAACCCGCGCCTCAACCCTTGGCTTGCCTTTGTCTGGCTGCATGCTGATTCCCCGTGCTTGTCGTGGCAGCGCACTCCTGCCCATGACAAACTTCGGCCCAAAGGCTAAAGCATCGGTTAACGCCGGCATTTATGCCAATTGCAACGCAGCGAGGAGGAGCCCATGCCCGAAGCAACCGTGACGCGGTGTCCCTGGTGCGGCACTGACCCGCTGTACTGCGCCTATCATGATACGGAATGGGGTGTTCCCGAATGGGACGCGCGCGCCTTGTGGGAAAAGCTGATCCTTGACGGGTTTCAGGCTGGGTTAAGCTGGATCACGATCTTGAAAAAGCGCGAGAGTTTCCGCGCCGAATTCGAGGGTTTCAACCCCCAAGCCATTGCCCGCTGGGGCGAACCCGACATCCTGCGCGCCCTGTCCAACCCCGGTATCATCCGCCACCGGGGCAAGATCGAAGGCACCGTGAAGAACGCCCGCGCCTATCTGACCCTGCAAGAGAAGGGCGATTTCGCCACCCTCCTGTGGGATTTCGTCGATGGCGCGCCGCGCCAGAACCGCCCCGCCTCAGGCCGCGACATCCCGACCGAAAGCCCGCAATCACAAGCCATGTCCAAGATGCTGAAGAAGGCGGGCTTTACCTTCGTCGGCCCCACCATCGTCTACGCCTTCATGCAGGCCTGCGGTCTGGTCAACGACCACCTCGTCACCTGCCATGCCCATGACAAGGTCGCAGCCCTTGCCGCAAGGCCCGCCTGAAGGTCAGGGTGCCATCAGCGCTGCAAACACGGCCTTGGCTTCTGGCGAGCTCCAATCCGCGCCGCCAATCAGCCGGGCCACTTCCATCCCATCCGGATTGACGATCACCGTCACCGGCAGGCCCAAAACCCCCATCTGATGCGCCAGTTCTTGCGTGGGATCGCGCAGCACGTTCAGGGTCTTGACCCCGGCCTTGTCCAGAAAGCTTTGGATCGCGGGCACCGGGTTCGGCCCGGTTGCCACCGCCACCACGGCAATGTCCGGGCGGTCCGCCGCCAACTTGTCCAACGCCGGCATCTCCAGCCGGCAGGGCACGCACCATGTCGCCCATAGGTTCACGACCAACCATTTGCCCTTGTAGGGGGACAGGTCGGCGGCCTGATCCGTCAGATCCGCCAACGCGACGGCAGGCAGAGCCTTGGGCGCCTCGACGATCAGCTTTTCCATGGCCCCGGTCAGCAGCGCCGGATCAACGGCCCCGGCAGAGGCCACATTTGCGCAGGCCAGAAAGCCCGTATAAAGGAAAGCCCGAATGATCCGCATCCATACCTCGCATCCATAGCCCTTGGGGGGGCCACCATGACCCAATCCGACAAGCCCACTGTTCCGCCATCCGCCAATACCATGTGGGGCGGGCGCTTTGCCAGCGGGCCGGATGCGATCATGACGGCGATCAACGCCTCCATCGGCTTTGACCAACGCCTTTACGCCCAAGACATCGCAGGCTCCCGCGCCCATGCTGCCATGTTGGCTGCACAAGGCATCATCACAGCTAGCGATGCACAGGCGATCCGGGAAGGCCTGCTCACGGTCTTGTCAGAGATCGAGGGAGGCAAGTTCACCTTCCGCACCGATCTTGAGGATATCCACCTCAACATCGAATCCCGCCTGACCGAGATCGTGGGCGAACCCGGCAAGCGCCTGCACACCGGACGGTCGCGCAATGACCAGGTGGCGGTCGATTTCCGCCTCTGGGTCCGCGATCAATGCGACGCCGCCATCCTTGGCCTCACCACCCTCATGCAAGCCTTCCTGACCCAAGCCGAGGCCGGGGCCGACTGGGTCATGCCCGGCTTCACCCATCTGCAAGTGGCGCAACCTGTGACCTGGGGCCACCACATGCTGGCCTATGTCGAGATGCTGGGCCGCGACCGCTCCCGCTTTGCCGACGCCCGCAAGCGGATGAACGAAAGCCCCCTTGGCGCCGCAGCCCTGGCCGGCACCGGCTTCCCCATCGACCGCCACATGACTGCCGAGGCCTTGGGCTTTGACCGCCCCACCGCCAACTCTCTGGACTCGGTGTCTGACCGCGACTTCGCGCTGGAGTTCCTGTCGGCCTCCGCCATCTGCGCCACCCATCTGTCGCGCTTTGCCGAGGAGCTGGTGATCTGGTCCACCGCCCAATTCCGCTTCGTCAAACTCTCGGACAAGTGGACCACCGGTTCCTCGATCATGCCGCAGAAGAAGAACCCTGACGCCGCCGAACTTCTGCGCGCCAAGATCGGCCGCATCTTGGGTTCCACCGTCGCCCTCTTCACCATCATGAAGGGCCTGCCGCTGACCTATTCCAAGGACATGCAGGAAGACAAAGAGCAGGTCTTCGATGCCGCCGACACCCTGATGCTGTCGCTGGCCGCCATGACCGGCATGGTCACCGACATGACTGCACAGCGCGAGGCGCTGAAGGCCGCCGCCGCCTCGGGCTTCTCCACCGCCACCGACCTTGCTGACTGGCTGGTCCGGGCCCTGAACCTTCCCTTCCGGGAGGCGCACCACGTCACCGGGCGTCTGGTGGCGCTGGCGGAATCAAAGGGCTGCGACCTGCCCGATCTGACCTTGGCCGAAATGCACTCCGCCCACCAAGGCATCACGCAAGAAGTCTACTCCGTCCTCGGCGTCGAAAACTCGATCCGCTCCCGCGTCTCCTACGGCGGAACCGCGCCGGATCAGGTGCGTGCACAGATCGCCCGCTGGAAAGCAGCGCTGGCTTAGGCCACGCTGCCGCAAACAAACCGGAGCCGCCGATGCGTCGCCTTGCCCTTCTCGCCCTCTTCGCCCTTGCCGCCTGTGGTGCGGAGGGCGCGCCACAGCCCCCGGCCGGCGTCTCCATCCACGGCACGGCAACGGTCGGGCTGGCCACCCAAGGCTAACTTATCCGAAAATGGGGCGACTTTTGCACCATCGCGCCATAATTCGCCCATGATCGACTGGCAGTTTCCCATCCCGAAACAATGCTGGAGAGGATCATGGCCGACATCACTGCACCCAAGGCCTTGACGCAATCAAACGCCCCGAAAGCGGGCGTGGGCCAAGGCCTGATGGTCGAGACGGCCAAGCGCTTCAAGGTCTCGCCCTTCCGGCAATTCTCGGATATGTTCCGCCTGCGCGGAGGGGCGATGCAGATCGTTCCGCGTGAATATTACGAATACCAACTGTTCCGCACCGACCTGCCCCTGGTGCAGAAGAAGGAATTCGTAGGCGAGAAGGGCAGCCTTGCCCTCAACATCCGCATGGCGCCCCCCACCATAACCCATATGCGCAACTTTCTGGCCGACAAGGTCGGGCTGACCACGATGATGGGCGCGCTAGGCCTGCCCACCACCCGCATTCAGGCGGCCTTTGCACCGTCCCGGGGCTTTGGCCTCTTGCCCACCCTGCGCGACGCAGCCGAGGTCGAGACCTTCCTGCGCACCAAGGCGCGGTTTCCCCTATTCGGCAAGCCGATCCAGGGCGCGCAGGCGATGGGAGCCGTGATGATCCTTGGCCTTGAAGGTGACATGGCGCTCTTGTCCACCGGAGCCCGCGTGGCCTTGGCCCAACTGGCAGCCGAGGTCGCGCAGAACCTGACCTACGGCTATGTCTTTCAGGATGCCGTCAAGGTGGCCCCCGAGATCGAGGCGCTGACCGGTTCGCGCGCCGTATCGACCCTGCGTGTGGTCACCGTGAACCGCAGCGACACTCCTGAAGTGCTCTACACCTCGTGGAAGCTGCCCTCGCTGACCGCGATGTCAGACAATTTCTGGCAACCGGGCAGCCTGATTGCTTCGGTCAACCCGCGCACGGGCGTGGTCGAGAAGGTCCGTCATGGCTCCGGCCTCGACACGCAATGGGTCGACCGGCACCCCGTCAGCGGCGTGCCGTTGAAAGGGATCACCCTGCCCCACTTCAAGGCGGCCACCGACCTTGCCGTGGCGTGCCATGCCGTCGTGCCCAACAACGGCCTTCTGGGCTGGGATATCGCCCTGGTTCCCACAGGCGCATGCCTGATCGAGTGCAACGAGAACACCGGCCACGCGCTTTATCAATTGGCTGCCGACCGTGGCGTGCTGAACGCCGATTTCCAGCCCGTCTTCGCCGAAGTGGCCGCCCGCAACGCCCGCCTTTTGGCCAGCCACGAAGCCAAGCGCAAAGCCTACCAGAAAGCCAAGGCCAGCTTTTGACCGCAACCAAGGGCGCCGCGCCCAGGTATTTTCGTTGAAAATTCCCGGGCGCGGCGCGCTCGGCGGACCCGGCTGGGAGGGCTGCCTGCCCTCCCAGACCCTCCCGGGGATATTTGGGCCAAGGTGAATGGCAAGAAAGTGCCGTCTTTCCCATTCATATTTGTGCAAATATCCCCGCCGGAGGCTCCTGCCCCATCCGCAATTGCACCCGGAAGGTCATCTGCTATAGCTGCCATGCAAAGCGAACAGGGACTTCGGGCGCATGGATCATTTCCTTTACAAGGACGGGCACCTTCACGCCGAGGATGTGGCGCTGGAGGATATCGCAGAGGCAGTCGGCACGCCGTTCTATGTCTATTCCGCGGCGACGCTGACCCGGCATTTCAAGCTGTTCAGCGAGGCGCTGTCCCCTTTGCCGCATCAGGTCTGCTTTGCCATCAAGTCCCTGTCGAACATCGCGGTTCTCAAGCTTTTGGGAGACCTTGGTGCGGGAATGGATGTGGTCTCGGGCGGCGAATATCTGCGCGCGAAGGCGGCGGGGGTGCCGGGTGACCGCATCGTGTTCTCGGGCGTGGGCAAGACGCGGGAAGAGATGAAGCTGGCCCTGACCGGCGGCATCCGACAGTTCAATGTCGAATCCGAGCCCGAACTGCACGCCCTGTCGGAGGTCGCCCATTGGCTTGGCCTGACCGCGCCCATTACGCTGCGCGTCAACCCCGATGTCGATGCCAAGACCCATGAAAAGATCGCCACTGGAAAGAAAGAGAACAAATTCGGCATCCCGATTTCAAAAGCGCGCGAGGTCTATGCCCTGGCCGCCAAGCTGCCCGGTCTGCAGATCGTCGGCATTGACGTCCATATCGGCAGTCAGCTGACCGAGCTTGCCCCTTTTGAAGCGGCCTTCATGAAGGTTGCGGAACTGACCGAGCAGCTGCGCGCCGATGGACATACGATCAGCCGCCTAGACCTTGGGGGCGGCCTTGGCATCCCCTACACCCGCTCGAATGAGGCACCACCGCTGCCCCTGGACTATGGCGCCATGATCCGGCGCACGCTTGGCCATCTGGGGTGTGAGATCGAGATTGAACCCGGCCGTCTGATTTCGGGCAACTCGGGCCTTCTGGTCAGTCAGGTCATCTATGTCAAAGAGGGCGAGGATCGCACCTTCCTGATCGTCGATGCCGCGATGAACGACCTTGTACGGCCCTCGATGTACGGCGCGCATCATGACATCGTCCCGCTCATCGAACCGCAAGCGGCGGCAGAGAGCCATGACTATGACGTGGTTGGCCCGGTTTGCGAAACCGGTGACACGTTCGCGAAAAGCCGCGCACTTCCCGCCCTGCACGAAGGAGACCTGCTGGCGTTCCGCTCGGCCGGGGCTTACGGTGCTGTCATGGCGTCCGAATACAACACCCGGCCCCTGGTTCCCGAGGTTCTGGTGCAGGGGCATCACTTCGCCGTCATTCGCGCACGTCCAAGCTTTGACGAAATCCTGAAGCGAGATACCATACCGGAATGGTTGTGAACCGGCGGAGGATATGACCGAAGGCAAGCCCGAAGCGGCCCTGAAACGGATCGAGTTTCCGCTTCGCCTGACCCTTGCCGGTCTTTGGGCGGAACGGCTTGCCCGTGCCTTCTGGCCCTTGTGGACGGTTCTGATCACGGGCCTTGGCCTTGCCGCCTTGGGTCTGCAAGACTACCTGCCGCTGGAGGCCGACTGGTTCGGCTTGGTCTCGCTGGCTTTTGCCGCGATCTGGGCGCTGGTCTGGGGTTGGCGTGCGTTCCGCAGGCCGACGCGGGCCGAGGCGCTCACCCGGCTCGACAGCCGCTTGCCCGGCCGCCCGATTGCCGCCCTGCGCGACGGCTTGGCGATGGGCTCGCAAGATCCGGCCACGCAAGCGATCTGGTCGGTGCACCGCGACCGCATGGCGCTGCGCGCCAGCGATGCCAAGGCGGTGGAACCTGACCTCAGGCTCGCCGCGCGCGACCCCTATGCCCTGCGCTACATGGCGCTGACCGTGCTGGTGCTGGCGCTCATCTTCGGCTCTGTCTGGCGGGTGGCCACCGTGGCGACGCTGCCGGCCCCGGGCGGTCAGGGTCAGGCCGCCACCGGCCCCGCCTGGGAAGGCTGGGCCCAACCGCCCGCCTACACCGGCAAACCCGCGCTTTATCTGGCGGACCAGAAGGACGAGGCGCTGATCCTGCCCGCCGGTACACGCATCCAGCTGCGGTTCTACGGGGCCCCCGGCGCGCTGATCCTTGCAGAGACCGTGTCCGGCCGCACGGATGTGCCCCCCGCCTCGCAGCCGGTGCAGGATTTCGTCGTCAAGCAATCCGGCAAGCTGTCGATCGAGGGCACCGGCGGGCGCGACTGGCTGGTGACGATCCTGCCCGATGCCCCGCCCTCCATCATGGCCACCGGCAAGATGGACCGCGACGCGGATGGCCGCTTCAAGCAACCCTTTGAAGCGACGGATGATTACGGTGTGGTCAAGGGTGACGTGACCATCGCGCTGGACCTTGCCGCCGTCGACCGCCGCTATGGCCTGAAGATCGACCCGGAAGACCGCCCCCCCGTCACGCTGGACCTGCCGCTGCCGATGAAGCGTGACCGCACCAAGGTGGATCAGGTGCTGGTTGATGACCTGTCCAAGGATGTCATGTCGAACCTGCCGGTGACGCTGACCTTCAGCGCAACCGATGCCGCGGGCCAAAAGGCGCTGGCTCAGCCTTTGCACGTCACCCTGCCCGGCCGCCGCTTCTTTGACCCGATTGCCGCCGCGCTGATCGAAATGCGCCGTGATCTGTTGTGGAACCGCAAGAACGCGCCAGAGGTGGTGCAGGTTCTCAAAGCCGTCACCAACAAGCCCGAGGGCTTCTTCCCCGACCAGAAGGCCTATCTGCGCCTGCGCGTGGCGATCAAGGAACTGGATGCGGTGGCCGCCACCCTCGACATCAAGACACGCGACGACGTGGCCGAGGAGCTCTGGCAGATTGCCCTGATCGTCGAAGACGGCACCCTGTCCTCGGCGTTCGAAGCCATGAAACGCGCACAAGACCGCTTGGACGAAGCCATCCGCAACGGGGCCTCCCCGGCGGAAATCGACCGTCTGATGAAGGAAATGCGGCAGGCGCTCGACAATTACATGAAGCAGCAGGCCCAAAAGAACGCCCAGAACCCGGACGAGCCGAACAAGCCTGACGGCAAGGCCATGCAGATGACGCAAGATCAGATGCAGCAGATGCTCGACAAGCTGCAGGAACTGATGAAAGAGGGCCGCACCGCCGAGGCGCAGGCCCTGATGCAGCAACTGCGTGATTTCATGAACAACATGAAGGTCACTCAAGGACAGGGCCAAGGTCAGGGCCAGGGCTCGCCCGGTCAGCAGGCGATGAAGGATCTGGGCCAGACCCTGCGCGACCAGCAGAAACTGTCGGATGACAGCTTCCATGACATGCAGAACGGCAGCCCGGACAGTCAGGCCAACCCGGATGGCCAGACAAACCCCAATGGTCAGACAAACCCCAATGGCCAGACCAATCCTGACGGCACCCCCAACCCGGATGGCAGCCAGCCCAATGGCCAAAGCCTGGCAGACCGGCAGAAAACGCTGAAAGACCGCATCGACCAGCTTGGAAAATCCGGCACCCTGCCGGGCGCGGGCGATCCCAAGGGCGAAGCGGGCCGCAAGGCGCTTGGCGATGCCGGCAAGGCGATGAACGACGCCGAAAAAGCACTGCGCGAAGGCGACCTGCCGCAGGCGCTCGACAAGCAGGCGCAGGCTCTGGACGCCCTGCGCAATGGCATGAAGCAGTTCGGTGACGCGCTGGCGCAAAGCCAGCAAGACCGCAATCCCGGCGACAGCCAGGCCAGTACGGACAATGCCCCGCAAGGCCAGCGCGACCCCTTGGGCCGCGACACCAGCCAGGGCACCCAGATGGGCACCGATCATTCACTGCTGCAAGGTCAGGACGTCTACCGTCGGGCACAGGAACTGCTGGACGAAATCCGCAAACGCGCTGGCGAGCAAGCCAGACCTGATCAGGAACGCAGCTACCTCAAGCGCTTGCTGGATCTGTTCTGAACGCCAGCCAAGCGCCTGATTTTTCGTAGAAAAATCGTGGTTCGCGGGTTGCGCGGGCCCTCAGCCCTGCGAGCCGCCTTCCATTCCGTGCAGCATGTTGATCAGGGTGCGGATTTCCGTATCCAGCCAGATCCGCCCCGCATCGACCGCCGCCACATAGGCCCCGGCCACATCGGCCAGCGCGGGCACCTGGGCCGCGATGATCGGCGCGAAGACATAAAGCGCCACCAGAATGACCGCCAGCAGCACCAGGGTCAGAAACCCGCTGCCAAACCGGTTGCGCGCTTCGTGGGCGGCTTCGGTCGCGGCTTGGGCCACGTCTTCGTCGCCCGTGCGCCCGGCACTGGCCCGCAGGGTCGAGTTGATTTCTTCGATCGCCGGCAACAACTCGCGGCGCGGGCGCGGCGCCTGTGCGGCGGCGGCGGGTTCGGGCTCGCCCTTCAAGCGGGCCACCACGCGGTTGGCCGCCTCGGCTGCACCGGGGTCCAGACGCATTTCGGTTTGGGTTTCCAAGGCAGGTGCCTCAGCCCGCCGCGCCGCCACTTCCCGCGCAGCTTCTTCGCGCAGAACCGACAGGACGCTTTCGTCGATGTTGCGGGTGGCGGCCACCGGTTCGGCCACGGGTTCGGCCACTGGTTCGGCGGCCAGTGGTTCAGCAACCACGGCGGCCTGCAAGGCCGGCCCGGCAACCGGTACGGGCAGCGGCACCTCGGGGGTTGGCTGCACGTCAAGTTCGTCCTCCGGCACCTCATCGACCGCCGGGTTCTGCGCGAAGGGGGTAACCTCGACAAAGGTTTCCGCCGCCGCATCCTGTTCCGCCGGTTCGCTCAGCGTGGCAGCCTCTTCCACGACCGCCTCGGGATGGGCCTGAAACCATGCATGCCCGCAATTGGAACATTGGACGTCCCGCCCGGTTCGCGGGATGGCAGCATCATCCACCTCATATTCCGCGTCACAATTGGGGCACACCAAACGCATTTTCACCTGTCCCGCCGGGTTCTGGGTAATCTGGCTGTCGTTGTAGCAATTAAACCTGTCCCGTCCAATGGTTTGTACCCAAATCATTAACTCTTCGACCGTCCAGCCACACTCCCGCCAGACAGGCGTTGAATCCCGACCCTCCTTGGGCAATGGTGCAACGGAAACCTGCGCGGGACGGAACCAGACCTTGATCGCCTTCGAAAATGCCGCCTACAGCTATGGCGGCGGGGAACTGCTGTCAGAGATCTCGCTGCGCCTTGCGCCGGGGTCCTTTCATTTCCTGACCGGGCCTTCGGGCTCGGGCAAATCCACATTCCTGAAGCTGTGCTATGCCGAGCTGCTGCCGACCGCCGGTCGCATCACGCTGTTTGACCGCGAGGTGCGCGGCCTGACCCGCGATGACGTGGCCCTGACCCGCCGCCGCATCGGGGTCGTGCATCAGGATTGCCAGTTCCTCGACCATCTGCCGCTGGCCTCCAACGTGGCGTTGCCCCTGTTGGTGGCTGGCAAACCCACGCCCACCTCGGACCTGTCCGCGCTGCTCGACTGGGTTGGCCTTGGCCCCTTGGCCACCGCCCTGCCGCCCTCGCTGTCGGGGGGGGAGCGGCAACGCGCCGCCCTTGCCCGCGCCATCATCATGGGTCCCGATGTCATTCTGGCCGATGAACCGACCGGCAACCTTGATTGGGAGATGTCGCTGCGGCTTCTGACCCTGCTGGTGGAGCTTAACCGCATGGGCAAGACGATCCTTGTGGCCACCCATGACCTCAACATCATCCGCCAGGCCAAAAGCCAGATCGCCGCGCGCGTGCTGCGCATTTCCAAACGACGCATCCAACTGGCGGGGGCTGACCTGTGATCCTGCTTCAACGCCAGCACCGTCAGGACGACCGCGTGGTGCCGCCGTCTGGCGCCTCGGCCCGGCTGACCTCGTTCACCGCCGCCGCCATGACCTTCCTCGCCGTCTTCGCCATGGCCCTGTCGCTGGCCACCGGCAAACTGGCCACCCGTTGGGCCGATGCGCTGGACCGCACCGCCACCGTGCGCATTGCGGCCCCCGAGGATCAGATGGCCCTGCAGACCAAGGCCGTCGTTGATATCCTGACCACCACCCCCGGCATCGCCACCGCCCGCGCCCTGACCGCGGACGAAGCGAAGAAACTGCTGGAGCCGTGGTTCGGCCCCGACCTGCCCTTGGCCGACCTGCCCCTGCCGCAACTGGTCGAAGTGACCGAAACCGGCGCCGGCTATGACGCCGAAGGCCTGCGCCAAAGGCTGGCCGCCGAGGCGCCCGGCGCTGTCCTGGATGACCACCTGCGCTGGCGCCGCCCGATGGCCGAGGCGGCGGGCCGTCTGCGCCTGCTGGGCCTGTTGTCGATGGTGCTGATCGGCTTTGCCATGGCCGCGATGATCACTCTGGCCGCCAACGCGGCACTGTCGGCCAATGCGCAGGTGATCCGCGTGCTGCGGCTGGTGGGCGCCAAGGACAGCTACATCGCCAAGGCCTTCGTCCGCCGCTTCACCCTGCGCGCCGCCTCCGGCGCGCTGGTGGGCGCGGTTCTGGGCACAGCCGGCGTCGCCCTACTGCCGGCCCAGGACGCCGCCGGCGGTTTCCTGACCGGCCTTGGCTTCACCGGCACCGGCTGGTTGCTGCCGCTGCTTCTGGTGCCGCTGGCTGCCCTCGTGGCGTTCCTTGCCACCCGCACCGCGGCCTTCCGTACCCTGAGGGGATTGACCTGATGCCCACCCCGATCCGCTGGCTGCTGTCACTGATCTTCATCGCCCAGATGTATCTGGCCATGGCCCTGTGCGCGCTGATCTTCGCCATCCCGGCCCTGATCTCGCGCAATGGGGCCTTCGCCGCTGTCCATACCTATGCCAACTGGGTGCGCCTCTCGGCCCGCCTGCTTGTCGGCCTGAAGACCGAGTTTCGCGGCCCCGTCCCGCAGGGCGAGGTCATCATCGCCGCCAAGCACCAAAGCTTTTTCGACATCATCCTGCTGTGCGCGATCCTGCCGCGTCCCAAGTTCATCATGAAGCGTGAACTGATCTGGGCACCGATCCTCGGCCAATATGCCCTGCGCATCGGCTGCATCCCGGTGGATCGCGGCAAGCGCGGGGCCGCCATCGCCAAGATGAAGGAAGACGCGGCCAAGGCAGCCCTCAACCCCGGTCAACTGGTGATCTACCCGCAAGGCACCCGCGTCCCTCCGGGCGAAACTCTGCCCTACAAGGTCGGCGCGGGCCTGCTCTACGCCCAGTTCAACCAACCCTGCATCCCGGTTGCCACCAATGTCGGCCTGTTCTGGCCCAAACGCGGCATCCTGCGCCACCCGGGCACCGCCGTCATCGAATTCCTGCCCGCCATACCGCCCGGCAAACCCTTGGGAGAGTTCATGCGCGGCATCGAGGCGACGATCGAATCCGCCTCAGATGCCCTGATGCGCGAAGCGGGGTGGAGGGGCTGATGGCGACCCGCACCCAGACCATCGAGGATCTGCTGGATGCGCTGCGCGAGCTGCCCGGCCTCAGCACACGCAAGATGTTCGGCGAATATGCGCTTTATCTGCACGGCAAAGTGGTGGCGCTGATCTGCGATGATCTGCTGTTTGTCAAACCCACCCCCGGCGCGCTGGCCGTGGTCGATACCCCGACGATGGCGCCGCCCTACCCCGGGGCCAAGGACCACATCTGCCTTGAAGGGGCGCTGGACGACCCCGACCTGACCATCGCGGCCCTGCGCGCCGTGGCCGCCGACCTGCCCGAACCGAAAGCCAAAGTCGCACCCAAGCCGCGCAAACCGAAGGTGTAGAATGGACTGGATCACCACCCTCGACGACCTGCACAGCCTGTATGGCACGCCATCGTCGCCCGCCGTCGTCAAGGTCACGCCGCACCTGATCCCCAGCTACCGCGCCTTCATCGCGCGCAGCCGGTTCTGCGTGCTGACCACCGTCGGCCCAGAAGGGACTGACGGCTCTCCGCGCGGCGATGCCGGGCCGGTGGTGCGCGTGCTGGATGACCGCACCCTTGCCCTGCCCGACTGGAAGGGGAACGAGCGGATCGATAGCCTGCGCAACATCCTGCGGGATGAGCGGGTCAGCCTGATGTTCCTGATCCCCGGTTCCACCACCGCCATGCGCGTGAACGGCCGCGCCCGCCTGACCGCCGACCCCAGCCTGACGGAAAGCTTTGACCGCGATGGCAAGCACCCCCGCACCGTCATCGTGATTGCCGTGGACGAGGTCTATTCCCAGTGTGCCCGCGCCTTGCAACGCTCAGAGTTGTGGACCGCGGGCGATCAAAGTCAGGACCTGCCCTCGGTCGGCACCATGCTGCAAGAGGCCAGCGCCGGCGGGATCGAGGCAAGCCAGTACGACCGAGACCGGGCAACGCGCGCGCATCTGGGCTGGTGGTAACCCCAAATCTTCCGCGAAAATTCCTGCCGCCGGTCCAGGGCCTGATCTTTCGCAGAAAGACCTTGGTCCGGCGGGGCAGAACCTGAACAAAAGGTTAAGGTTTTTCAATAAATCGTTTTATAACAAAGAGTTAGACAGAATTGCACGCGTGCAATCCTGTCCGTTTCACGCGGCCAGACCCTTGGTCCCCATGTCAAGGAACTTCTCGCGACGGTCCTTGATCAAGGTCTCGGGCTTCTTGCCGGACAATTCCTTCAACATGGCTTCGATCGCCTTGCCCACCGCCTCGATGGTTTCCTTGCGGCCCCGCTGTGCCCCGCCCAAGGGCTCCTTCACGATCCGGTCCACCACGGCCAGCTTCTGCAAGTCCTGCGCCGTCAACCGCAGCGCCTCCGCCGCCTCCCGCATCTTCTCGGCATCCTTCCACAGGATCGACGCGCAGCCTTCGGGCGAGATGACCGAGTAGATCGAATGTTCCAGCATCGCGATCCGGTTCGCCGTGGCCAAGGCAACGGCCCCGCCCGACCCGCCCTCGCCCACGATCACCGAAATCACCGGGACGCCGATCTGCAGGCTTTTCTCGGTCGCCCGCGCAATGGCCTCCGCCTGCCCCCGCTCCTCGGCACCCTTGCCCGGATAGGCACCGGGCGTGTCCACGATCATCACCACCGGCAAACGGAACCGGTCGGCCATCTCCATCAGGCGGATCGCCTTGCGGTAACCTTCCGGCCGCGCCATGCCGAAGTTGCGCTCGATCCGGGTCTTGGTGTCATGCCCCTTTTCTTGCCCCAGCACGATCACAGCGGCATCGTTGAACCGGGCCAATCCGCCCATGATCGCGTGATCGTCGGCGAAGTTGCGGTCGCCCGCCAAGGGGGTGAACTCTGTGAACAGGGTCTCAATGTAATCGCGGCAATGCGGGCGGTCCGGGTGGCGGGCCACCTGACATTTCTGCCAGGCGTGCAGCCCCTTGTAGAGGTCTTTCAGCATCTGATCCGCCTTGCGGTCCAGCGCCTCGGCCTCCTTGGCCACATCCATCGTCGGATTGGACCGGCCCATGGCGCGCAGCTCCTCGGCCTTGCCTTCGATCTCTGCGAGGGGCTTTTCGAATTCAAGATAGTTCATCGGAAACTCCCAAGGGGCCGCGTCAGGTCAGGGCCCCTATATGGCCGCGCCGCGTGCAAGTTGCAACTGAGCCGGTAAGGAGCATGAAAGGCCCCCAAAATCAACGCGCCCCGCAGCCGCAGGGGCGCAGGGCGCGTTTCCTCCCCAATGCGCTGCCGAAGGCCTCCTCTCCCGCGGCAGCTGGGTAACCAAATGACGTAGCGTCATGTCCCTTGTTTTGACACGTTAGTCAACACGAGTCGCTCAAAGGTCAGGCTGCGGCGATCAAGTCTGACTGCGCCACGATCACCTCCGCCTGTCGGATCGAGGCGATGTCGACCAAACGCCCCTTGTACACCGTCGCCCCCTCGCCGCGCTGTTTTGCATCGGCCATGGCGGCAAGAATCTCGCGCGCTTCGGCGACTTGGGTCTGCGAAGGCGTGAACACTTCATTGGCCAGCGCCACCTGTTTGGGATGGATCGCCCATTTGCCAACCATCCCCAGCGTGGCAGAGCGGCGGGCCTGGGCGCGAAAGCCCTCGTCATCGGAGAAATCGCCAAAGGGGCCGTCGACCGGCAGCAGGCCATGGGTGCGGCAGGCGGCGACGATGGCGGTTTGCGCCCAATGCCACGGGTCGGACCAGTGTCGGGCGCCTTGGTGCAGCATGTAGTAATTTTCCTGCGTGCCGCCGATGCCGGTGGTCTGCATGCCCATGCTGGCCGCAAAGTCGGCGGCACCAAGGCTCATCGCGGTCAGACGCGGCGAGGCTTTGGCAATCTCTTCGACATGGCTGATGCCCGCGGCGGATTCGATGATCACCTCGAACCCGATCTTCTTCGTCCGCCCCATGGCACGCTCGACAGCGGTGACCAGCGCGTCAACGGCATAGATATCCTCGGCGCAGCCGACCTTGGGGATCATGATCAGGTCCAGCCGCTCCCCGCCCTTTTCCAGCAGGTCTACGACGTCGCGGTACCAATAGGGCGTGTCCAGCGCGTTGATTCGCACCGACAGAATCTTGCGGCCCCAGTCGACCGATGAGATCGCCTCGATGATCTGCGCGCGCGCCTGCGACTTGTCGGCCGGAGAGACCGAATCCTCCAGATCGAGGTTGATCACATCGGCGGCAGACGCGGCCATCTTGGGAAAAAGCGCGGGCCGGGAGCCGGGGGCGAAAAGCTGGCAACGGTTCGGGCGGGCGGGAGGAGCAGGTTGCAGGCGGAAGGACAAGGCGGCCTCGCAAGTATGTTTCAAGATTACATGGCGCTGTGGTATATTGTTGCGCAACTACTTGCAAGCGGTCTTCGCAGGCGCAGCATGAGAAAGCTGTGGCGCAGCGGAAAGGAACATGGGCAAATTGTCCATCCTACGAGGGCCGCCATGATCACCGTCACGCCAGATACGTTCAAGATCGCCAGAACCTTCACGATCTCCCGGGGTTCAAAGACCGAAGCCCATGTGCTGACAGTCCGCGTGACGCGGAGCGGGGTGACCGGCTGGGGTGAATGCGTACCCTATGCACGGTACGGGGAAAGTCTGGAGTCGGTGACAGCGGCCATTCTGGCTTTGCCGGAGGGGATCACGCGGGCGGCGCTGCAAGGGGCGATGCCCTCGGGGGCCGCACGCAATGCGGTGGATTGCGCGCTATGGGACTGGGAGGCGAAGGCATCGGGGCGACGGGCGTGGCAGGTGGCGGGGCTGGCCGCGCCGGGGCCGGTGCAGATCGCCTTCACGCTGTCGCTGGACACGCCAGAGGATATGCGGGCGCAGGCGGCGGCGAATGCGCATCGGCCCTTGCTGAAGATCAAGCTGGGCACGCCGGACGACATGCCAAGGTTGGAGGCGGTGCGGGCGGGGGCACCGAAAGCGCGGCTGATCGTGGACGCGAATGAGGGCTGGACCCCGGAGGTCTATACCGAGCTTGCCCCGCACCTGATCCGGCTGGGCGTGGCGATGGTGGAACAGCCCTTGCCTGCCGGGGCGGATGACATGCTGGGGGAGATTGCGCGGCCTTTGCCGGTCTGTGCGGACGAAAGCTGCCATGGGACTGACAGTTTGGCGCGGTTGAAGGGCAAGTATGATCTGGTCAACCTCAAGCTCGACAAAACGGGTGGCCTGACCGAGGCGCTTGCGGCCAAGGCCGAGGCGGTCAGGCTTGGGTTCGGGCTGATGGTGGGCTGCATGGTCGGCTCCAGCCTTGCGATGGCACCTGCGGTAGTGGTGGCGCAGGGGGCGAATTATTCAGATCTTGACGGCCCGCTGCTTCTGTCCCAAGACCGCGAAAATCCCCTGCACTATGATGACGCCGGGGTTCATCCGCCTGAAAAGGCCCTTTGGGGATAGACCATGACCCGTATCGTCCATGTGAACGGCGCCTTCGTGCCGGAAGCCGAAGCTGTCGTCTCGGTCTTTGACCGGGGCTTCCTGATGGCGGATGGGGTTTACGAGGTGACCTCGGTCTTGGGCGGCAAGCTGATCGACTTCGCTGGCCATTGCGTGCGCCTGGCCCGCAGCCTTTCGGAACTGGAGATGGCCAACCCCCATACCGACGCGGAATGGCTGGACCTGCACCGCGAACTGGTGGCGGCCAATGGCATCGTCGACGGCATGGTGTACCTGCAGGTCACGCGCGGCAATCCGGGCGACCGCGATTTCGCCTTTCCGGGGCCGGAGGTGAAGCCGACGGTGGTGATGTTCACCCAATCCAAGCCCGGTCTGGCGGAGAACCCTGCGGCCAAGTTGGGTTACAAGGTGATTTCCATCCCCGACATCCGCTGGGGGCGGCGCGATATCAAGACGGTGCAGCTGCTTTACCCCTCGATGGGCAAAATGGCGGCCAAGAAGGCGGGTGTCGATGACAGCTGGTTTGTCGAAGATGGCGTGGTGACCGAAGGAACCAGCAACAACGCGTATATCGTCAAGGGGAACCGGATCATCACCCGGCAGCTGTCCTCCGACATCTTGCACGGCATCACCCGCGCCGCCGTGCTGCGCTTTGCGGCAGAGGCGCAGATGGAAGTGGAAGAACGCCCCTTCACCATCGCCGAAGCGCAGGCGGCGGACGAGGCGTTCATCACCTCCGCCTCCGCCTTCGTGATGCCGGTGGTGGAGATTGACGGCGCAGCCGTGGGAACCGGCAAACCCGGGGCAATCGTCGGGCGTCTGCGTGAAATCTACCTGGAAGAAATGCGCAAGGCCGCCATCTGAGGCGAGGGCACAGCCCTCAATGCAACAGGCGGCGTCGCAAGACGCCGCCTGTTGCATGTGATCCCTGCCGTGCGACCTTCCGTTCAGGCCTTGGCGATGCGCCCCTGCGGCAGAACCTTGCAGGTCACCAGCTCTTCGGGATGGGCGTTGGGGTCATCAAGGTGGGAAAAGTCTTGCGTCCGCGGCCCGGCATCCGCGAATGCCACGTCAAGCAGGACCGTGGAAATGGCCAACATCAGGATCGACAGGACTGGCAGAAACGCGATCATTCTTGCTCTCCGTGCTTTAAGGCACAAAGAAGGCAAATTCACGCAATGTCAAATTTCCGCCGTGTTCCCTGTCTTGGCATGAAACAGTCCCGGTCCCGCCAATGGACTGTCAACCAGCCGGATTGAGTGCCGCAAAAACGCCATCATAGGTTCCCGATGATTCGGCCTCGCGCAGGCGCTTGACGCGCTGGACCAGGATCTCGGGGCCACCCTGAGCCAGAAGGCCCATGACTTCCGCGATGTAATCCTCCAACGGCTGTGCCATCGGGTTGCTGCGGCTGCGCGGCATCAGGTCAGTGGCGACGGCGGGCGGCGCGATCTCGATCACCTCGACCGAGGTGGCCCGCAACTGGTGGCGCAGCGACTGGCTCCAGGAATGCATGGCAGCCTTGGTGGCCGAATAGGTCGGTGTCATTGCCAAAGGCACGAAGGCCAATCCTGAAGAGACGTTGAGCACGGCGGCTTTCGGTTGCGCCTTCAGATGCGGCAGCAGGGCGGCCGTCAGGCGGATCGGGCCCAGGAAATTGGTCGCCACCGTGGCTTCGGCATCGGCCAGATCGTAGGGTTCGGACAGCAGATTTTCGGCCCGCATGATGCCGGCGTTGTTGATCAGCACGTTCAGGCTGGGATGAGCGCCCAACACGGTCTGGGCAAAGCCCGGCAGCGAGGCCGCGTCTTCAATATCCAGAACCACACAATCCATGCCCGGATTGGCGTCAACAACCTCGGCCAACGCATCAGGGCGACGCCCGGCGATGATGACCCGATTGCCCAGCTTGTGAAAGGCTTCCGCCAGACCGCGCCCGATGCCGGACCCGCCGCCGGTGATGAGGATGGTGTTTTCGGTCAAGTTCATGATGGGTCCTTTCGGGGAAGATCTGTGGGTCTGATATAGCCACCGCCTTGCCCTTGGTAAGGTCACAGGACGAATATTCCTGCCGCGCCGAATCTGCAGCGCCACGCGATACGGCGGCTCAGGTAGCGGCATGGACCAAGGCTGACGTGACCCGCGCGCTCAAGCTGTCAGACCCGATCGCAAAACGATCTAAGGGGCCACCTTGGCCCCTCGCCGCCATCATTTGGACAACCGCGTCATGCCCCGGACCAAGGATCCTGCCTTTGCCATCCATGGCACAGACACCCGGCGCGGTCAGATCGCCTCAGGTCTTGGCGGGATCGCCGACATTTTCGGCAAAGGCCACTTTGAACGCCGCCTGTTTGGCGGCGTCTGCGGCGGTCTGGTGCTGCGCCACCCAATCGGAATACGGCATGCCATAGACAATCTCGCGCGCTTCGTCCTTGGTCATGGCGATGCCTTCCGCCGTGGCCGCCTCGTTGTACCAGCGGCTCAGGCAGTTGCGGCAGAAGCCGGCCAGGTTCATCAGGTCGATGTTCTGCACATCTGGGCGCTTTTCCAGCAGGTGGTGCATCAGGGCGCGAAACGCCGCAGCCTCCAGCTTTTCGGTCATGGCGGGATCAAGCTGTTCCATCAAGAGCCTCCAGTACTTCGGTCAGGATCGGGGCAAGGCGCAGGGCCCAGACCCTTTGCCCATCAGCGTCAGAGATGAGGTCGTTGCGCACCTCGATCAAGGTGTTCTGACGCCCCATCTGCAAGGCGTGCAGGTCAATCGCATCACCGGGCAGATGGCCGGCATAGGGTTCATTGTCGCCAACACACAGATCAGGCTCTGCCGACAGACGACGGATCAAGGGCACCGACAGACGGTCATCAAGATGGGAATAAAGCACGCCCACCTGCCACGGGCGCGGCTGGCGACCACGCAGGCAGGGGGTGAAAGAGTGGATCGCCAAAATGACCGTGTCCGGCCGCCGCGCCGCAAGCCGCGCCAAGGCAGCGTGATAGGGCCGGTGCAGACGGGCCAGACGGCGTTCGATCTCTTGCGGCGTTACATGGGCGTTGCCGGGGATGATCGTGCCGTCATAAAGCCGCATGACAAGGGTCGGGTCTTCTTCCCCCCGGTTGGCGTCAATCACCAAGCGGCTGAAGTCTGAACAGATCACCGGGCTGTCCAGCGCCTGCCCGAGTGCTTCGGCCACACCGCGCGCGCCGACGTCCCAGGCGATATGGCGCTGCATGTCCTGCGCCGAAATACCCAGATCGCCACCGCAGACATCGGCGGGGACGCGGTTGGAGGCGTGGTCGCAGGTAACAAGCCAGCGGCCGGGGCGTTCTTCGCCGATGATGTGAAAGGGGGTCATGCGTTGGGTTCCTGTCCGGCGGTCATAACGAAGGGCGGTCGAAAAGGGAATCACCTCTGTGTCAAAAGGCCCGCCAAACTGCATCTGCCGCTTGCTTGGGCGCAACCTGATCACTTCTTCGCCAAATTTTCACTCCGGGCGTATAGGGGGTGAACGGCCCGGTTGCCCCTGTGGCCCAATTGGGCCATAAGGCCAGCGGCCCACCGTAACATCGGAACACGACGAAAAGGATCAAGGCATGAGACGCCTTCGGAATGTAAAGATCGTGGCCACGTTGGGCCCGGCCTCCAGCGACTACGCCACCATCCGCGCTTTGTTTGAGGCAGGAGCCGACGTGTTCCGCCTGAACATGAGCCACGGCACCCACGATGACATCCGGGCGCGCCACGTCATCATCCGCAAGGTCGAGGCTGACGTTGGTCGCCCGATCTGCATTCTGGCCGACCTTCAGGGCCCGAAACTGCGCGTTGGCACCTTCGCCAATGGCAGCGAAGAGCTGATCGAGGGCGCGAAGTTCCGCATGGATCTGTCCTCGATCCCCGGCGACGTGAACCGCGTGCAACTGCCCCACCCCGAGATTTTCGCAGCGCTGGAGCCGGGCGCCTCGCTGCTGGTCAATGACGGCAAGATCCGTGTTGTCGTGGACGACTGCGGCAAGGACTATGCCAACTGCACCGTGACTGTCGGCGGCACGATTTCCAACCGCAAGGGCGTGAACGTGCCTGACGTGGTTCTGCCGGTGGCGGCGCTGTCCGAAAAGGACCGCGTCGATCTGGAATTCGCCTGCGAACTGGGCGTTGACTGGCTGGCCCTGTCCTTCGTGCAGCGCCCTGAGGATGTGATCGAAGCGCGTGGCATGGCCCGTGGCCGTGCCGCGATCCTGGCCAAGATCGAAAAGCCTGCTGCCGTGAAGGCCTATGACGCCATTCTGCAAGTGTCGGATGGCATCATGGTTGCACGCGGGGACCTTGGCGTTGAACTGCCGGTCTACACGGTTCCGCCGATCCAGAAGCGCCTGATCCGTGGCGCGCGCGCTGCCGCCAAGCCGGTGATCGTGGCCACGCAGATGCTGGAATCGATGATCGAATCGCCGGTTCCGACCCGGGCCGAGGTGTCGGACGTGGCGACTGCGATCTATGAAGGTGCCGACGCCATCATGCTGTCGGCCGAATCGGCAGCGGGCAAGTACCCGATCGAAGCCGTGACGACGATGAACAACGTCGCCATCGCGGTCGAGAAGGACCCGACCTACCGTCAGGTGATCGAAGCCAGCCGCCACATCCAGCGCGAGACCATCGCTGACGGCATCGTGGCCGCCGCACGCGAAATCGCCGAAGCGACCAACATCAAGGCGATCTGCTCGTTCAGCCAGACTGGCAACACGGCGGCCCTGGTGTCGCGGGAACGTCCGCGGGTTCCGATTATCGCGCTGACGCCGCTGATGTCGTCCGCCCGTCGTCTGGCCCTGACCTGGGGCACGCATTGCGTGATCTGCGAACCGCAGGAACGCCTGAAGGGCGCAGTCCTTGCCGCCGTCCATGCCGCCCGCGCCGACGGCTTCGCCGGTGTCGAGGACATGATCGTGCTGACTGCGGGCCTTCCGTTCAACGTGAAGGGCACAACCAACGTCCTTCGTGTCGCACCTTGCGATGAACGGTTGATTTCGCGGGTCGATCCTGAATAATCGCTGACACGCGGTTCCGGATTTAACCGCCGGAGATTTCATGGATACGGATCTGATCATTGTGGTGGGCATCCTGGCAATCTTGCTGGCGGTGCCCGCCTTGCTGTCATCCTGGGTAGACGGCACAGTGCCCCGCGCCGCCTCAATTCTGGTGTTGATCGGCGGGGTTTTGATCGTGGTGGCGCTGACCCAGCATGGTCGCGCCTACACCTTCGCCGAAATGCCTGACGTGATCATGCGGGTTGTCGCCCGTTTTACCAAGTAGCGGGCTGGCCAGACAATTCGGCTTTGCCCCTTGCGTCCCGGCGGCCCTGCCCCTATACGCCACCGTCTGAATACCCCGCACGGCCGGCCCACGTGGCATGCCGAGTCGTGCCTGCAACCACGGAGATGGAAATGCCCAAGATGAAGACCAAATCGGCGGCCAAGAAGCGCTTTCGCTTCACCGCCAACGGCCACGTGATCGCAGGCCCCGCAGGCAAGCGTCACGGCATGATCAAGCGCACGGCGAAGTTCGTGCGTGACTCGGCTGGGACGATGATCCTGTCCGCGTCTGACGAGAAGATCGTCAAGAAATACATGCCGTACAACCGCTAAGGAGAGCCAGATATGTCCCGCGTCAAATCCGGCGTTGTCACCCACGCCCGCCACCGCAAGGTGATCGCCAAGGCGGCTGGCTACTATGCCGCCCGCTCGACCAACTTCAAGACCGCCACGCAGGCCGTCGACAAGGCACAGCAATACGCCACGCGCGACCGTAAGGCCCGCAAGCGTCAGTTCCGCGTCTTGTGGATCGCCCGTATCAACGCCGCCGTCCGTCTGTTCGACCCGGCCTTCACCTATTCGCGCCTGATCGACGGCCTGAACAAGGCTGGCATCGTGGTCGACCGCAAGGTTCTGGCTGACCTTGCCGTGCATGAGCCCGAGGCGTTCAACGCCATCGCGGCACAAGCCAAGGCCGCTCTGCCCGCCGCGGCCTGAGCTGACCTTCAGACCTGACATCAGAAACCCCGCCAGTGGCGGGGTTTTTTGTTATGCATTGGTCGGCGAATGGCTGGCGTCAGTTGAAGGCCCGCAGGGCCGCTGCGCGATGACGGGCGGCGATGCGGAACGCCACCATCGACAGCCCGCCCACCCCCGCGGTCACCACAGCCGCCGACAGGGCCGGATCTGGACCGAGCCCCACCAAGGTCGTACACAAGGCCGCCACCATCATCTGCACGAACCCATAAACGCCCGAGGCGGCTCCGGCGAACTCTGGCAAGATGCCCATGGCTTCCGAGGTGGCAATCGGGCTGGTCACTCCGGTTGCCATGCAGAACACGAAGACCGGCGCCATGAAGATGGGGGCCGACAAGGGCATGACCTGCGGCACGACAAGCACCACGGCCAGCAGCGCCAGCCCTGCCCCCAGCGTCATCCAGTTCGCCACCCGCAACAAAAGCTTCAGCGGCACCTTGCCCGCTGTCAGCCTTATGACAAAGTTGCCCAAGGCCACGCCAAGCACGGCCATCGCCAGCCATGGCCCAACCTCGTGCGCGGGGCGGTGCAGATCGACCTCGAAGATGAAGGGCGCCGCTGTGATCACGCCGTACATCGAGGTCGTGGCGCAGGCGCCGCCCAGCACCAGCCACCGGAAATCGGGCCGCTTGGCAAGGGCTTTGGTTCCGGCGGTGAACTTGGCCTTTGCTGCCGCCGCGGGCCGGGTTTCCGGGATCAGCAGCAAGACGCTGGCCAAATTGGCCACGCCAATCGCCAACAGCAGCAGGAAGATCGCCCGCCAGCCCATATATTGCACCACCAGCCCGCCAAACAGCGGCGCCAGCGACGGTCCCAGCACCATGACCATCGTCAGCACTGCCAGACGGCTGGCAATCTCGGATGGGTGCGAGGTGTCGCGCAGGATCGCCCGGCCCAGCACCAGCCCGGCACAGCCGCCGAAAGCCTGAAACAGCCGCGCGGCGATCAACAGATCAAGGTTTGGCGCCAGATAACAGGCGATCCCGGCCAGCACATACAGGCTCAAGGCCGCCATCAGCACCGGTCGCCGCCCGAAATGGTCGCTCAACGGGCCGTAGAGCAACTGCCCCACCGCCATGCCAAGGATATAGACGCTGATCGTCATCTCCATCCGCGGGATCGAGGCGCCAAAGTCCTTGGCCGCCCCCGGCAAGGCCGGCACAAAGATATGCATGGCCAAGGAACCGGTCAGCGTCAAAGCCCCCAGAACCCAGATCGGCACATGGGCCAGCGGCTTGTCCGACGGGGAAACTGGGGCCTCAGCCGCAACTCTGTCAAAAGCCGTCATGCCGGCGTCTCCTCTGCCGCATCGGGCATGTGGGACAGGATCTGATGCAGAACCCGCTCCGTTGTGATCAGGTCCACCGGATCAATGCCCGACAGCACCTTGGCCCGCACCTCGCGCGCCGCCAATTCTGCAGCCGTCACCACAGGGGCGGCGGCCTGTGTCAGAACGATCCTGCGGGCGCGGCGGTCCTGCGGATCATCTTCGCGTACAACCAGCCCCTGCACCGACAGCGTGTCGATCAGGCGCACCACCGTGGACCGGTCAAGCCCCAGATAATCCGCCAGATCGCCCTGTCGCACCGGGCCCACCCGATTGAGGTACAAAAGCGGCAGCCACGTCGCCTCGGTCAGACCCACGGGCACAAGGCTCAGGTCCAGGGCACGCCGCCAATGGCGCGCGACCTGCTGGATCAGGCGTCCGACCCGTTCCCGCGCGGCTTCAGGTGTCATGGGGCCCTCGATTGGTTGCATTGCAACAATTGATATGTCACCGACATACGACCCTATAAGCTTTGGTCAAGGCGCCAGCTTTGCCGATTGCGCCGTAGCGCCACGGCGCGACCGCAAATGGAGTGCGCCCTCCCGACCAAGGCCAGTGCCTTACCCCGGTTTTGCCCGACCTTGGTCCGTCGCCAGAGGCCCTGATTCTGCTAAAGTTGCCCTCAGTTCAGGATCACACAGGTGCGAGATGACGCTTTTTGCAGGGCAGGTTCTTCGTGTGGTTCGCGCCACGGGCGAGGTTTCGACGACCTATCTGACCGTGGATGACAGCAACTCGACCGGCTCATCCGGGGATATCGGCACCGTTTGGTCGACCTGCGGCACCAAATTGGCCGGCCCTCCGGCGCTGGACATGCAACTGCTGACGGGCACATTGCTGGACGGATCAGCCTACAGCATCAAGGCGGTGCATTTCTTTGCCAACGGGCGGGATTTCTACATGATGCCGTCGGACCACGCTCCCGAGGCGATTGCCACCGTGGCGACTTCCGTCAGCGCAGGCGATGCCAACCCGTTCTCGTACCTCGATCGCACCATGTCGCCCGATGACGAAGCGCTGCAGTCGGGTCAGGCGCTGACGGTGCGCTTTGATGCGCTGGGGCATGCGCTGTCCAAAGCCACCGGGCAGGTCGTCGTCTCGGACGACGACGGGCTGATCCAGTTCGCGTCTGAAACCGGGCGCGGGGCAGAAGTGTTGCTAGGCCCCGGCCATGGCACCCACGCCTTCAACACCACCGGCGCGGGCCAGATGGCTCTGGTCGACGTCAGCTATCACGCCGCAGCCGGTGACGGCAGTTTCGAGGCGCTGCGCTACAGCCTGCCCGCCGCGGGCGGCAGCAGCCTTGTCTATTACATCCCCCTGGCCGGCAGCGTCGCCTTGGGCAAAGTGATCAGCTATCTGGGCGAGACGACCTTGGCTGGCAGCGCCGAGGGCATGCATTATTCCGACTTCGGCCTTGGAACCCAACTGTACACCCACGCCGGCACAGCGGGCGCCGATTTCCTGCAAGGGTCGATCCTGCCGGACTATCTGAAGGGCGGCGATGGCAACGATTCGCTGGTGGGTGGCATGGGGGCGGACAAGCTTTCGGGCGGCAACGGCAATGACGTCGAGCAGGGCGGCATGCAGAACGACACCCTGCTGGGCGGCGATGGCAATGACTTCCTGCAAGGCGGCAACGATGCCGACTATCTGCAGGGTGATGCGGGCAATGATCGGCTCTTGGGCAACTGGGGCAGCGACACGATCTATGGCGGCCTGGGCAACGACAATATCAACGCCGGGTCCGACAATGACACGGTGTTCGGCGACGGCGGCAGTGACACCATCAACGGCTTTGACGGCGATGACGAATTGCATGACGGCACCGGGCAGGATGTGCTGACCGGCGGTCTGGGCGCGGATCATTTCGTGCTGGAAAGCGATGGGGTCAAGGACCGCATCACCGACTATCAGGATGGCATCGACAAGATTTCGCTGGGTGTTGCCTTTGCGGATCTGATCATCACCACCTTGCAGACCGGACGGGTGCAGATCGAATATGGCACCGACCTGCTTTGGGTGTCGGACACCGCCCGCCATCTGACCGCCGCCGACCTGACCGCTGCCGATTTCATCTAGGCCCGCCGCGTTCCAGAGGGCCTCACCACTTGCATCCAGCCCCCCATCCGGCTAGCACCTTGGCCACTCTCAAGGAGACTGCCATGGACGGGCTCGACGCACTCAAAGCCAAATTTCTGACCGCCGTGGCGGCTGCATCGGACGAATCCGCGCTGGAAGAGGTGCGGTTGTCCGCCCTTGGCAAGAAGGGCGAGATTTCGGCCCTGATGGCGGGTTTGGGCAAGATGGCGCCCGAGGACCGCAAGGCCGCCGGGGCCAACCTCAACGTCCTGAAGGACGAGATTGACGCCGCGCTGCGCGCCAAGAAGGCCGGGCTGGCGGATGCCGCGCTGGACGAGCGTCTGCGCAGCGAATGGCTGGATGTGACCCTGCCGGGCCGGCCGCGCCCGCGGGGCACGATCCATCCCGTGTCTCAGGTCATGGAAGAACTGACCGCGATCTTCGGCGACATGGGATTTGCCGTGGCCGAAGGCCCGCAAGTCGAAAGCGACTGGTACAATTTCGACGCCTTGAACATCCCGCCGGAACACCCCGCCCGGCAAGAGCACGACACCTTCTTCATGGCCCGCGCGGCGGATGATCCACGCCCGCCGCATGTGCTGCGCACCCATACCTCTCCGGTGCAAATCCGCGCCATGGCTGCCCAAGGCGCGCCGATCCGCGTGATCGCGCCCGGCCGCGTCTACCGGATGGACATGGACCAGACCCACGCGCCCATGTTCCATCAGGTCGAGGGTCTGGCGATTGACCGCAACATCTCGATGGCCAATCTGAAATGGACGCTGGAAGAATTCTGCCGCGCCTTCTTCGAGGTGCCTTCGGTCGAATTGCGCTTCCGTGCCAGCCACTTCCCCTTCACCGAGCCCTCGGCGGAAGTCGATATCCGCTGCTCGTGGGAGGGTGGCCAACTGAAGATCGGTCAGGGCGACAGCTGGCTGGAAATCCTCGGCTCGGGCATGGTGCATCCCAAGGTTCTGTCGGCGGCCGGAGTGGACCCGACCCAGTGGCAGGGCTTTGCTTTCGGCATGGGCATCGACCGCATCGCCATGCTGAAATACGGCATCCCCGACCTGCGCGCCTTCTTCGAAAGCGACCTGCGCTGGCTGCGCCACTATGGCTTTGCCGCACTTGACCAGCCCGATCTGCCGGGCGGGCTGAGCCGATGAACGATGTCACCTATGTTGTGACAGACGTCGAATGTGACGGCCCGAACCCGACCCGCAACTCGATGCTGGCCTTCGCCTCGGTCGCGGTTTCAGCGCAGGGCGAGATCCTCAGCGAGTTTGAAGCCGTGCTGGAGCCGCGCCCGGACCGGATTGCGGACCCCGGCACGATGGACTGGTGGCGCAGCCAGCCCGAGGTCTGGGCCTCGGCCACCACAAACCCCGAACCGCCCGCCGTGGTGATGGAGCGGTTTGCGCAATGGGTGGAAGGTCTGCCCGGTTTGCGGGTCTTCACCGCCCGCCCGTTGATCTTTGACGGTCCGTGGATTGACCACTACCTTGACCGCTATGTCAGTTCGCGCGCCAATGTTGGCATCCGTCTGCAGCGCAAGGTTTTCAATGGCTTCGCCGCCCTTGACCTTGACAGCCTGATTGCCGGCCTGATGAGCCAGCCACAGCGCGTGGCCTACAAGCCCGATGTTCCCCCGGCCTGGTCGGGCGTTCATGAACACACGCACCGCGCCATTGACGACGCGCGTGGCTATGCCAGCATTCTGCAGAACCTGCTGGCCCTGGCCCGATCGCGCGGCTGAACCTAACCGCGCCACAGCGGCAAGACGGCCAGAAAGATCAGGACTGTCACGGCCATCAGCAGACACAGCTGACCGTGGGCAATGGGCTTGCGGCCTTTGGGGATGTCCAGCATGGGGTCCATGCGCCTGCTCTACCCTATCCCGCCGAGGAAAGTGTGAATTTGCCCGGCGAATTCACGGGACAATCCGTTTCCACCCCGGCAACCCGCGATTTCCGGCCTTGCCCATGCTTTTCCTTTCCCGCGCTTTGCGCTAAGCCCCGCAAGCTGAAACCCTGACCCGCCCCAACCCCAAGCTCACGAAGGCCCGCGATGAAATTCACGCTCTCCTGGCTCAAGGACCATCTCGACACCACGGCTTCGGTGGATGAGATCACCGAGGCGCTGACCGATCTGGGTCTGGAAGTGGAAGAGGTGGTCAACCCCGCCGCGCGTCTGGCGCCGTTCACGCTGGCCAAGGTGCTGCAGGCCGAAAAGCACCCCGATGCCGACAAGCTGCGCGTCTGCCGCGTGCTGACGGATGAGGGTGAAAAGCAGATCGTCTGCGGTGCGCCCAATGCCCGCGAAGGCATCACGGTGGTTCTGTGCAAGCCCGGCGATTATGTGCCCGGGATTGACGTGACCCTTGGCGTCGGCAAGATCCGCGGCATCGAGAGCCACGGCATGATGGCGTCCGAGCGCGAGCTGGAACTGTCTGACGAACACAATGGAATCATAGAGTTGCCCTCGGGTGAGGTGGGTCAGAAGTTCGTCGATTGGCTGGCCGTGAACCGCCCCGGCACCGTCGATCCGATGATTGAAATCAAGATCACCCCGAACCGTCCTGACGCTTTGGGCGTGCGCGGCATTGCCCGCGACCTTGCCGCGCGCGGGCTTGGCGTGTTGAAACCTTTGGCGGTGGTGCCGGTGCAGGGCACTTTCCCCTCGCCCATTGGCGTGAAGATCGACGCCACGCTGAAGGCCAGGGGCTGCCCGCATTTCGCCGGGCGGACCATTCGGGGCGTGAAAAATGGCGCCTCGCCGGAGTGGATGCAGCAGCGGTTGAAGGCGATCGGGCTGCGACCGATTTCGGCGCTGGTCGATGTGACCAACTACTTCACCTATGGACTGAACCGGCCTTTGCATGTGTTCGATGCGGCCAAGGTGAAGGGCGATTTGCGGATCCATCCTGCGGTTGGCGGCGAGGACTTCTTGGCGCTGGACGGCAAGACCTATGCCCTGCGGGCGGGCATGATGGCGATTTCGGATGACGCCGGAGTGGAGTCTCTGGCGGGCATCATGGGCGGCGAAGTGTCTGGATGTGTTGAAGAAACGGTCGATGTCTTCCTGGAAAGTGCCTTCTGGGATCCGATCACGGTGGCCTCGACCGGGCGAGCGTTGAAGATCAACTCTGACGCGCGGTACCGGTTCGAGCGGGGGGTTGATCCGGCCTTCACGCTGGACGGGCTGGAACTGGCGACGCAGATGATTTTGGACCTGTGCGGGGGCGAGGCCTCGGACGTGGTGCAGGATGGCGCGCCGTTGGACGTCAGCCGCGCCTACAAGCTGGACCCGGCGCGGTTGATTTCGTTGGTGGGCATGGAAATTCCTGAGGCAACTCAACGTGCTACGTTGGAGGCCTTGGGCTTTGTGCTGAACGGCGACATGGCGACGCCGCCGACATGGCGGCCCGATGTGCTGGGCGAGGCCGATCTGGTCGAGGAGGTGGCGCGGATCGCGAGTCTGACCAAGTTGCAGGGCATCCCCCTGCCCCGCGTCAACACCGGCGTGCCACGGCCCATCCTTACCGCATTGCAAATCAAGGAAAAATCGGCGCGGCGGACCATGGCGGCGCTGGGGTATAATGAATGCGTGACCTACAGCTTCATTGATGCCGAAGCCGCTGGCCTGTTTGGCGGTGGCACCGATGCGGTGCGGATCGAGAACCCGATTTCCTCGGAAATGACCCATCTGCGGCCTGACCTGCTGCCCGGTCTTTTGCGCGCTGCGGCGCGCAATCAGGCGCGGGGCTTTGCCGATCTGGCGCTGTTCGAGGTGGGTCCGGCCTTCCAGGGCGGGGAACCCGGAGAGCAGGCTTTGATGGCGACGGGGCTATTGGTGGGGGCTTCGGCGGGGCGTGACCCCTATGGGTCGCGTCGTCCGGTCGATGTGTTTGACGCCAAGGCGGATGCCGAGGCGGTTCTGGCGGCTTTGGGCGCCCCCGCCCGCGTGCAGGTCAGCCGCAAGGTGGCGGGCTGGTGGCATCCGGGGCGGTCTGGCGCGATTGGGCTGGGGCCGAATGTGATGGCGACGTTTGGCGAGGTGCATCCGAAGGTTCTGGCGGCGATGGGCGTCAAGGGGCCGGCCGTGGCGTTCACCGTCTCGGTCGCTTCGGTGCCGGAGCCGAAGACCAAAACGCCGACGCGGCCTGCGCTGGTCCTGTCGGATCTGCAGGCGGTGGAGCGCGATTTCGCCTTTGTGGTGGATGGCAAGGTCGAGGCCTTGACGGCGGTCAATGCAGCACTTGGGGCGGATAAGGTCTTGATCGAAAACGTGAAAGTCTTCGACCAATTCACCGGCGAGAAGGCTGAGGCGCAGATGGGGGCGGGCAAGAAGAGCATCGCCTTGACCGTGCGCCTGCAGCCGAAGGACAAGACTTTGACCGATGCGGATATTGAAGCCGTCTCGGCCAAGATCGTGGAAAAGGTCAGCAAGGCGACGGGCGGCACCTTGCGCCGCTGAGGACAAAGCGGCGCCCCGGCCTTGCGCCCGGCCCGGGCGCCGGACCCGCGCCGCCTGCAGCCGGTCTTTTGGCACAACGGCGGGGGCGCTGCCCCCGTGCCCCCGGAGTATTTCCAAAGGAGCAATGGGGCAAGGTTAATGGCGCGGTAGGGATTGCGGTCCGGGCCGGCGGATCGGGGCGGCGAATCGGGGCGGAATTTCGGGGTTAATGCGGGAAAACAGCGGGGTGGGGCCGGCGGGTTTCCGTATTTTGTCCGTCGGTTTTGCGACAGGTTTCTGTAGCTACAGACCGTCCCGCGAGGTCTGGTTAACGCAACGCGCGGCGGCAAGCGTTAACAGGCGCGGGCCTGCAGGTCGGGGCTGCAGGTCGGGTCAGGATTTGCGGCGCCAGAGGCGGGAGAACCAGCCCTTGGTGCGGTCACCGGCCTCTTGCACCTCGGCCACGGCGGGGTCGACCATACGGTCCCAGAACTGCAGCCACATGCGGCGGATCATGAAGGCGCCCAAGGCCAGCAGGGCGAGGATCACCACGTTCAGCCAGGGGAAATAGGTGTAGTCGGGGCCGGAGACTTCGGTGATGCGCAGCGCGTTGGGGTAGATCGACAGCATCGGGAAGCGCCAGCCGTAATGCGTCACCATCACCCATTTCGGCACGGCATCGGAGGATTTCAGATTGGAGGCGACGGCCTGCAGGTTGGAGCTGTCATATTTGAAATAGGGCGGCCAGATCCAGCCGGTGTCCTCGTTGCGATAGACCATCACGGAGCCATCGGCATAGGCCGCCGAGATGAAGCGGATGTCGCGGCTGTCCTTGCCCTCGGCGGTGCCGGTGTCGGGCGAGGCGTAGAAGTATTTGTTGGCCCAGCTGACCGTTGTCAGCCGGTTGTAGACTTCGGTGATGCGCACCACGTCGTGGTGGGGCAGCGTGTAGTTCAGGAAGCCTGCCAGCAAGAGCGCCAGCACACCCCAGATCGCCCATTTCAGCTTGCGCATCGCAGTCTCCTCAGGTGTGGTTCACGACATAGGCGATGATCACGATCAGCACCACCGGGATCACATAGACCAGAGCGATCAGCCGGCGCCGCAACCCGTGTTCATACTGCGCCATGCCTTTGGCAATAAAATCCTCACGCGGGCCGGCGATGCCGCCGGCATCAAATTCGTTTTCCAGCGCCTCGCGGCGGACCGAGCGGGCATAGGCCGAAACGATCCAGTAGAGGGCGCTTAGCCCGACGATCCCGCCGATGATCAGGTCCAGCATGACGGCCCCCTTGCCCCTGTCAGGTAAACATGCACCCGGGCGGGTTCAAGCAGCACCCGGGTCAGACGGCAATGTTGTCGATCAGCCGCACCCCACCGGCCCAGGCCGCCACCAGCAGGCGCAGCGGGCGCAGCGGGCGCGCGAGGTCGGTGGCGGGGGCGAGGGTTTCGGCGTCGCAGAGCGCAAGGTATTCGACCGTCTCGAAGCCTGCGGCGAGGAGGTCTGCCGTGGCGCGCTGCAGGGCGGGCGCGGGCGCTGTGCCCTGGCGCAGCGCCGCTGCCGCCGTCTGCAGGGCGGCATGGAGGGCTGTGGCGGTGTGGCGGGCCTGGGGCGAGAGGCGCTGGTTGCGCGAGGACATGGCCAGACCGTCGGCCTCGCGCAGGGTTTCGCAGCCGATCACCTCGACCGGCAGGTTCAGGTCGGCCACGAGGCGGCGCACGACCTGCAGTTGCTGCCAGTCTTTCTGGCCGAAATAGGCCCGGTCGGCCAGGGTCATGCCGAAGAGCTTGGTGACCACGGTGGCCACGCCGTCAAAGTGGCCGGGGCGCAGGGCGCCTTCCAGCGGGGCTGCGACGCCCAAGACCGAGACCGTGGTGGCAAAGCCAGCCGGGTAGACCTGATCGGGCGTGGGGGCGAAGATGGCGTCAACCTGAAGCGGGGCCAGAAGGGCGGCATCGGCGGCCTCGGTCCGGGGGTATTTGGCAAGGTCGCTGGCGTTGTTGAACTGCTTGGGGTTCACGAAGATGGTGACGATCACCCGGTCACATCCGGCCTTGGCGGCGCGGACGAGGCTGAGGTGGCCGTCATGCAGGGCGCCCATCGTGGGCACGACGCCGATGGTCTGGCCCTGCGCCTTCCAGCCCCGCACAAGAGCACGCAGGTCGGCCACGGTGCGCAGAAGGGGGATCACGATGCTTTGCCCGGCAGGACATCGGCAAAGCCATGCTCTGGCCCCGGAAAGCGGCGGGCGCGGACGTCGGCGGCATAGGCGGCGATGGCGTCTTCGGCCAGTTGGCCGAGGTTGGCGTAGCGCTTGACGAACTTCGGGCGGAATTCGGTGAAGGTGCCCAGCATGTCATCGACGACCAGCACCTGCCCGTCGCACTGCGCGCCGGCGCCGATGCCGATGGTGGGGATGGTCAGGGTCTGGGTGATGCGGGCGGCAAGACCAACCGGAACCTTTTCCAGCACGACGGCGAAGGCGCCTGCCGCGGCGATGGCGCGGGCGTCGGTCATGACACGCTCGGCCTCGGCATCGCGACCGACCACCTTGTAGCCGCCCAGAGTGTTCACCGCCTGCGGGGTCAGGCCGATATGGGCCATCACCGGCACACCCCGTTGGGTCAGAAATGCGATGGTTTCGGCCATGTGGCTGCCGCCCTCCAGCTTGACGGCGGATGCGCCGGTTTCCACCAGCAGGCGTGCGGCGTTGCGGAAGGCCTGGGCGGGGCTTTCCTCGTAGCTGCCGAAGGGCATGTCGATCACGGCCATGGCTTTGGACAGGCCGCGGACCACGGCGCGGCCGTGCAGGATCATCATCTCCATCGTGACGCCGAGGGTCGAGGGCAGGCCGTGCAGCACCATGCCGACCGAATCACCGACCAAGGCCACGTCGCAATGGGCATCGACCAGCCGGGCCATCGGCGTGGTATAGGCGGTCAGCACCACCAACGGAGACTGGCCTTTGCGCGCGCGGATGTCCGGCGGCAGGACGGATCGCTTCTCGCTGGGGCCAGTGGAGGGAACAGCACTCATCTTTCAGGCTCCGCAAGCTTTGATTGCTGACAATATGGGCACGGTTTGCCTGCCACCGCAAGAATCTTGCGCCGCATTGCAGCGGCAGCCGGACTTGACCTTGGTGCAACGCTTTGGCGTTCGGCGGGAAGATCTGGCGTTCGGGGGGAAAAGGAGTTGCCATGTCCCATCTTCTGCCCCTGAGCCGCGACGGCGTAGCCCCCGAGGTGTCACGACCTGCGCCCGAAAAGCGTGTCGCCGGGGACCCGGTTCACACCACATGGAACGTTGAGGAGCGTGGCAACCTGTATGCTGGCCTGTGGCATTCGACGCCGGGGGAATGGCGGGTGCAGTACAGCGAGTGGGAATATGTCCACATTCTGGAAGGCGTCTCGGTTCTGACCGATGAGAGCGGTTTGGAGACGGTGCTGCGGGCCGGGGACAGTTTCGTGATCCGCCCGGGCTTTCGCGGCACCTGGCGGGTCGTGCAGGCCACGCTGAAGGACTATGTCATCCTGACCTGAGGCCAGCAGCGGGCCCGTGCGGGCCCCCTGCAGCCTTGGGGGTGTCGGGTCAGTTGCCGCTGCCACCGGCGGCTTCGGCCTGCTTCTTGGCGGCTTCGTCCGCCGCACGGGCCTCGGCGTCATAGGCGGCGAGGGTGGGGTTTGCGGCCTCGGCGGCGGCGAGGGCTGCGGCGTCCTTGATCTTCTTGGCCTCGTTCTCGGGGGTATCGGGGACGGCGCGGCCGAAGGCGTCTTCCATGTAGGGCCCTTCGAGGGCGATGCTTTCGTCCAGCGTGCGCACCTTCACGACGGTGCCCAGCTTCACACGGTCATAGAGTTCGATCGCATCTTGATTGAACAGCCGGATGCAGCCGGCCGAGGTGGCGTGACCGATCGAGTTGTTGTCGACCGTGCCGTGGATGCGGAAGTGGCTGTCGGCACCGCCGCGATAGAGATACATGGCGCGGGCGCCCAGCGGATTGTCGAGGCCGCCCTTCATGCCGCCGGCGTATTGCGCGTAAAGGTCCGGCCGGGTGCGCACCATGTTGGCGGTGGGTTGCCAGTTCGGCCACTTCTCCATCCGGCCAATCACGCCGGTGCCGCGGAAGGACAGGCCCTCGCGGCCGACGGCGATGCCGTAGCGGGTGGCCATGCCGCCCTCTTCGACGAAGTAGAGTTTGCGGGCGAAGGTGTCGACCACGATGGTGCCGGGCTTGTCCTTGCCGGCATAGGGCACCTCGGCCTTCTCATAGCCGTCGGTCATCAGACGCGGGTCAACCGCGGCAATCTGGAAGCCGCCATCCTCCATCGCTTCATATCCGGGCAGCGGCGGCGGCGGGGCGGCCACCTGCTGGGATTTCGGGCTGGCGCAGGCGGCCAGCATCGAAAGCAGGGCCACAGCGGCGAATTTGGACAGAACTCTGATCACTGGCGCGTCTTCCGAGAGAGAAATACCTCTTGTGGGAACAAACGCCTATCATGGGGCCTGTCAAGCCCTTGCGCATCTGGCGTTAACTTTCGCTGCGCAAGTGTATCAGAGCAGTGGCCGTGCCGCGCTGATCAGCATGATCGGAATGCCGTCACGGATCGGAAAGGCGAGCTGCCCCTGATCGGAGATCAGCTCTTGCTTTTCGGCGTCGTAGCGCAGGGCCCCTTCGGTGCGCGGGCAGACCAGAGCCTCCAGCATGCGGCGGTCACAATGCGCGGGGGGGCTGTCGGTCACTGCCGGACCTCGTCCGTCGTGCCGCCGGTCTGCATGGCGAAGGCGATCAGGGTTTCCATCACGCGGCGCCGGTCGCCCAGACTGTGCGCCTCGAGCAGGGCCTGCTTTTCCTCGGGGGCGAAGGGGCAAAGCATGGCCAGCGCGTTGACCAGCAGTTCATCCTCGGCCTCTTTCAGGGTGGCCCAGTCCACGCCCAGACTGCGGGCCTTGAAATAGCGCGAGAGCTTGTCAAGGAAGGCCTGACGGGGGAAATCTTCCTCGACCTCTTCGCCGCGCAGGTCGTCGGCGAAGGGCAACCAATCCGCCCGGCAGCGGCGGTAGGGGGCAAATCCGGTGACCTCTTCCACGACGCGAAACCGGCTGACGCCGGTCAGGGTGATCATGTAGCGGCCATCTTCGGTTTCCGAAAACGACGTGACGCGCCCGGCGCAGCCCACGGCAGAGAGGGCGGGCACCGGACCGGTGCCGCTGCGCGGCTGGATCATGCCGATCATGCGACGGTCGGACTTCAGGCAGTCGTCGATCATCGCCAGATAGCGCGGTTCAAAGATGTGCAGCGGCAGCCGCGCCCGGGGCAGCAAGATGGCTCCGGGCAGCGGGAAGACCGCGATGGTTTCGGGCAGGTCTGCAAGATTTATCATGGCAGACAACCTAGCGTGCAAATGCCCAAGGACAAATAGGCCGCGTGCGGGTCAGGCAAAGATCATCGACGACAAGCGGCGACGGCCTTTCAGGGCGATCGGGTCCTGTGGCTTCAAGGCGCCGAAGATGGTGAAGAGTTGCGCCTTGGCGGCCCCTTCGTTCCACTCGCGGTCGAGCTTGAAGAGGTCCAGCAGGGTATCGACAGCCTCTTCGACCTTGCCGGAGGCGTGCAGCGCGGTGGCAAGATCGAACATGACCTGACGGTTGGTCGGGTCCTTGGCCAAGGCGGCGCGCAGGTCATTTTCCGGGCCGGCCTTGGCGGCTTGGCGGGCCAGTTCGATCTGCGCCTTGACGGCTGCCATCTCGGGCGAGGCGGCGATCTTGGCGGGGGCGGAATCGACCAGAGCCTGCGCCTTGTCCAGATCGTCAATCGCCAGATAGGCGCGGATCAGGCCGGTGTAGGCCAAGGCATTCTCGGGCTCTTCCTCCAGCACGGCGGCGAAGGTTTCGGCGGCATCGGCGGCAGCGCCCTCGGCCAGCATCTGCTCGGCGGCGTCCAGAGCATCGGCCAGACCGCCATCGACGCCGGGGCCCATGGCCGAGAGGGTGTCGACGAACTTCTTGATCTCGGACCCCGGGATGGCGCCCTGAAAGCCGTCAACCGGCTGGCCCTGCCAGAAGGCATAGACCGTGGGGATCGACTGGATCCGCAGCTGGCCGGCCAGAGCCTGCGCCTTGTCAACGTCGATCTTGACCATCTTGACGGCCCCTTTGGCCTCCGTCACGGCCGCTTCGAGCAGGGGGCCAAGGGTCTTGCACGGGCCGCACCACGGGGCCCAGAAATCGGCGATGACCGGAACAGTCTTGCTCTGCTCGATCACGTCTTTCATGAAGCTGGCTTCGGTGCCCTCTTTGATATGTTCAGAAGAGGGGGCGGGTTTTGTGGTTTGGGCAGTTCCGAACATGACATCCTCATTCGGCATAAACTTTTCCCATATATGCGCGTGGGTAGCGGAAACTCCAAGAGGGGTAGGAGGCCTGCACCGATATAGTCCTTGGCTTTATCCCTGCAATCCTCGCAAAATGGGGGCATGAAAATCGAACCAACCTCTTTGCCCGATGTCATGATCCTGACGCCCGCCCGCTTTGGCGATGCGCGCGGCTGGTTTTCCGAAACCTTCAACGCCAGCCGTTTTGCGGCAGCGGGCCTGACGACGGCGTGGGTGCAAGACAACCACTCGATGTCCGCCGCGGTTGGCACCTTGCGCGGCTTGCACTTTCAAAGCCCGCCGCATGCGCAGGACAAGCTGGTGCGCTGCACGCGGGGGGCCGTGTTTGACGTGGCGGTCGATGTCCGGCGCGGCTCGCCCAGCTATGGCCAATGGGTCGGCGTCGATCTGACACCGGAGAATGCGCGCCAGCTTCTGGTGCCCAAGGGCTTTCTGCACGGCTTTGTCACCCGCCTGCCCGATACCGAAGTGCAGTACAAATGTTCGGACGTCTACGCGCCCGAATGCGACGGTGCCATCCGCTGGAATGATCCGGACATCGGCATCGACTGGGGCGTGACGGATCCGGTGCTGTCGGCCAAGGATCAGGTGGCACCCTTGCTGTCGCAATGGCAGACCCCGTTTGAATGGGGCACGCCATGAAGCTGCTGGTCACCGGGGGCGCAGGGTTCATCGGCTCTGCCGTGGTGCGGCAGGCGGTGGCGCGGGGGCATCAGGTGGTGAACCTGGACGCCCTGACCTATGCGGCCAATCTGGAGAACGTGGCCACGGTGTCGGGCTCGTCCCGGTACCGCTTCGAGCGGGCGGATATCCGCGACCGTGCGGCGCTGGACCGGATCTTTGCCGCCCATCAGCCCGATGCCGTGATGCATCTGGCCGCCGAAAGCCATGTCGACCGGTCGATCGACGGGCCGGGGGATTTCATCGAGACCAACATCACCGGCACCTTCAACATGCTGGAGGCCGCCCGCGCCCATTGGACCAAGGCGGGCAAGCCAGAGGGGTTTCGCTTCCACCACATCTCGACCGATGAGGTGTTCGGGTCGCTGGGGGCCTTGGGCAAGTTCAGCGAAGAGACCCCCTATGACCCGCGCAGCCCCTATTCGGCCAGCAAGGCCGCGTCGGATCATCTGGTGCGGGCCTGGGGGGAGACCTATGGTCTGCCGGTGATCCTGACCAACTGCTCCAACAACTACGGGCCGTATCATTTCCCCGAAAAGCTGATCCCGGTGGTGATCCTGAATGCGCTGCACGGCCGCCCGATCCCGGTGTACGGCGCCGGGGAGAATATCCGCGACTGGCTTTATGTCGAGGATCACGCCGATGCGCTGCTGACTGTTGTCAGCCGGGGCAAGGTTGGTCGCAGCTACGCGATCGGCGGCGAGAACGAGGCGCGCAATATTGATCTGGTGCGGTCGATCTGCGCCCTGATGGACGAGATGCACCCGGCCGGTGCGCCGCATGCCCGGCTGATCACCTTTGTCACCGACCGGCCCGGCCATGATGCCCGCTATGCCATCGACCCCTCGCGCATACGGGCCGAACTGGGCTGGCGGCCTTCGGTCACGCTGGAGGAGGGGTTGCGCAAGACGGTGCGCTGGGTTCTGGACAACGAGGCGTGGTGGCAGCCCTTGCTGGCGCGGCAGGGTGTGGGCGAAAGGCTGGGGGTTGCGTCGTGAGGCTGCTGATCTTCGGGCAGACCGGACAGGTCGCCCGCGAACTGGCGCGGCGGTTGCCGCAAGGGGTGAGGGCGCGGTTTCTGAGCCGGGCCGAGGCCGATCTGGCGGACCCCTGCGCCTGTGCCGCCGCAGTGCGCGACTGTGACGCGGTGATCAATGCCGCCGGGTGGACCGCCGTCGACAAGGCCGAGGCGGACGAGGCCGCCGCCACCGTGGTCAACGGCGATGCGCCGGCGGCGATGGCGCGGGCCTGTGCGGCGCTTGGGGTTCCGTTCCTTCATCTGTCGACCGATTATGTCTTTGATGGCGGCGGTGCGGCGCCCTTTGCGGTGGATCATGCCGTGGCCCCGCTGAACGCCTATGGCCGCTCCAAACAGGCGGGAGAGATGGGCATTCGGGCCGCCGGTGGCCACCATCTGATCCTGCGCACATCGTGGGTCGTCTCCGCGCAGGGGGCGAACTTCGTGAAGACCATGCTGCGGCTGGGGCGCGAGCGGGCGAGCCTGAATGTCGTGGCCGACCAGATTGGCGGGCCGACGCCGGCGGCGGATATTGCCGATGCGCTGGTGGTTCTGGCGCGGGCGATGGCGGGCGGCGCCAAGGGCGGGACGCATCACTTCGCCGGCGCGCCCGACACCTCTTGGGCGGATTTCGCCCGCGCCATCATGGGCCGGGCCGGGCTGACCTGCCAGATCCACGACATTGCAACCACCGACTACCCGACCCCGGCCAGACGTCCGCTGAATTCCCGGCTGGATTGCAGCGCGCTGCACAGGGCCTTCGGCCTTGCGCGGCCGGACTGGCGGGCGGGCCTTGATCTTATCATACAGGAATTGACCACATGACACGCAAGGGCATCATTTTGGCAGGCGGCTCTGGCACGCGGCTGTGGCCGATCACCATGGGTGTGTCAAAGCAGTTGCTGCCGATCTATGACAAGCCGATGGTCTATTATCCGCTGACCGCGCTGATGCTGGCCGGCATCCGCGACATCGCGCTGATCTCGACCCCCGAGGATCAGCCGGCGTTCATCCGCCTGTTGGGCGACGGCAGCCAATGGGGCATCCGCCTGACCTACATCATCCAGCCCTCGCCCGACGGACTGGCGCAGGCCTATTTGCTGGCCGAGGATTTTCTGGACGGGGCGGCGTCTGCCATGGTGCTGGGCGACAACATCTTCTTTGGCCATGGCCTGCCCGAGATCTTGACGGCGGCGATGCAGCAAGCGGTGGGCGGCACGGTGTTCGGCTATCGGGTGGCCGATCCGGAACGGTATGGCGTGGTCAAGTTCGATGCCGCGGGCACCGTGCAACAGATCATCGAGAAGCCCGAGGTGCCACCGTCGAATTTTGCGGTGACGGGGCTGTATTTTCTGGATGGGACGGCGCCGGAGCGGGCCAAGGGCATCCGCCCCTCGGCCCGGGGGGAGCTGGAAATCGTCGATCTGCTGGACAGCTATCTGCAGGACGGCAGCTTGACGGTGCAGAAGATGGGGCGCGGGTTCGCCTGGCTGGACACCGGGACGCATGGCAGCCTGCTGGATGCGGGGAACTTTGTGCGCACGCTGCAAGCCCGGCAAGGGTTGCAGGTGGGCTGCCCGGACGAAATCGCGTTTCGCGCCGGCTGGATCGACCGGGCAGCGCTGGCGGCGCGGGCCGCGATCTTCCGCAAGAATGATTACGGCCACTATCTGCTGGGGCTGTTGGCAGAGACCGCCTAACGCATCACCACCGACAAGGCGACCAGCGCCGCGACGGCCAGCAGACTGAGCACGGCAAAGCGCGGCAGGCCAAGGATCGGGCGTTTGGGGTCGTCGACCAAGCGGTAGCCGTCCTGGATCTGCCGGCCCAGAACGGGCGAGGCCCAGGGCCGCCGCTCGACCAGAAAGGCGGCGGCAAGGGCGAAGACGGCGGCCCCGGCAAGGCCGCCCAGCAGCCACAGACTGCCCGAGCGCACGACCTGCCCGGTGCTGGCGCGTTGCAACAGGGCAAAATCCCCCGCCCTTTGGCGGTCGGCCAGACGGGCGGCCACTTCATCCTCGGCCAGATGGTGGCGGACCACATCGTATTGATCCTGCAACAAAAGCAGCGGGCGATCATCGGGGGTCGAGTCGCGCTCGGCGCGGATACGAACGCCCGCCATCTCGGCCTTCAGGGCTGCGATTTCCTGCCAGAGCCGCTCTTCCTCGCTGCGGTAGAAGGCCAGTGCGTCGTGGCTGGCGTCCAGTTGGCCATTCTGCCCCAGATCCAGCACCTGCAGCGCCAGATCATTGGCGATCTGCGCCGCCTGTTCGGCCTGCGGCCAGCGGACCGAGATCACAACCCCGGCCACGTCCGGCGCAAGGCCAAGGGTGGTTCCGGCCACAGCGGTCAACGCGTGCAGGCCGACAGCCTCGCGCAGGGTGGTGGCGGCGGTGTAGCCGGTGAGGCCATGGCGCGCGGCCGTGGCGATCAGCGCGTCGCGGGCCATCAGATGCGCCTCGATCAGACCCAGCACATCGGCGCCAAGCCGGACCCGCACGACCGATTGCGCCTCATAGGCCGGCCCCCGGCTTTGCAGGACGGCGATGGCGGACAGGCAGGACAGGATCACGACCAGACCCACCGCCCAGTACCGACGGAACGCGCCTGACCGAGGGCGTATCGCGCCCCCGATGTCGGATGGGTCGCCCGATTGGGCCATGTGCCGCCACCTGCTTTGCCTATGCCTGCTTTTCAGGCCCGCTTACACGCCGATTGGGGCAGCAAGATGGAGGGTTTGCGGCCTCAGGCCGCCACGGGGCGGCGGATCGACTGCGCCGCTTCAATCACAAGGGGACGCAGGCCTTGGCCGCCGGCATCCAGCACCTCGAACAGGTGGCGTCGCATACGGGGTTCCCAGAAGTCATTGATATGGCTGGAAAGACCAGCCAGACCCTCGGCATGGGGCTTGGATTCCATGAACTTGGCGATCTGGTTGGCCATGTAGATCAGCTTGGTGTGCGCATCATGCGACATGGGAGTCTCCTGGCGAGCGGGCGCCGATGAGGCGGCTGGGATGGGTGAACACTTCGAAACGGTCGGGTCGCGCAAGGGCGATCAGGGTGATGCCTGCGGCCTCGGCCATCGCGACGGCATGGGCGGTGGGGGCCGAGACGGCGATCAGCACCGGGGCACCGATCGCCGCGACCTTCTGCACCATGTCGATGGAGACGCGGGAGGTCAGGACGATGGCCCCGGTCGGGCGCGTGTTGGCCCGCAGCATCGCGCCCGCCAGTTTATCCAGTGCGTTGTGGCGGCCAACATCCTCGCGCGCCAGCAGAAGCGTGCCGCTCCAGAAGCCTGCGGCATGGACGGCGCGGGTCGCGTCGTGCAGCGGCTGCGCTTCGGGGAGGGCGGCGATGGCGGCGCGGACTTGGGCTTGGGTGATGGTGAAGCTGGCGGAAACGGGGGGAAGGTCGCGCACCGCCTCTTCCAGCGAGTCGATGCCGCAGAGCCCGCAGCCGACCGGCCCCGCCATGGTGCGGCGGCGCTTGGCAAGGCGGGCTTCGGCTTCCGCCGTCACCCAGATTTGCACGTCGATGCCCTTGGGGGTTTCAACGACCGCGACCTCGGCAATCTCATCCGGGCGGGCCAGACCTTCGGTGAGGGCAAAGCCATAGGCAAAATCCGTGAGGTCGGCAGGGGTCGCCATCATCACGGCCTGTGTCGTGCCGTTGAAGGACAGCGCCACCGCCACCTCTTCGGGCAGCATGCGGCTGCCCGTTGCCGCCAGCGCGCCGGGCCCGAAGGCCAGACGCGGCAGGGGGCGATGGGTTTGCATCACTTGGCCGCCGTCGCGATGCGGCGCGAGAGGGTGGCTTGCGCCTTGTAATCCTCTTGCCACTCGGTCGGGCCGTTCGAGGATCCGACCTGCACCGCGGTCACCTTGTATTCCGGGCAGTTGGTCGCCCAGTCAGAATAGTCGGTGGTGATGACGTTGGCTTGGGTGTCGGGGTGGTGGAAGGTGGTATAAACCACCCCCGGCAGCACGCGGTCGGTGATCTGGGCGTGCAGCGTGGTTTCGCCCGAGCGGGAGGCCAGCTTGACCCAGTCGCCATCCTTGATGCCGCGGACTTCGGCGTCAGAGGGGTGGATTTCCAGAACATCCTCGGCATGCCAGACGACGTTATGGGTGCGGCGGGTTTGTGCGCCGACGTTGTACTGCGACAGGATGCGCCCGGTGGTCAGCAGCAAGGGGAAGCGCGGGCCGGTGCGTTCGTCGGTGGCGATATACTCGGTGTTGATGAACTTGCCCTTGCCGCGGACGAAGCCGTCAACGTGCATCAGGGGCGTGCCTTCCGGCGCCTTTTCGTTGCAGGGCCATTGAACAGAGCCCATGGTTTCCAGCTTTTCGTAGGACACGCCCGCGAAAGACGGGGTGGTCAGCGCGATTTCGTCCATGATCTGGCTGGGATGGGTGTAGGTCCAGTCGGCCCCCATCGCGTTGGCGAACATCATGGTGACTTCCCAGTCAGCATAGCCCTGACGCGGGGCCATCACCTTGCGGACGCGGTTGATGCGGCGTTCGGCGTTGGTGAAGGTGCCGTCCTTTTCAAGGAAGGTCGAGCCGGGCAGGAAGACATGGGCATAGTTCGCGGTTTCATTCAGGAACAGGTCGTGGACGATCACGCAATCCATCGCAGCAAGCCCAGCGGCGACGTGCTTGGTGTCGGGGTCGGATTGCAGGATGTCTTCGCCTTGGCAGTACAGGCCCTTGAAGGTGCCTTCGACGGCGGCGTCGAGCATGTTGGGGATGCGCAGGCCCGGTTCGTCGTCGATCTTGACGCCCCAGATCTTCTCAAAGATGTCGCGCACCGCCTCGCCCTTCACATGGCGATAGCCCGGCAGTTCGTGCGGGAAGGACCCCATGTCGCAGGAGCCTTGCACGTTGTTCTGCCCCCGCAGCGGGTTCACGCCCACGCCCGGACGGCCGATATTGCCGGTCATCATGGCCAGGTTGGCGATGCCGATCACGGTGGTGGAGCCTTGGGAGTGTTCGGTGACACCCAGCCCGTAGTAGATCGATCCGTTGCCGCCGCGGGCGAAGAGGCGCGCTGCAGCGCGGACTTCCTCGGCCTTCACACCGGTCAGAAGCTGCACGGATTCCGGCGAGTTCTTCGGCTGGCTGACGAATTCGGCATAGTCCTGGAATTCATCCCAATCGCAGCGGTTGCGGATGAAGTCTTCGTCGAACAGGCCCTCGGTCACGATCACATGCGCCAGTGCCGTGACGATGGCGACGTTGGTGCCGGGGGTCAGGGCAAGGTGATGGGCGGCCTTGATATGGGCGCTTTCCACCATCTCGGTCCGACGCGGGTCGATGACGATCAGCTTGGCGCCCTGACGGATGCGCTTTTTCAGACGCGAGGCGAAGACCGGGTGGCCCGAGGCGGGGTTGGCACCGATGACGATGACGACGTCGGTCTGTTCCACCGAGTCAAAGTCTTGCGTGCCGGCCGAGGTGCCCAAGGTCTGGCCCAAGCCGTAGCCGGTGGGCGAGTGGCAAACCCGCGCGCAGGTGTCGGTGTTGTTGTTCTGGAAGACGGCGCGGGTCAGCTTTTGCACCAGATAGGCTTCCTCGTTGGTGCAACGGGAGGAGGTGATGACGCCGACCGAATGACGGCCATGCTCGGCGATGATGCCCTTCATCCGGTTGGAAGCAAACTCCATCGCCTCGGCCCAGGACACTTCCTGCCACGGGTCGTTGATGTTGTCGCGGATCATCGGCGACAGGATGCGGTCCTTGTGGGAGGCGTAGCCATAGGCGAAGCGGCCCTTCACGCAGCTATGGCCCCGATTGGCCTTGCCGTGCTTGTAGGGGGTCATGCGGACGAGTTCGTCGCCGCGCAGTTCGGCCTTGAACTGGCAGCCGACACCGCAATAGGCGCAGGTCGTGATAACCTCGCGCTGCGGGGTGCCAAGCTCGATGACCGACTTTTCCTGCAGGGTCGCGGTCGGGCAAGCCGCCACGCAGGCGCCGCACGACACGCAGTCCGAGGTCAGGAAGGTGTCGGACTTCAGGCCCGCCGAAACCCGGCTGTCAAAGCCACGGCCCGAGATGGTCAGCGCGAAAGTGCCTTGCACCTCTTCGCAAGCCCGCACGCAGCGGCTGCAGACGATGCACTTGGCCGGGTCATAGGTGAAATAGGGGTTGGAATCGTCCTTGGGGTTCCATTGCGGATTGGCCTTGCCGGAATTGTCCTTGGCCTTGAAGTGGGTGTCGATCGCTTCATAGCGCACATCGCGCAGGCCGACGGCCCCGGCCATGTCCTGCAATTCGCAATCGCCATTGGCCGAGCAGGTCAGGCAGTCCAGCGGGTGGTCCGAGATGTAAAGCTCCATCACCCCTTTGCGCAGCTTTTCCAGCTTGGCGTTCTGGGTCTGAACCTTGATGCCAGCGGCCACGGGCGTGGTGCAGGAGGCCGGGGTGCCATTGCGGCCCTCAATCTCGACCAGACACAGGCGGCAGGAGCCGAAGGCATCCACCGAGTCCGTCGCGCAAAGCTTGGGCACCGCGATGCCGATTTCCGCCGCAGCCCGCATGATCGAGGTGCCTTCCGGCACCGTCACGTCAAAGCCGTCGATGGTCAGCGTGACCATGGTCTTGGATTTCGCAGCAGGCGTGCCGAAATCCATGTCGGGAATGATGAAGTCTTTCATTCGGCGGCTTCCTTCATGCGGTTGAAGTCGTCAGGGAAATGGCTGAGGGCCGAGAGCACCGGGTAAGGCGTGAAGCCCCCAAGGGCACAAAGCGACCCGGCTTTCATGGTGGCGCAGAGGTCGGTGAGCAGCGGGATGGCGGAGGCATCGCCCTTGGCGATCCGGTCCACGGTTTCAACGCCGCGCACGGCACCGATGCGGCAGGGCGTGCACTTGCCGCAGGATTCGATGGCGCAGAACTCCATCGCAAAGCGGGCCTGCTTGAGCATGTCGGCAGAGTCGTCGAAGACGGTCAGGCCGGCATGGCCGATCAGGCCGTCTTTGCCGGCGAATTCCTCGTAGCCGAAGGGCGTGTTGAACAGCGCGCGCGGGAAGTAGGCGCCCAAAGGCCCGCCCACCTGCACCGCCTTGACCGGACGACCCGAGGCGGTGCCGCCTGCGATGCCGTCCACGATCTCGCCCAGCGTCAGGCCGAAGGCAATCTCATACAGCCCGCCGTGCTTGACGTTGCCTGCGATCTGCAGCGGGATCGTGCCGCGCGAACGGCCAAGGCCGAAGCCCTTGTAGAACTCTGCCCCCTTCTCGAAGATCACCGGGATCGAGGCGAGGGAGATGACGTTGTTCACCACCGTCGGCTTGCCCATGAAGCCCTGAAGCGCGGGCAGCGGCGGCTTGGCGCGGACGACGCCGCGCTTACCTTCAAGGCTGTTCAGCAGGCTGGTCTCTTCACCGCAGACATAAGCGCCCGCGCCGACACGCACTTCCATGTCGAAGATCTGGCCGGAGCCGAGGACATTGCCCAGCACGCCTTCCGCCCGCGCAATCTCTACCGCCTGTTGCATGACCCGGATGGCCACAGGGTATTCGGAACGGATGTAGACAAAGCCCTTGGTCGCCCCGCAGGCGAGGCCCGCAATCACCATGCCCTCGATCAGCGTGAAGGGGTCACCCTCCATCAGCATCCGGTCGGCAAAGGTGGCGCTGTCGCCTTCATCGGCATTGCAGACGATGTACTTGCGGTCGGCCTTGGCCTCGGACACCGTCTTCCACTTGATGCCTGTGGGGAAGCCTGCGCCGCCACGGCCACGCAGACCCGAGGCGGTGACTTCCGCCACGATCGCCGCCTTGTCCAGGGTCAGGGCCTTGGACAGGCCCGACAACCCGCCCTGCGCCCGGTACTCGGGCAGGCTCAGAGGGTCGATCACGCCCACCCGCGCAAAGGTCAGCCGCGTCTGCGCCTTCAGCCACGGCAAATCCTCGGTCAGCCCCAGGGCCTTGGGATGCGCGGCCAGATCGCCGAACAGCGCCGGCACATCGGCAAGCGTCATCGGCCCGAAAGCGAAACGGCCCGCGTCGGTGACCACCTCCGCCAAAGGCTCCAGCCAGACCATCCCGCGCGAGCCATTGCGCACAAGATCGATGGCAACGCCCTTGGCCTGGGCCTGCGCCAGGATTGCCTCGGCAATCTCATCGGCGCCCAGCGCCACGGCAGCGGAATCGAGCGGCAGGTAGATCTTCATTTCAGCGCCCCCACCATGGCGTCAATCTTCGCTTCATCGACCCGGCCCACCAGCTTGCCATCCACCAAAGCCGCAGGTCCGCAGGCGCACAGGCCCAGACAGAAGATCGGCTCCAGCGTCACCGAACCGTCCTTGGACGTTTCGTGCCAATCCAGCCCCAGCACCCGCTTGGCATGATCGGCGACATGGTCCGCCCCCACGGCCTGACAGGCCTCGGCCCGGCAGAGTTTCAGCACATGCCGGCCGGCGGGCGCCTCGCGGAAATCGTGATAGAAGCTCATCACCCCACGGGCTTCGGCCCCCGAGATGTTCAGCGCCTTGGCCACCACCGGCAAAGCCACCTGCGGCACATGGCCGAAATCGGCCTGAATGGCATGAAGGATCGGCAGCAAGGCCCCCTCCATCCCCTGATGGCGGGCGAGGATGTCCTCCACCCGTGCAATCGTGCTGTCGGAATCAAGCATGTGGCGGCCCTTGGATAGCTTTGACGCTGGTGTACCCGGGTTGATATGAAAATCAATATCGCAGTATCGTCATTCGATAGGAAATTCCTATCGAACTCCTTCATCCAGGACCAAATATCCGCGGGAGGGTCTGGGAGGGCGGCAGCCCTCCCAGCCGGGGCCGCCGCGCGCCTACCGGGCCCGGGTGCCGAACCGCGCCGCCTCGTCGATCAGCGCGGACAGAACCGGGGTCTGCGGATCACGCCGGGGCATGATCAGGCCGACGACATGTTCGGCTTCGGGTTGCACGATCGGGATCGACTGCAAGGAGCCATCCTCGAACATCTGCGCCAGTCGCATCGGCACGACGCTGGCCCATTTTCCGGTGCGGACATGGGCGATCAGGGCGATGGTGGAATTGCTTTCCACCGTGGGCTGCACCCGCACCCCGGCCTCGGCCAGCAACTGGTTGACGATCCGGCGGTTCTGCATGTCCGAGGTCAGCAGGCACAGGGGTTCGGCTGCCACCTCGGCCCAGCTGACCTTGTCGCGCTGCGCCAGCGGGGAGTCCTTGCGGCACAGGAACCGGTAATATTCGATATAGAGCGGCACCTGCGACACGCGGCCCAGCGGTTCATTGTCGAGATAGGTGATCCCCGCATCCAGTTCGAGGCTTTCGATCCCCGCCAGTATTTCTGCCGAGGTGCGCGACAGCACCGTGACCCGCAGGTTGGGATGGTGGGTGGTGAAGGGGGCGGTCAGGTCGGCCACCATCGGCAAGGCCGTGGGAATGACGCCCAGACGCAGCATTCCCGACAGGCCGGCGTGGACCGACCGCATCTCGTCCCGCATCGCGCGCACGTCGCCGACAATCCGCCGGGCCCAGTCAAGGACGCTTTGGCCTTCGGGTGTCAGGCCTTGAAACCGGCTGCCCCGGTAGACGAGTTGCACGCCCAACTGGTCCTCCAATTGGCGGATGGCCGAGGAGAGTGAGGGCTGTGTGACGCCACAGACATCTGCCGCCCGGCCAAAGTGGCGTTCGGCGGCCAGGGCGATGAACATTTCCAGCTTGTCGATCATCCAGCACCCTCACCGGAAACCGCCCTTGCCCGCAAGGCCCAAGCGCCCTACCTGTTACAGAATGCGCATCCAGATCCCATTTCTGCCCAAACCTGCCCACGTTCCGGTGATCCGGCTGCAGGGAACCATATCATCCTCCTCGCGGGGGCTGAACGATGCCGCGATGGCGCCGCTGATCGAAAAGGCCTTTCGCAGCAAACCCGCCGCCGTGGCCTTGGTGATCAACTCGCCCGGGGGCTCACCCGTGCAATCGAGCCTGATTGCCGCCCGCATCCGGCGGCTTTCGGCGGAAAAGAACGTGCCGGTGCATGCCTTTGTCGAGGATATGGCCGCTTCGGGCGGATATTGGCTGGCCTGTGCCGGCGATCAGATCTGGGTTGACGAAAGCTCAATCGTCGGGTCGATCGGGGTGATCTTCTCGTCCTTCGGGTTTCAGGATCTGATGGCGCGGCAAGGGGTGGAGCGGCGCGTGGTGACCTCTGGCACCTCCAAAAGTCTGGCGGACCCCTTCCTGCCGCAGAAAACCGGCGATGTGGACCGCCTGCTGGCGATACAATCCCCGATTCACCGGGCCTTCATCGCCCATGTCAAAGCCCGCCGCGGAACACGGCTGGCGGATCAGGACCTGTTCAACGCCGACATCTGGGTCGGACAGAAATCCGTTGACCTGGGCCTGGCCGACGGCATCGCCCATCTGGTGCCCAAGATGAAAGAGCTTTATGGCGACAAAGTCCGCCTGCAGCCCATGGGTCCCAAGCGCGGTCTTTTGAGCCGTTTTGGCCTGTCTTTGGCCGAAGATGTGCTACTGACGGTGGAAGATCGCCTGATGCGGTCGCATTTCGGGATGTAAGATGCTCAAGGTTGTCGTCGTATTCCTGATCCTGATGCTGATCCTGTCGATGATCGGAAATCTGGTCACCAAGTTCATGGGACCAAAGCCGCCGCTGGCGCCCAAGGGCCAGACACGGGCGAAATGTGCCCATTGCGGCCGGGTTGTGATGGGCACCGCCCCTTGCGTGTGTGGAAAAGGCTGATGCGGGCCTTGGTGACAGGCGGGGCCAAGCGGATTGGCCGGGCGATGGCGCTGTATCTGGCGCAGCGCGGGGCCGATGTGGCCGTGCACTACTCCAGTTCTGCCGAGGAGGCCGAGGACACCGCCGCCGCCATCCGCGCCCTTGGCCGCAAGGCCGTGCTGCTGAAGGCCGACCTGCTGGATGAAGACGCCGTGACCCGGCTGGTGCCCGAAGCCGCAGCGGGCTTGGGCGGGCCGCTGACGGTACTGGTCAACAACGCCTCGATCTTCGAATATGACACGATCCAATCCGCCACCCGCAAAAGCTGGGACCGCGCCATCGGGTCCAACCTGCGGGCCCCCTTCCTGCTGACGCAGGCCTTTGCGGCCCAAGCGCCACAGGCCGGGATCGACGCCAATGGCGAGCCTTTGGCACAAGCCATGATCCTCAACATGATCGACCAGCGCGTCTGGAAGCCGACGCCGGAGTTCATGTCCTACACGCTTGCCAAGATGGGGCTTTGGGCGTTGACCCAGACCACGGCGCAGGGTTTGGCCCCGCATATCCGCGTCAATGCGATTGGCCCCGGCCCGACCGTTCAGGGTGCCCGGCAAAGCGAGAGCCACTTCGCCCGGCAGCGCGCGGCCACCATTCTGCAGCGCGGTGCCGGTCCGGCCGATGTCACGGCGGCGCTTGGATTTTTCCTCGACTCACCCGCCGTCACCGGCCAGATGATCGCGGTGGACGGCGGTCAGCACCTGGCCTGGGCGACCCCGGATGTCCTCGGAGTTGAGTAGGCTTGGCGCCTTGGTGCGACAACTTGTGCACTTTCGGATTGGCCGTCACATATCGTTCACGAATTCTTTAGGTTTATCAGGGATTTGCCCTGTGCCTAAAAAAATACGCAACGATTTCAATGACTTAAAGTTTCGCCTGTTTTTTAGGCAACCTCACGAAAGGGGCTATTTTCAAGGAGAAATCGACGCTCCCGAAAAGTTCTCCATAAAGTTATCCACAGAAACCGTGGACACCTTTTTCCTTGCCCTAGGGGCGATATCATTGCAGCCAAGATCAGAATCGAACCGGAAAGCGCGACCGTGACCGAAGACGTCCCAACAGGCCAAGAGGTCATCCAAGCCTACCTGAAAACCCTCGACGGTTCGCCGGGGGTGTACCGGATGCTGAACCCCAAGGGTGAGGTTCTGTATGTCGGCAAGGCGCGCAACCTGAAGGCGCGGGTGTCGAATTATGCGCGGGGCAACGGCCATTCGGCGCGGATCGCGCGGATGATCTTCGAGACTGCCTCGATGATGTTCCTGACGACGCGGACGGAAACCGAAGCGCTGCTGCTGGAACAGAACCTGATCAAGCAGCTGAAGCCGCGCTACAACGTGCTGTTGCGCGACGACAAGTCTTTCCCCAACATCCTGATCGCCAAGGACCACCCCTTCCCGCAGATCAAGAAACACCGTGGCAAGAAAACCGAGAAGGGCAGCTATTTCGGCCCCTTCGCCAGTGCGGGCGCGGTGACGCGGACGCTGAACCAGTTGCAGAAGGTCTTCCTGCTGCGCAACTGCACGGACAGCATGTTCGAAGGTCGCACCCGGCCCTGCCTGCAATATCAGATCAAGCGCTGTGCCGCGCCCTGCGTCGGCAAGGTGGACGAGGCGGCTTATGGCGCGCTGGTCAAGGATGCCGAACTGTTCCTGCAGGGCAAGACGACCACGGTGCAGTCCGACCTTGCCGCGCAGATGAATGCCGCCAGCGAAGCGATGGAGTTTGAACGCGCCGCCGCCTTGCGCGACCGCATCAAGGCGCTGACCCAGATCCAGTCGTCGCAAGGGATCAACCCGCGCGGGGTGGCGGAGGCCGATGTCATCGCCCTGCACCTGGAACACGGGCAGGCCTGTGTGCAGGTCTTCTTCATCCGCGCCCATCAAAGCTGGGGCAACCGGGATTTCTATCCCAAGACCGGCGCCGGGGCGGAAGAGCCGGAAATCATGGAAGCCTTCCTGGCCCAGTTCTACGATGACAAGGAGCCGCCGCCGCTGGTTCTGCTGTCACATCCGGTGGAAAACCCCGATCTGGTCGGCCAGCTTTTGTCAGACCGCGCTGGTCGCAAGGTCGAGGTGGCGGTGCCCCTGCGCGGCGAGAAGGCCGAGCTGATGGAGAACGCGGCCCGCAACGCCCGCGAAAGCCTGGCACGGCGCATGTCGGAAAGTTCGACCCAGAACAAGCTGCTGCTGGGTCTGGCCGACGCCTTTGATCTGGACGGCCCGCCCGCGCGGATCGAGGTTTATGACAACGCCCATATTCAGGGCTCTGACGCCGTGGGCGGCATGATCGTGGCGGGGGCGGAGGGGTTCCTGAAATCGCAGTATCGCAAGTTCAACATCAAATCCGCGGCCGGGGCCAATTCCGACGACTTCGGCATGATGCGCGAGGTGATGACCCGCCGGTTTGAACGCCTGCTGAAGGAAGACCCCGATCGCAAGTCCGACGCCTGGCCCGACCTTCTGCTGATTGACGGTGGCGCCGGGCAGGTGTCAGCCGTGGCGGGGATCTTGTCCGAACTGGGGGTGGATGACATCGCCATGGTGGGGGTGGCCAAAGGCATCGACCGCGACGCGGGCAAGGAGGAATTCTACCGCGCGGGCCAACCCGTCATGGCCTTGCCCCGCAACGATCCGGTCCTGTACTTCATCCAGCGTCTGCGCGACGAGGCGCACCGCTGGGCCAACGGCGCGCACCGGGCCAAGCGGGCCAAGGCGATCTCGATCACACCGCTGGATGACATTCCCGGCGTGGGCTCCACCCGCAAGCGCGCCTTGCTGGCGCATTTCGGCTCGGCCAAGGCGGTCAGTCGGGCCGGGGTGTCGGACCTGATGGCGGTGGGCGGCATCTCGCAATCCATGGCAGAGACGATCAACAACTTCTTCAATCCCTGACCCCTGTCGGCCAGATCGGTTGCGCTTGTCGCCAGTCAAAAGTGCTGAAACGGCAAGGGGGTTTGGGCCATCCGTTGCTGTCTTCTGTGCTGGACGATGGCTTCGCCCCGGTCACCGGACGAACTGTCGGAGCCAGCGCAGACGGGCGCCGATTGGCAAGGGTTGCAGACATCGCTTCGCCATGGCTGTGCTTTCGGCGGATGATCGGGCCCGAAGGGCCAGTGCGGGGGCATAGATCAGGCGCACTTTGGGTCATGCGTGCGACACGTGTTGAGCAATCGAGCCAATCCCTTGACCTTTTCCTCACTTTCCGCTGGCAACCGTCTTCAGATGCGCCTCCCCCTTTCCCGTTCTTTCCCCTTCGGTTAGGTAAGGGTCATGAAGTGGACGATCCCGAACACCCTGACGACCCTGCGCCTGCTCGCCGCCCCCGGCGTTCCGGTGATGTTCTTGTATTTTCACCGCCCGATCGCGGATTGGTTCGCGCTGACCCTGTTCGTGTCCGCCGCCATCACCGACTATTTCGATGGCTACCTGGCGCGGTTGTGGAAGCAGGAAAGCAAGTTCGGCACCATGCTGGACCCGATCGCAGACAAGGCCATGGTGGTGATCGCCCTTTTGATCCTGACCGGCTATTCCGGGATGAACCCGTGGCTGATCCTGCCCGCCACCGTGATCCTGTTCCGCGAGGTGTTTGTCGGGGGCCTGCGCGAATACCTTGGGGCCAAGGCGGGCTTGCTGAAGGTCACCAAGCTGGCAAAATGGAAAACCTCGGCCCAGATGCTCGCCATCGCGGTGCTGTTCCTTGGCACCGGGCTTGAGCATCTGGAAGGCATCGCCCGTCAGGGCAAGACGGTCGAGGAATATGCCACCCTTGTGGCCCAAGGCCTTGCCGATCCGATCCGGTCTTGCGGGATGCGCGGCTGTTCATCCTATGCCACCTGGGCGGGGCTGACGTTGATCTGGATCGCCGCCGCGCTGACCGCCGTGACAGGTTGGGATTACTTCGTGAAATCCTTGCCGCAGTTGAAGGATTGATCATGGTCGAGGTTTTGTATTTCGCTTGGGTCCGTGAACGCATCGGCCTGCCGCGGGAAACGCTGCAGACTGCCGCCGCCACCGTGTCTGATCTGATCGCTGAACTTTCCGCCCGGGAAGAGCGGTATGCCCTTGCCTTTTCCGACCTGAAAAGCCTGCGGGTGGCGCTGGATCAGACTCTGTCCTCCTTCGATGCGTCCTTGGCGGGCGTGCGCGAAGTGGCGTTCTTCCCCCCGATGACCGGGGGCTGACATGCGGCTTTCGGTTCAGCAAGAAAGCTTCGACGCCGGCGCAGAGTTGAACGCATTCACGGCTGGCGTCAGCGGCACCGGGGCCGTGGTGTCCTTCACCGGCATCGTGCGCGACCTGTCGGGCACGCTGAAGGCGATGGAGATCGAGCATTACCCCGGCATGACTCAATCCGCGATTTCCGCCATCATGGATGAGGCAGTGCAGCGCTGGTCCCTGTCAGATGCGCTGGTGATCCACCGCCATGGCGTGCTGGAACCGGGCGCCCAGATCATGATGGTCGCCACCGCCTCGGCCCACCGGGTTGCGGCGTTCGAGGCGGCAGAGTTCCTGATGGACTACCTCAAATCCCGCGCGCCGTTCTGGAAGAAAGAGATCGGTCTGGACGGCGCCGCATGGGTGGCCGCGAAGGACGAGGACGAACAGGCGCTTACCCGCTGGTAACCCGCCCGGCATCCCAGCGGCTGGCCCATGTTGGCTGCAGATCGCCGGGCAGCGCCTGCGCCAGATAAACCGCCCGCGCAATCGCCCGCGACAGGCAACAGGCCGCCGCATGGCCCAACTGGAACTGATCGCGCACCGGGTCGGCCAAAGGCTTGGCGCCCGTTGCCGCGGCAAAGACCAGATCGCCGTCCAGCAGGGTATGCGAGGGCACGATGGCCCGCGCCATGCCATCATGGGCTGCGACGGCCATCCGGTGCGCCTCGGCCTTGGTCAGGCGGGCATCGGTGGCGACAATGGCGATGGTGGTGGCCTCTCCCATCCGCTTGCGGGGTTCCGGGTCCGTGGCGGGGGCCGCATGAGGGGCAAGGCCAAGGCCGCCAAACTCTGCCCCCATCTCGAACGGAGCGGCCCAGAACTGCGGCCCCTGCCCCACCGTGACCGTGCCCAGGGCGTTCACCGCCACCAGCGCGGCCACGGTCAGCCCGGTGTCCAGCACAACCGAAGCCGAGCCGAGGCCGCCCTTCCAAAGCCCCGTCATGGCGCCAAACCCGGCCCCCGCCGTCCCCAGCGCCACCTCGGTCGAGGCTGCCTCCAACGCAATGCGGCCCAGATCGGAGTAGGGATTGCGCGCCCAAGTCTTGTCGCCGCCGTTCAGCAGGTCGAACAGAATGGCACCGGGCACGATCGGCACCCGTTGATCGCCCACGGCAAAACCCCGCCCCATCGCCCGCAAGCCATCCGCCACACCGCTGCAGGCATCCAGTCCAAAGGCCGAACCGCCTGACAGCACCAGCGCATCCACCTCTTGCACCAGACGGTCTGGCGCGAGCAGATCGGTCTCGCGCGTTCCGGGGGCGCCCCCCATCACGCAAACCGCCGCCGTGAAGGGGCGGTCCCCGACCAGAACCGTCACCCCAGAGCGCAGGCGCGCATCCACCGCTTGCCCAACCCGCAAGCCCATCACATCGGTGATCAGATTATGTGCACCCGGCCGCATGACGGCACCCCCAAGGACCTTACCACCCCTGCATGGGGACTTGGCTTACCGTAGCAAAATCGGGGTCGGCTGTCGAACCGGGCGGCGGTCCTGCGATGAAAGGAGGGGATGCGCGCTTGGCCCGGCTTTCGAACGGCAGCGGTATTCGATCGACCACAGGCTGGGGGACCGAAGGCTGGGCAGGATCGCCCGGTCACTGGCGGCACGGCGCGGAGCAGAAGCCCGGCGCCACCGCCGACCGGGGCCAGGTAAATCGCCCTGATCTTTTCGCAGGCAGCCGGCAGGTTATCCAAGGTCTTTGGCGGCTCTTGCGGATCGTGCCCGGCTTTTTCGAAGACGTCCTTGTTGTCATACCAGACCATCGGGATCGGATGCCAACCCACCCGGCAGATGTTCTTTTCAAAGCCGCTCAACAGCGTCGGGTTGGACTGGGCAATCACCGTGTCGCTGACCAGCCCGTTTACCGGAGCGTCATAGCCCAGCCAGACGCTGTCCATCACATAGATGCCATTCCAGAACTACTGCATGTCCGGCGCGGCCTTGGCCACCGCAGCCGTCTGGAACTGCGAGATGACGACGGCGGTATCTTCCAGCGTCGTGGTGATCTTCGCTGCATCGAAACGGGCCACCGCCTGATCCACAAAGGCCTTCAGGCCAGACAGTTCCTGCTCGCCCCACCCCTATAATTTCAGATCCGGCGTGTCGACAAACGCCCGGAGCGGCACACCCATGGCAAAGATCATCTCGGCGGCACCCGCCGCGACAGAGGTGCTCAGTACGGATCGCCGCGTCAGACCAGCGGTCGACGTGATAAGATTGGGCATGGCAGTCTTACTCCCCTCTCCACTGCGCCGCCGTATTCCGCGATAATACGTTAAAAGTATCTCTTCTTAGCCGACCGCGCTTTCGACCCGTCAACAGAGATTGATCCGGCCCGTCCGGCAACGGGCTCGCCCGGGTCGCATTGCCCGCCTTGGTCGTTCGCGTCCTGGCCTGCGGCTTTGCAGACTGGGGCGAATGCGCGGCTTCGCCGCTGGTTTCGATCGCGGCCTGGGTCACACCGATGTCACATTCCGCCTGCAAACCGGTGAAGGATTGGGTCCTTGGGCAAGAGCTGAACGAGGTTTCCGACAGTGCGCGGCTTGCCCATCTGGTTGCCCGCAACAGACTGGACCTGCTGCAGGCGCAACACACAGGGTCGGGGGTAGAGATCGCCCTTTGGGATCTGCTGGGCCGCACGCGGGAGGTTCCGGTTTGGCACCTGCCGGGCCATGACCGCGCCTTTGCCAAGACGCCCTATGCCTTGGTCCTGTTCGGCGACACACCTCAGGAAACCCTGACACGGCCCAAGGGCGTCCGCGCCTGCGGCTTTGTTGCGGCCAAGTTCGGCTGGGGGTCGTTCGGTGCGCTAACCTTGGCAGATGACCTTGACCAGTTGCACGCCGCCCGCGAGGGCCCTGGCCCGGATGGCCAGCTGCTGGTCGATGCCGGGCAGCTCTGGGGCGATGACCTTGACGCCGCCTTGCGCGGGCAAGCCGGACGCGTCGGAATCGCTGCCGGTGAGGCGGCGCATTCCGAACACATGGCCCGCCACAAGATCGACGATGGCCATGTGCAGTTCATCCAGATCGATTGCGGCCGCATTGGCGGTATCGGCCCGGCCAAGGCGATTGCCGAGCATGCAGCGCGCAGTGGCGTGACTTATGTCAACCACACCTTCACCTTGCATCTGGCGCTCAACACTTCGTTGCAGCCCTATGCCGGACACGCGGCACACCACATCTGCGAATTTCCCGCCATGCCCAAGCCGCTTGCGCTGGACATCACCACCCGTCACTTCGCCCTGAACGCCAATGGCCAGATCACCCTGCCAGACGCCCCCGGCCTTGGCATGACCGGCAATCCGCAGGCGCTGAGGGACTATCACGTGCCCGTCGAAATCCTTGTCCGGGGCAAGCGGCTATATTGGGGGCAGGCGTTCATGACGAAAGAAGGGCAACCCATGGCCAAAATGCCTGCACCCCAAACCGCCAAGCGCGCCACCTCGGGCGACCACCTGCGCGGCCTGCCGGGTGAGGTGATCAACCGGCAGGGCCAGCGCATCGTCGCCGGCCCCTCTGAAAGCGACGCTGTTCTGCCGGGTGACGCGGCGCTGATGCCGGAATTTGCCGTTTCGCGCACCTCGCTTCGCGAGGCGATCACGTTCCTGTCGGCCAAGGGTCTGGTGGAAAGCCGTCAGCGCGTCGGCACCGTGGTGCGGCCCCGGAGGCTGTGGAACGTGTTTGACAGCCTCCGGGGCCGCACCATCTGGAGGGTAAAGGTGACAAGATCTTCAAGGACCTTGTCGAACTGCGCCAGCTGATCGAACTCGGCGCCGCACGCGCTTGCGGACCTGGAGCGGATCGCGCGGGCTGCAAAGGCCATGGTCGCCGCCTTAGGCGATCCGGCCCGGTATTGCGAGGCGGATGTCGAGTTTCACTTTGCCGTCGCCGCCGCCTCGGACAATGTTGTTCACCGGTTTTGCAAATCTGGTCAGTGACTTCCGCGCCTCAGCTTCGAATTGCAGCAAAACGCCCTGAACGTTTCCGATAACCGGATCGAGGACGATGCGGCCCATCACATGTGGGTCTATCAGGCGATCTGCGACGGGGAGGCGGCCCATGAGGCCATGCTGCGTGTCGTGATGGACGGAAAACGCGCGATGGGGCGGGCGATGGCGGCGTCGCGGTAAGGCGGGCGCTGGACGTCTGGAGGCACGATGGCCTGTGCCTGCGCATCCTGGCCGATCGGAGGTTTGACATCGCCCATGCAACATGGCGCGGCAGGGTGTCGAACTGGATCAGCGCGGGCGGAGAGGGTTCTGCGGGCCACAATGCACGACGCCAGTTGCGACGGCGGTCTTCTGCGGCGGGATCGGGACTATCGGCTGCGCACGCGATCGGGCGTTCTGGATCTGCACGACCATGTCACAAACCAGTCCCAGATCAGCCTGCCGGCCTCGTTTGTGTACCATATGAATCTGGGCTGGCCTGTCGTGCAGGACGGTACCACGGTTTGGGTCGCTGGCAGGCTGTCATAGGTGGCAGCGTTCAGCCTCCCGTCTGACCTGCCTCGCGGCTGGGACAGGCCAGGCCTCGCGCGGGCAGAGGGAAGCGCGTGGCGAAGGCCGGTGATGGCTTTGCAATCAAAGGACTTGAACAAGGCCTGTCCGGGAGCCCGTTCGCCGTAACGCCGGGTTCAAAATATCTTGGCGCGAAGACCGCAGGGGCGGCGACGGCGCCACTTGGAAAGAACCTCAGGCAGCGATGGTGGGTCAACGTGACGGGGGCAGTCTTCAAGGTGCCGCGATCCTTCGTCGGGCCTTGCCAGAACCAACCTGACGCGGGCATCGGGGGCATCGGCGGCCGTGCCACCCCGCCCGTCTTTCAGGCCAGAAAACCGCCACGACTGACGCGCTGCGCCACGCTGACTTCGACCGGAACAACCGACCCGTCGGCCTGCTGCGCCGTCACACTGGCGGCAAGGGGTTGGGTTTCGACGTAGTGCGGCGCTTTTCAGAGGTTGCCATAATCGCGGACCAATGCCGCCATATCGGGATGCGACCCGGCCAGCCCGGTCGCCACGCCGCGACGATCCGGCTCGGCTCGGTTCTGGCTGACCTTCCACTTGCCTTCGATCGCGGTGATGTCGATCTCGATGCCAACGATGGCGCGCATCTGCATCTCGATATAGTCGCGCGGGGCATCGTCCACGGCCCAGGGCTTGGGCATCGCGGCCTCCATCCCGTCGGTCAGGGCGGCAATCTGGGCATCGAGCCAGCCAGGGTCGTTCCGCAACCGCGCAACACCTCGCGCTTGCACCATGGCGTAATTCCAGGTCGGGACGACCTTGCCGTGTTCTTTCTTGGTTTCATAATAGGATGGGGTAACATAGCTGAGCGGGCCTTGAAAAACGATCAGGACCTCTTGCCCTTCAAGGCTTTGCCACTGCGGATTGGCGCGGGCGATATGGGCCTGCAACCGCCCCAGCGGGGCGACCGAGGGCTGCAGCAGAAAAGGCAGGCCATTGGCCAGAAGCCCCTCTGGCCCGGTGGAGATCAGCAGACCGAACGGATGCGCCGCAATCAGCGCATGCTGCACGTCAAGACGGTCTTCGCGGTGAAGGGGGGGCTGGTACATGGCTCAGGCTCCGGCAGGGGGTTCGTGGACGGTCATGGCGAAACGCACGGGGGTCACGCCGAGGCTGGCATAGCTGTGCCTACGGTCAGTCAGGGCTATCGCGCAAGCGCCCTTGGGGATCAGGCTGATCGCGCCTTCCACCTCCAACGCCAGCGTGCCCTCGGTCACGTGCAACAGCTCGCGTGTGCCGCGGCCATGGGCGGCGGCCTCGTACCGCTCGCCGGGCATCAGGCACCAGTGCCAGATTTCCAGCATGTCAGGCCCCGGCGTTCCGGCCAGAAGCAGGGCCTGGCCCCCCTTTGGCCCCGCCCACAATTGCCGCGCCGCAGCCACCACGGTCACCGGTCTTGCGCTGGCCTCCGGTGGGGCGACAAGATCGGCGACCGAGACCTGCAAGGCGGCCGCCAGCCGGCACAGGGTCGAGATCGACGGATTGGCCCGGCTTTGCGTGATCTGCACCAACGTCCCCTTGGCCACACCGGCTTTCCGCGCCAAGGCGTCGAAGCTAAGGCCAAGTGCCTTGCGTAAGGTGCCAATCCGCAGCGCCACGGCGGCGGCGAGGGCGGCCTCTTCGGTTGACAGGTCGGACGGATGGGTGACGTTGGTCATTAAACTAGACTATGAACCGCCGAATCTGTCGTCAATTGCCAACAAGGGTCACTTTGATGGCACAACCGCCGCATTCTGTGCGCGAAGATGAACCCAACCCTCGGGACCGCCCAAGAGGTCTGCCCGCCCTGCCCCCCAATCCGGAGGGAACTGGGCAGCCCCAAAACGCCAAGGCTTGCGCATCTGCGGCATGCAGTTGCATGTTAACCTTGCCCAGCGTCCCAGGAGACAACCGTGACCGTTCATCGATTTTCACCGCAGACCTATTGCAACACGATTGGGCCCCATGCTCCGATCCTGCGGATCGCGGACGGAGACAGCGTTGTGACCGCAACGATCGACGCCCATGGCATCGACGCCGACGAAGCGCAGGCGGCGGGAGAGCCAAACCCGATGACCGGGCCATTCTTCGTCGAAGGGGCGGAGCCCGGCGATCTCTTGGCTGTGACCCTCGACAGCATCGACATGACCCGGCGGCAGGGCTGGACGCGGCAGGGTCTGGCGCGAAATGTGGTCGATCCGGATAAGGTGGCCAGCCTGCCTGTCCGGGAAAAGATCCTTTGGGACATTGACCGGAATGGCCAAAACGTCAGCCTGCGCAACGCGCCGCCGGCGCTGCAAGGCTGGTCGGTGCCGCTGCAACCCATGATCGGATGTCTTGGCGTTGCACCAGACACCGGGCAGTTCATCTCGACTGCGACCTCTGGCCCCTACGGCGGCAACATGGATTATCGTGCGATCCGGGCCGGGGCGACGATCTGCTTTCCCGTCTCGGAACCGGGGGCGCTGTTCTTTCTTGGTGATGTGCATGCCGCGCAGGGCGATGGTGAAATTGCGGGGACCGGCATCGAGACCTCGGCTGAGGTGGGGTTCACCGTGCGGGTCTTGAAGGGCAAGACGGCAGCTTGGCCACGGGGCGAAGATGCGGATTACATCTTCACAATCGGCAATGCGCGGCCGCTGGAACAGGCGTTGCAACATGCCACAACCGAGATGTTGAATTGGCTGCAGCAGGATTTCGGGCTGGATCACATCGCGGCGGGGCATCTGATGGCGATGTTTGTGCGCTATGATGTGGCCAATGTCTTCAATCCAGCCTTTTCCGTGGCCTGCCGCCTGCCAAAACGTGCCTTGCCGGGTGCCGCGCGCCAGACCTAAGGCGTGCGGGCTCTTGAACCCATGGCCTGCCACTGGACGGGAGCGCCGGCACACCGGCAGGCCCGTTTTCCGCTGGCGTGAGGGCAACAATTGACCAAGGCTACGGCAAAACCGACCCGCACCAAGGCATCGCGCTCTCGGGGGCTGTCAGATTTGTCTCCCATGAAGACAGCACCGCCATGGATGAACACAACCAGGGGTGACGAGGCTTCGCCATCGGGCAGGTGAATGTCAAGAATGCTGCGCGCCGAGGTATCGGCGTGACGAATATCGCGGCAACTGCGGCGCAAGAGCAGCTCGTCTATCGGTCCGGCAAGTCTTGGCCGCCGTGATCGCATGAAGACACCATGACGACAGGACCGGCAGGCGGCCCATTTGGACCTTCGGTTTCGGTGACGAGCGGACACGGTTGCACAGGCAGATCAGGACGATGCCCGATCCAGCAGGTTTCGGGGCGGGCCAAAAATTATGCCATGCGCCCGTGGTCTTGATCTGAACCACGCCCAGCGCGCAGCCGAAGAGCCCCTGGCAGCCTCAGGGGCCACAGCCCGTCGGTTTGCGGCGGGGGATTTCGTCTGGGCATTTCCGACCTGCGCCAAGAATGAGCCGACGTCGGCGGTCAAAGGGCGGACCCAGCCTTTGCACGCACAGGTCCACGCCGGTAACAAGTCAACGGCTGCTTCGACCCACCGATGCCTGATGGGGCCTGCAGGTGAGGGTGCCCGCCCTATTCCCGCCATCGCCACGCGGCGGCTTACGCGCAGTTTGACGCCGATCTGAATGGTGCTGATGGCCAAACCTGCAAAACGCCTGGCATGCACCCGGGGGGCAGCGGTCGAGCGTCAGGCTGCGCCGCTACTCCACCCTTGAGGGCATTTAGGCATATCTATTCGCGTTAAAGGGGATATAGATCGCCTTGGATCACGAATCAGTGCGTCCCCGGCAGAACGGAATGTTCTGCAAAAGGAATCTTAAAATGCTCGGTCGACACATCGTTCCCTTGGGAATCGTTGCCCTTTTCGCCTGCCAGACCATCGCGTTCGCAGACACCGCCACCAACACTTTGGCGGTCAATCTGAACGTCGTGCAGACCTGCACTGTCGGCACCGGGACGCTGACGTTTCCGACAGACACCTTTGGAACCTCGATCCAAAGCGGAACCTCCACGATCACGGTGACCTGCAATGCGGGTTCCACTGCGCCGACGATCACAGTGGGTGTCGGCAGCAATGCCCTGGCCGGTGTTGTGCCGCGCCGCATGAAGCTGGCGGGCGGGACCGAATACATCCCCTACACGCTGACCTCTGGCGCCACCGCGATTGTTACGGACACTGGCATGCCCTTGACCGACAATGACGATTCGACCTACTCCGCCCCGATCTTTGCCACTACCACCGTGCCAGAGACGGCCACGATCGGCAGCTATTCGGACTCGGTCGTCATGACCGTGACCTACACCAATTGACCCGGTTGGTCCCCGGCCTTGCCTTGGCTGTCGCGTTGTTTGGCGCAAGCCCGGGGATCGCCGACGAATTCAGCGTCAGCCCGACCAAACTGCGGGTGGCCGCGAATGTGCAGACGGCGACCCTGACCGTCATGTCAGGGGGACCCGGCGCCTCCGATGGCCAGGTGCGGGTGATGCGCTGGTACAATGAGAACGGGCGCAATGACCTTGTCCCGACCCGGGATGTGACCGCAAGTCCGCCCTCCATGCATATGAAGGCCAATCAGGAAATCACCATTCGGCTGGTGCGCAAGTCCAAGGCCGCCGTGCAAGGACAGGAATGCTACCGCGTGCTGATTGACAGGCTGCCAAATCTGGCAGACCGCCGTCAGCAAGTGGCCTTTACCGTGCGCCAATCGGTGCCCTTGTGTTTCGGCACAGCACCCTGAGGTAGATCTCTGTGCTGCGGCACAGTGCAAGCGCCGCAGCCGGAAAAACAGGAAGGATGTGCGAGATCTTGCGCAGCAGACACCGCAGGTGGGGCGCGCTTTGCCTGATTGTCGGTCTTGTTCTGGCCGGTGGCCAGCTGCTTGCCCAAAGCCTTGATGCCACGCCTGACCTTGGTGGCCAGACGGATGGCTCTGAAACGCTGAACCTTCTGGTCATTCTGAACGGGCGGGACACCGGCATCGTGGCGGAGTTTCGTCTGACCTTGGCCACCGGGGCGCTGTCTGCGACCCGCAGCGATCTGTCTGACGCCGGGATCATGCCGCCGGCGGGCATGGGCGGGCTTGTCGATCTGACCCAAATTGCTGGCCTCCAATCGGTTTATGACGAGGCGACTCAGACGGTCAGCCTTTCGGTGCCAGTTGCCATGCTGGTGCCGCGACAGATTTCCGTCCAACCCCAATCGCCGCCTGCGGTGGCGCAGCCCGGCTGGGGTCTGGTCCTGAATTATCAGGCAAGCGCCAATCTGGGGGACGATGTCCAGCGCGATGGCTTTCAGCCGACCTCGCTTTACGCAGGGTTGGATCTGCGGGCTTACACGCCGCTTGGCCTGTTTGAAACCACGGGCGCGGCCAGCACCTCGGACACCAGCAAAGATGCGAGCTGGCGGCGCTATGACACATCCTTCATTCATGTGGCGCAAGATCAGCTGGTGACCCTGACGCTGGGCGATTTCATCTCGACCGGGTCGGACTGGACGCGGCCAGTGCGGATGGGCGGCTTGCAGATCCGCCGGGATTTCTCATTGAACCCGAATTTCGTGACCGATCCTCTGGTCTCCTATTCCGGGGTGGCGGTGCTGCCCTCGGGTGTTGATGTGTTCATCAACAACGTCAGGGCCTGGTCGGGACAGGTCGATGCCGGCCCCTTCACCCTCAACGACGTTCCGATGATCACGGCACAGGGCGAGGCGGTTGTCGTGCTGCGCGATCGCTTGGGGCAGGATCACGTCAGCCGCGTGCCGTTCTTCGCCACGCAGAACCTGCTGCGCAAGGGCGTCCTGGATTTCGCGCTTCAGGCCGGTTACCCGCGCGAGGACTACGGACAGGTCAATTTCGCCTATGGCACGGCCGCCATTGGGTCTGGCAGCCTGCGCTATGGCGTGACGGATGGCCTGACGCTGAACGCGCATGCCGAGGGCACCGCAGGTCTGATCATGATGGGCGGGGGGTTCGACACAACGCTGTTTCATCGGGCCGAGTTCGGCCTCTCCGCCGCGGGCAGTCATACGGGCGAGGGTCAGGGCCAGTTGCTGGACATGCAGTTTCGAACCCGTCTTGCAGGGGTCGACCTGCGGGCCAGCCTGCGCCGCAGCTTTGGCGATTTTCAGGATCTGGCCTCTCGTCTGACGTCGGACCCGCAGGCCTTGCCAGCGGATCGGCCCGGATACGCGCCCGCACAGCGCGAAGAGGCGTTGTCCTTGTCGATCCCGTTGCAATCGGTCAACGGCTTTGCGGGTCTGTCCTACATCCGTTCGGTCCGCGACGGCGCTTCGGCGGCGATCCTGTCTGCCTCTTACGCGCAAACCCTTGGAGAGGGGGCCGCCAGCCTGCGCGTCAATGCCTTCAAGGACATGTCGGCGGCAAATCGCTTCGGACTTTCGATCGGTCTGTCAATTCCCCTTGGCAAGGCCGCAAGCGCCGGCATTCAGCTGACCCGCACGCCAAACGGCTTGCAGACACAAGCCAGCCTGTCGCGACCCGCTGGCCATGCGCCCGGCGACACCGGCTATCGGCTGGCCTTTTATGGGCAAGGCTCGCAACTCAGTCTGGTTCTGGGTCTGACCTATCAGGGCCGCTACAGCCGGTCCGACCTGACGCTGCGCCGGTCAGGAGCCGCGGTTTCGGCCTATGCCACGACAAGCGGATCCGTGGTTCTGACCGATGGTGCCGTGTTCTTGACCAACCGCATCCTTGATGGCTTTGCCGTCGCCGATGTGGGCCTGCCGGGTATCACGATCAGCATGAACAACCGCCCAGCCGCCGTCACAGGGTGGCAGGGCAAGGCCATCGTCACAGACCTGCGCGCTTATCAGGTGAACCGGATCTCGATCGACCCGCTGGAATTGCCGTCCAATGCTTCGGTTGCCGCCACCGCAATCGAGGCCGTACCGGCCCGCGGTTCGGGCGTCACCCTGTCGTTCGGGGGAAGCCGTGACACTTCTGCGCTGGTGGTCATCCGCGATGCAACGGGGGCCTTTCTGCCGCCAGGCACGCCGATCCTGCTAGAGACGGCCGCGACGCCCATTCCCATGGGATATGATGGAGAGGTCTGGCTGGAAGGGTTGCAACCCGCGAACCGCATCACAGCGACCACCACAAGTGGTACCTGCAGCGCATCCTTTGCTTTTGTCGCCGACCCAACCGGGCAAGTCTTGATCGACGGAGTACAGTGCCAATGACCCGTACCTTTGCACGCGCACCTGCCCTTCACGTTCTGCGCTTAGCCATCAGTCTGCTGGGCCTCAGTCCCCTGCCAGCTATGGCCACGCTGATCTGTGCTGCCGAATTGCAACCGCTTGTTCTGGGTCAGGTCTCGGTCCGTGACGGCTTTTCCAGCCCAACCTTTGGCGCGGCTGTGTTGTCGTGTTCAGGTGGGGCTGCGGGTGCGACGGTGCAGATCTGCTTGCGTCTTGGACCGGGCAGCGGCGGGGCCGCCAGTGGCTTTTCGCCCCGCTACCTGCGGGGACTGGACGGGTCCGCCCTCAGCTATCAACTGACCGCTCAGTCATCCTTTTCTGCCGGCGGACATCTGCTGGACCAGTTGGACCTGCCGCTTGTTCTGGACCCGACCGGGGCTGGACAGGTCAGCCCCGCGCTATTTGCCGAGATCACGGCGCTGGGGTCACAGGCCAAGGTGGGCAGCTACAGCTCCTCCTTCGCCGGGGCGGGGGACCTTGGCTTCAGCTATGGTGAGGGCAGCTGCACACAAACCGGCGACATCAACAGCTTCACCGTCAGCGCCACTGTCGCCGCAAGTTGCGCGGTGGACGTAACACCGATGGATTTCGGCACCGTCAACAGCGCCACATCCGGACCTCTGGACAGCACCGCCCGGATTTCCGTGACCTGTACCAATGCCGCGGCCTACACAGTCGGGCTCGATTTCGGCACCCATTCCACCGACACGTCCAAAAGCGGCCGCCAGATGGCCAATGGGCCGAACACGGTGCGCTACGGTCTGTTTCACGATGCGGCGCATTCCCAAGGCTGGGGATTGAGCGCAGATGCCGTCCAAAGCAGCGCAGGGACTGGCAGCAGGCAATCTCTTGATATCCATGGGCGCGTCTTCGCGGGCCAAGCTTTGGTGCGCGGGCTTTATTCCGACATGGTCGTCGTGGTTATCACCTACTGACCGGTTTGGTGTGTGGCGCAGTTCGGGGCCAGGACGCAGGTCATAAGCCAGATGACTCCGCCGTGTGCATGTCACCTGATCCCGCCCCGGCACCCTTAGCCCTTGATCTGCACCAGCACAGGATCGGCCCGGTAGTCCCGCGGGAACAGGGTTTTCAGATGCGCGATCTTCGGCAGGTCGTTGTAGACGATATAGGGGGAGTGCGGGTTCAGGGTCAGGAAGTTCTGGTGGTAAGCCTCGGCCGGATAAAAGCTGGCACCCCGTTCCAGCTTGGTCACGATGGCCGCATCGAACAGACGCGCCTCACCCAATTGCACGATGTAAGCCTTGGCGACCTTGGCCTGATCGTCGCTGATCGGGAACAGGGCAGAGCGGTACTGCGTGCCCTCGTCCGGGCCCTGACGGTTCAGCTGCGTCGGATCATGGGCGACCGAGAAATAGATTTGCAACAGATGGCCATAGCTGACCGTCTTGGGGTCAAAGACCACCTGCACCGTCTCGGCGTGGCCGGTGGAGCCGGTGCTGACCTCGTCATAGCTTGGGTCCGCAACCGCACCACCGGCATAGCCCGAGGTCGCGTTGATCACCCCTTTCACATGCTGGAACACGCCCTGAATGCCCCAAAAGCAGCCTCCGGCGAAAAGGGCGGTTTCCCGAGCGGTGCCGGGCATCTCGTCCACGACGGGGGCCGGAAGGGGGATGCCCTCCTGCGCCTGTCCACGGTTGACCGCGAAGAGGCTGGCACCCAAACCCGCCAGCAGCGGGACAGACAGAAGCAGACGGCGAGAGAGTTGGGGCATGAAACATCCTTTCAGCCAAAGGGGGACGGCACAGAAATCTACGCCGGGGTGCAGGAAACGGATCTCAAAGTTTTGGGAGGCAATCGGCCCGCTTGGGCAGATGACAGGGTGCCGGCGCAGGTCGGCAACGGTGCGCCAAGGCCTGCGGCATGGGTTTCCGTGTCGTGGCAGCCACCCGGGGGCCTTTTCGTCGATCGGGACCGGAAACCGCATGGGCTGACCCGAGGCCCGCGTTTGGTGCGCCTCACATCCCGGCCGATAAGGGTCACGGTCAGGGCCTGCGCGAAGCGGGCGGGCAGGCGGCCAAGGCACCGGGGGCAAGCAAGGTCGCAGGGCTGTAGGACCAAACACGCATGAACACTTCTCCTCGGATGGGACCTGACCAAATGGATTGGCCTTGACGGGGGGAAGTGTCGCCCGGGCCCTCAGGTGATCCATTCGCAACGAAGGTGACGCCTGTTACAGACGTCGCGCTGCCGCTCTGCCCAAGGGGCATTGGCAAGACTGCCGAGTGCATCGCCGTGGAGAGCGGTTGTCGGCAACTGACGGGGGTTGCCCGTGATCCCTACGGCGTCATTTGCCAGCGCGCTGGACAGCCGCAAGACCCGCAGGCGCCGGTGTCAGAGGTGGCACAACACCTGTGCCTTACCAGACCCCATGGCCGTCCTGCCCTTCAACGGTGCAGTGGCGAGTATCTTGAAAACAGGCACCACGGCCCCGGTCGCGGAGCCGTGGACGATGTGTCACAGTTGAAATGCACGCTGTTGGACATCCCGGTCCCGGACGGTCCGCGTTGCCCGCTCACCCGAACGGGTGGCATCGGCGACCTCGGCCCGAAGTCTGGCGCCCAACCGATTGGCCCAAAGCGCTTCGATGCGCTGGGTCCGGGCTTTTTGCAGAAGCGGGACATCCATGGGGGCTTGGCTGTAGTCCATGGGGCTTTCCTTTCGAGAGGGACGTGGGGCCGGGTTCCCGATGGCATTTTGCATCAACGTCACAAGACAACCGGCCGGGCTGTAGCCGGTGATCTAGTCCAACAATGCCCAAGAGTTTTGCGGGCAATTTGCAAATTCGTTGAAAATTATGAAATGTCGGGATCCACGTCGCCCCCGCGCACCGACCAACCCAACCCTGCCCAGCCGCCGCCCTGCTTTTGCCCCCGGCCTTCCCGAGAGAAGAGCGGAGGTGCTGGCATCAACGTTTCTTGTGACAACGGGCGATACTGTCGGATGACGAACGGAATTTGACGATGTAAGATGAAGGCCAGATCCGAGGAATACCCTCAACTCACGGTATGGCTTCAGGGGCGCGATCATGCAAAAATCTGCTGAGCTCCCGAACTTGGTCCTTGCCGCGATTGGCGCAGGCACGTGGGATATGGATATCGCCACCCACATCATCCGGTTCAACACGGTGTTGGCCGACCTGGTCGGGTTTTCGGACGGGATCCTGGAACGTCCCTTAAGTGATTTTCTGCCGCGCATGCATCCCGAAGAGGTGTCTGTTGTGATGCAGAAGCTGAAAGACGCGGCGGAACTGGGCCGCCCCTACACAAGTATTCATCGCGTCTACCGTCCTGATGGCACCTGCATCTGGCTTCACGACCTTGGGCGGGTGATCGAACGCGATGGTGCAGGACACGCGACACGCATGGTCGGGGCCGCGCGCGACATCACGACCGAAGTGAACTTGCGCGACAAGCTGCAGCAGACCGAGTCGTTCTTCGCCGACTTGGTCGAAGGCGTTCCCGGCGCGATCCTGCGGTTTTACCTGCAGGAGGATGGTCGGGTCGTCCTGAGCTATGTCAGTCCGCGCTGCGTCGAGATTTGGGAGGTTTCGGCAGAGCAGGCCATGGCTGACGAAACGCTCTTGGGCAGCATGATGGATCGGGACGATTCCGACAGGATGCGGGCCGCATTCAGCGCGAATGTCGGGCCGGATACCGTCTTGGATATGAAGGGCCAGATCACGACCCCAAGCGGCAAGCGAAAGAGCCTGCACATCTTCGGCAGGCCCTCTTCGCGGGTGGCAGGATCGACGACCTGGACAGTGATTGCGCTGGACATCACCGAAGAGGTCCAGACCCGCCAGAAACTGGATGAAGCCGAAGCCTTCTTCGCCGATCTGGTCGAGGGCATTCCCGGCGCAATCCTGCGCTTTTCAGTTGGGGGCGATGGCACGATCAACCACCAGTACATCAGCCCGCGCTGCCTTGATATCTGGGAGGTTTCGGCCAAAGACCTGATGGCCGACAAGGACCGGATGCGCGCCATGATGGCCCCCGAAGACGCGCTGCGCATGCGCTCTGTCTTTACGGCCAGCCGGGAGGCTGGCACGCTTTTCGATTTGAAGGTCAGGATCACCCCGCCTTCGGGCAAGAAGAAGACGCTGCATCTGTTCGGCACGCCATCGTCGCGGACCGGGGTGCATGTAACCTGGACGGTGCTCGCGCTCGACATCACCGACCAAACCAAGGTCGAGGAAGAACTGCGCATCAGCCGCGAAATCATCCTGCAATCGCAAAAGGTCGAGGCGATCGGCAGCCTGACGGGCGGCATCGCCCACGATTTCAACAACCTGCTGGCCGTCATCCTGGGCAATCTGGAACTTCTGCAAGAAGATCGGAACAGCTTTCATGCCGATGACTATCTGTCCGAAGCCATCACCGCGACCCTGCGCGGCAGCGATTTGACCCGCAGCCTGCTAAGCTTTGCCCGCAAGGCGCCCTTGGTGCCGGTGGTCGTGAACCTCAATGAAGTGCTGCGCGGGCTGGATTCCATGGTGCGCCGGACCCTGCCCGCGAACATCTCGCTGGAAATTGTCACGACGGGCGGGCTTTGGCAGGTGCGGGCCGACCGCAGTTCCACCGAAAGCGCCATTCTGAACCTGATCATCAACGCGCGGGACGCCATGCCGGAAGGTGGCAAGATTACCGTGGAAACCGCCAACATCCGACTAACCGAAGACTATATCGAAGAGCGCGGCGAAACAATCCGGCCCGGCCGCTACGTCATGGTGGCCGTCACCGACACCGGTTCTGGCATCCCGCCCGAAAACCTTGACCGGATCTTTGAACCCTTCTTCACCACCAAGCCGATTGGCAAGGGCACCGGGCTGGGCCTGTCCTCGGTCTTGGGGTTTGCCAAGCAATCGGGGGGTGCCGTCCGGGTCTATAGCGAGGTTGGGTTTGGCACGTCATTCAAGGTCTACTTCCCGACATCGACAGCCGAAGATCTGGTTCAGGATCAGGCGGTCCCGGACGCCAGCCGTCCCGAACTGCATGGCAAGATCCTGCTGGTCGAGGACGATGCCGCGGTCCGCAAGGTGATGAAAAGCCGCCTGCAGGTCGATGGCTATCAGGTCTACGAAGCAGAGAACTCGGAAGCCGCGATACGGGTCTTCGAGGCTGAGGCGCCCTTTGACGTGATCCTGACTGACATCGTCATGCCTGGCACCCTGATGGGCACGGGGTTGGTGAAAGAACTGCGCAAACGCGATCCGTCACTGAAGGCGATTTTCATGTCAGGCTACCCCAACGAAGCCGCCATCCACGGAAACGGCCTGCGGGTCGAGGATATCAAGCTGATGAAACCTGTCAGCCGGCTTGATCTGTCCAAAGCGCTGACCCGAAGCCTAAGCAAAAGTGCTCCGCAGCGTCAATCCCCTTGAGGGGGCATGCAACGGCCCTGTGGCGCCGCACAGCCGGCATCAGGCAGGCTGATGGAAGATTTGTGGCAGATGGCGATCCCGGGACGACTCGAACGCCCAACATCCTGATTAGAAGTCAGGTGCTCTATCCAGTTGAGCTACGGGACCGTGCCTGCACTGATAGCGGTTCGCAAATCCGACCGCAACGGGGCGCGGGGTTGCCGTGCGACACTTCGCCCCCGGCTTTTGCAGACCACCCGAGGGACGGGGCCTTGGGCCGCAAGGGCAATGTCCCTCAGCCAGCGTCCGCCTCAGCCCAACGCGAGGGTCATAAAGACCGACATCGGATCAAGCACATAGCTGCCAAACGGCGGACAAACGCTGAAACCGGCGCGTTCGTAGAGGATACGGGCAGGGCGAAAAAGCTCTTGCGTCCCGGTCTCAAGGCTCAGACGGGTGACGCCCGCAGCTTTCGCCTCATCGATGATGTGCGACAGCATCAGCCTTGACAGGCCCCTGCCCCGGTATTCGATCAGAACATGCATCGACTTGATTTCGGCATGGCCCGGTTCGAACGGTTTGAAGGCGCCCATCGCGATGGGCGCCCCCGCATCCCGCACCACGAAGAACTGCGCGCCCGCCTCGTTCAACTGGCTGGCGTCCATCATGTGGATGCTTTCCGGCGGCGTATCGGCGTGCATGTCCGCCGTGTGACGGGCGAACAGCAGCGCCAGATCCGGACCGACCGGGCTTTCTCTTGTCAGTGTCAGGCTCAATTGCCACCCATCAAAGGCGTGCCATTGACCGAAACCGCGCCCGGCTTGGAGGCGTCAATATCCCAGACCAGCTTGTCGCCGTCTTTCTTCGCCATGCCCTGTGCCATGCCAAAGCCCATCATGGCCTGCGCTTTCATGTCATCGGGCGCAGCATTCAGCGCAGCCTGCAGTTTGTCGGCACCGGTCAGGGTCACCGTGGCCGTACCCGTCGGCACCGGCGCATTCGGACCAGCCACCATGGCCCCCTGGTAGGTCAGTTCATAGCCGTCGCCTGCGAGGCTGCCGGGGTTGAGCGTGATGGTCACGGCCCCTTTGGGCAGGAAAGCCGCCTGCACTTTTTGGGTGAAGCCGCTGGTGTCAGACATGCCGCCAGTCGGCAGGTCCAACCCATCAAGCGAGGCGGTCAGCCCGGCCGCCGCATCAAAATCAGTGACTTGCACGTCAAGAGACAGCTTTTTCGGCAGGACCGGCGCGGCCCAGTCCGGCACCAGACCGGCCGGCAGGGTCAGACCCGAAAGCGAAAACGCCTCGCGAACCTTTCCATCGGCGACAGCGCCATTGGCTTCCACGGTGAAGCCAAGTTCATCAAGGCCGACATTGCCCATCGGGGTTTCAACCGACAGCTTGGTTGCCTTGCCACCGACGTTGAAATTGCCAAAGAACGGCATCGATCCGGTGACCAGCGACTTGAACGTCGCCTCGTCCGCCTTGCGCGAGGCTTGGTCGGGGTGGGCGACGATCCATGCGGCGGTCTTGAACAGGCCGTCGAACATGAAGCCGGTGCCCTTGACGTCCTCGGTCAGCCCGTCGGCCTTGACGGTGACGGGCATGGCGGGCTGGCCCGGACCGGTGCTGACATTCATCGTTTCGGTCAGGCCGGTCCCGGTTACGGTCACGCCAATATCGGCTCCGCCCGCGGCGCCGGCCGCGCCGGTGCCTTCAAACGTCCCACTGGCAAGGCCGATTTCCGCCGTCGTTGGCGCCGCATTCGGCGTTTGCACGGTTTCGCTGACCTTCACATCGGAAAACTCTCCCTTCATCGTGGTGAAGGCGAGGATCTTTTCGTCAAAAGTCCCTTCAAACGTGTCAGAGGAAACCTCTTCTTTCAGATCAAAGGCGTTGGGAAGCGACAGGGCAATCGAAACCGCCTGATTCAGCGAGACGCCCCAAGTGCCATCGCCATTGTCGGTCAATTCGAACTGGAACGGCGTCACGCTGCCGGTCAGGCCGCTGTCCTTGGCCTGCGCGATCAACGGTGCCGCATCCAGCGTCAGGGCATAGGTGTCGCCATTGGCGGCCACCGTGACCAGCCCGGCGGTGGTGCCAAGGTAGGTCTGAAACACCTGCGTCAGATGCGCGGCACCGTCTTCAGTAGCAGGCTGTGCCACCGCAGCGGAGGCCATAAGAAGGGGAACAAGTGCAAGAGCATGTTTTTTCATGACAATCTCCGTTAAATTCAAAGGGCCGCGGAAACCGGGGCCAGAACGTTCAGTGAGTCCAGACACCTTTGCGGTTGGTGGCAAAATTCTCGCCATAGCCGCCGGGGCGGATGTTGGGCCGCCGGGAGTGCGGATCGACGACGTCGAATTCGATGCCCCGTGCCGTGGCATAATCTTCCGCGGCTTCCCGGCTGTCAAAGCGCAGGCGCACCTGAGCTTCCATGTCATCGGAAGAGGTCCATCCCATCAATGGGTCCACTTCACGAGCGGTGGCGGGAGCAAACTCCAGCACCCAGCCTTTGGCTTTGGCGGTGCCGGACTGCATGGCAGTCTTGGCGGGTTGGTAGATGCGCGCGCGCATGAAAAACCTCACGAGATCAGGGCTGCTGCTTTATTCCGAAAATGGGGGCTAAAGGCAAGATGCTGTCGGCTGGCCACTGGGAGTGGGGTGGGGTGTGTGGTGCGACCAGCCGACAGTGTTTGCTGCTTGCCGGGCCAATCTGCCCCGAGGACGACCAATTTTCAACCGAAAGCTGCACCTTTGAACCGCTTTTTCCCTAAAGTTGATCCGCTTTTCTTTACCTTGCCGCAAGAGGCGTTACGCCATCGTTAACCACCCCCTTTAATGGGAACAAAAACGGAATAGATTGACTGCGTATCGCCCCGGAAGGGAATCACCATGCCGCACAACAATTCCAACGCCCTTGCCGCGCGCCCCGAGGTGCTGACCCGCCCCAAGCTGGAGGGTGGGCGGCGCTTTGTCATGCACTCGCCGTTTCAGCCGGCGGGCGACCAACCCACGGCGATTGCTGAACTTTCCAAGGGCGTTCTGGCGGGCGACCATGATCAGGTTCTGCTGGGCGCCACGGGCACAGGCAAGACCTTCACCATGGCCAAGGTGATCGAGGAAACCCAACGCCCGGCCATCATCCTTGCGCCGAACAAGACGCTGGCCGCGCAGCTGTATGCTGAATTCAAAGGGTTTTTCCCCGAGAACGCGGTGGAATATTTCGTCAGCTACTACGACTACTACCAGCCCGAAGCCTATGTCGCCCGCACCGACACCTATATCGAGAAGGAAAGCCAGATCAACGAACAGATCGACCGGATGCGCCATTCGGCCACCCGGGCGCTGCTGGAACGGGACGATGTGATCATCATCGCCTCGGTGTCGTGCATCTATGGCATAGGTTCGGTCGAGACCTATTCGGCGATGACGCAGGACCTGATCGTGGGGCAAAGCTATGACCCGCGCAAAGTGATCGCCGAACTGGTCGCGCAGGCCTATCGGCGCAACGAGATGGCCTTCGCGCGCGGGTCGTTCCGGGTGCGTGGCGACACGATCGAACTGTGGCCGGCGCACTTGGAAGACCGGGCCTGGCGGTTTTCTTTCTTCGGGGAAGAGCTTGAAGCGATTATAGAATTTGACCCGTTGACCGGGGCAAAGACGGATGTCTTCAAGCAAATCCGCATCTATGCCAACTCGCACTACGTGACACCCCGGCCGACGCTGCAACAGGCGGTCAAGGGAATCAAATTCGAACTGCAGCAGACGCTTGACCGCTTTGTGACGGAGGGCAAGCTGCTGGAGGCGCAACGGCTGGAACAGCGCACCAATTTCGACGTCGAGATGATCGAGGCAACGGGGGCCTGCGCCGGGATCGAGAACTATTCCCGCTACCTGACAGGCCGCGCGCCCGGTGAGCCGCCGCCGACGCTGTTCGAGTTCATCCCCGACAATGCCATTGTTTTTGCAGACGAATCCCACGTTTCCGTGCCGCAGATCGGCGGCATGTACAAAGGCGACTTCCGGCGCAAGATGACGCTGGCCGAGCACGGGTTCCGCCTGCCCTCTTGCATGGACAACCGGCCGTTGAAGTTCGAGGAATGGGACGCGATGCGCCCGCAATCGGTGTTTGTGTCCGCAACTCCAGCGGCCTGGGAACTGGAGCAGGCGGGTGGCGTGTTTGTTGAACAGGTGATCCGGCCGACCGGTCTTGTCGATCCGATCGTGGAGATCCGTCCTGTCGAGATGCAGGTGGATGACCTGCTGGACGAGGTGCGCAAGGTGTCTTTGCGCGGCATGCGGACACTGGTGACAACGCTGACCAAGCGGATGGCGGAGGATCTGACCGACTACATGCACGAACAGGGCATCCGCATCCGCTATATGCACTCTGACATCGACACGTTGGAACGCATTGAAATCCTGAGGGATTTGCGGCTGGGGGCGTTCGATGTGCTGGTGGGCATCAACCTGCTGCGCGAGGGGTTGGACATTCCGGAGTGCGGTCTGGTGGCCATTTTGGATGCCGACAAGGAAGGCTTCCTGCGCTCGGAAACCTCATTGATCCAGACGATCGGGCGGGCGGCGCGCAATGAAGAGGGCCGCGTCATCATGTACGCCGACCGCATCACCGGCAGCATGGAACGGGCGATGGGTGAAACCGACCGGCGGCGGGCGAAACAGGTTGCCTATAACCTGGAACACGGCATCACCCCGCAAACCGTCAAGAAAAACGTCGAGGACGTGCTTCACGGCCTGTGGCAAGGTGACACCGATCAGGCGCGCATCACGGCCAAGGTCGAAAAGGCCAACGTCGGTCAGAACCTTGCCGCCCATCTGGAAGGTTTGCGCCTGCAGATGCGCAAAGCGGCCGAGAACTTGGAATTCGAAGAAGCCGCGAGACTGCGCGACGAAGTCAAACGTCTGGAGGCTGTCGAGCTTGCAGTAGCGGATGATCCCCTTGCGCGGCAGAGCGTGATTGAAGAGGCGGTCGAGGAAGCGGTTTCGAAATCCGGACGCTCTACCGCAGGGCGTGCGGGACAGCGGGGCGGCAACAAGCGGCGGCATTAGGGCGGCATTCTTCCGGTCTGTGCCCAACTCTACCCCGAACCGCTTAACGCCCTCTTAATGGCGACCGTGCGATCATCGGCAAAGAGATTGAAAACGGGCCGCTTTGCGGACATTCTGCAAGAAATCAGCGAGGAGACGACGATGCGTGGGATTCTCAACTGGACTTTGTCCCTTGTGATCGGGGTCTCGCTCGTGGCGGGACCGGGCGTGGCGCAGACCTTGAACTGTCAGGCCCCCCGGCTCGAATCAGAGGCGCTGCTGTGTCAGGCCGATGTGATCCGGGCCAGGCGCACGCAAACCGTGGTTGCCGGGGCCCTTGTGGGCGCACTTCTGGGCAATCTTCTGGCCAAGAACACCGGCGCCAGCCGCACGGGGGGCACGGTTGCCGGGGCGATGGCCGGCGGCCTGGCGGGCTATTGGCTGAGCGTGCAGAACGAAATTACCAAGACAAATGCAAGTGATAAGGCCCGCAAGGCCGAGGTTCAGGCCCGCGCTGCGGCCGAGGCGCGGCGGCAGAAGACCAGCGCCTCGCATCTGAATGACGAGTTGCGGGTGGCCTTGCTGCGCTCTCCCTCGGCGGCCGATGACCCCAAGAAACGCGAGGCGCAGCTGGCGCAAATCGCCAAGGCAGCCAATCTGGGCGCCCAACAGGCGCAGGACAGCGGGCAAGGCTACACGCAGGTCGCCCAGCAGATGAACACGCCGGTCGATGCGCGGCCGCTGTTCACCCCCGCGGCCTCCTCGTTCCAGGCGACCAAGGCCAAGGCCTGCTCGCAGATGCAACATCCGGGCAGCTATTGCAGCTGACCCCCAAGGGCTTGTGTGACATTCGGGGTTGAAGTGGCGGGCGGGATCGGGTCTTCCTGCGGCAAACCGGCATGGGGGAACTGGACATGACTGAACGGCATCCGGCTTGGGCGCCACTTTGGACCGGTGGTCTGGCATGACGCCGCGCAAGCCGCTGATTGACCCGGATCATCCGATGTTTTCAAGGACTTGGGTCAGGGTGGCGACAACGGTCCTGCCGCTGGGCTGGGCCTGTATGGAATTCTGGACGGGCAATCCGTTCTGGGGCCTGCTGTTTGGCGCGGCGGGCGTCTATGCCGGCTACAAGTTGTTCATTTACAAGCCGTAAGCGTGCCCCGCATCTCTGCGCTATCCCCTTGATCCACATGGGGTTTGCAGCCCGTCACCCGCTCCACCACCGCGAGCATCGTGGCCTGCACGGCGGGTTGTTCGGCGCGGGTGGCATAGCCCATCCGCACCACCTCAAACGCGTTTTCGCGGCGCCAGACGGTGTAATCATGGGCACCGACCGTCACGGTAACCTTTGGCGCGCCCATCATCAAAGGCGCCGGAGAGGCGCTGCAGGCAGCCAGCAGAAGGATGAGGAAAATCAGGCGCATGGCGGTGGTTTCTCACCTTTAGGTTAATTTGGGGTTAAGAAAACCGGGCGGTCTTGCTTTTGTCTTCTTTACGTCTTCCTTCCGTCTCTACGCGCGTCTTGGTCGGGAATGATTAACCGCCCTGCCCTATCCTGCCCGCAGGAGGGCACCATGACCGATCTCAAGCACCAGACCGCGACGCAGACCCGGCACTACACCTATATGGCGGACGTGATGCGTCGGCTGGAGTGGGACCTGCACAACACCATCGAAATGACCGGCCGCATCCCGGAGGAGTGGCACCAGATCGCCCGCGCCACGCCGGAAGCGGCGGGCGTCAAGGTCAACCTGCGGCTGGAGGCCGATGTGGTGAAATTCTTCAAGTCGATGGGCGAGGCTATGGGCCGCGCATCAACGCGGTCTTGAAAAGCTACATGCATGCGCGGCTGGCGGGGGTGATCAAAGGGGCGGAGACTTTGGCGCATTACCGCAAGCGCGAGGAGTTGCATGACGCGGGCAAGCCGGCGTTCGGGGCGACGGCGCGGAGTTTGGGGGAGGATTGGGAGGACGAGGGGCCGCCGCCAGAAGCCAAGGCGCGGGCGCGGATGGCGGAGATTTTGCAGCAGCGCCATGCCGAAGAGGGGATGAAGGGCGAGCCGGAGGGGTGGTTTCGGGTGCGGTAGGGTGGGGTGAGGTGTTCGACAAGGACCCTGTTGTCATGGCCCGTTCACGTGGCGCGGGAGACACATGCGCAATAGACTATTACGGTGACCTTGAATTTCTTCGTCCGCCCGACGTAGAAGGTCGGAAGGTTGGCTGGAGTTAATTGGATGTCTTGGGATTCGAGTAGGTTGAAATCTGGTTTGGGTCGGTTTTGGCGCTGGATCGCTCCTTGGGGGGCGGCCTGCATCTGGTTGGGATTTGCACTGCTTGTTGCGTTTCCGATTGCCGCGATGTCCGCAAACATACCGGGGCTCGCTCACGAGTTTGTTTCGGGCTGGGAACGACTGCTACTACCAGTGCTTCTGTTCGCAGACATCTTCATTATCGTAGGGGTTCTGAAAGACCACAAAGTTCGGGACCGAATGGCTGGCCGGGGCTTAGTGATCTTGGCAGCTTCAATCATCGTTTATGTTATCGCGGTAGGTTTGTTTCCAGCGTTCAATCCGAGCGCAGGAAGCGAATCGGGGTGGATTATGATCGTAGCGTGCATATGTATCATCGCTGTGCGTGGATTGTCCTACGTTCGGAACGTTCATATGGAACCGCTTGACCCGAGTTCGGCTCAGGTCTAATCCTGCTCAAACAGAGGAGCATCGAAATGTCGATTATATTACTCGTCATTGGGCTGTTGGTCGTTGCCGCTGCCGAATGGAGCGCGCCTCGCGAATATACCGCTCACGCTTCGCGTCAGAAGGCATTTGACGGCAAGCGCCCAATGGGACACAGGTTGGGACTTTTCAATCGGCTTCTTGGTGCTGACGACAAGCCGTTGCCGATTTCGAGCAACACGATCGTTGTACGCGTTGACGGCGACTCTTGTTCGGAGTTTGGCCTCAAGAACGGCACTCGAGCTATGGCAGAGCGTGTGGACGCAAGTTACGCCAAAAAGCTGAAGACTGGCGCATTCGTCGTGATCGATGGGCCTGGTCAGTTCCAGTCGGGGCTGCGTATTAGGCGGTTCAAGGGACTTGTAGGTGAAGAAATGCACTTCTTCGACGACAGAAAAGGAACCGTCAACCCGCGTCCGACAAGCCAGCTTTGGGCAGTGATAACTCACCGCGAAGTCGCTGAACCGGCTGAATCAGTTCAATAAAATTGAACTTGTTGAGGATTGATAAAGGTCGGATCATTGGCAGATCCGACCTTTCTTCGTACCGTCAATTATCCATCTTCAACGCCGAGATGAACGCCTCCTGAGGGATTTCCACCTTCCCGAACTGGCGCATGCGCTTCTTGCCCTCTTTCTGCTTCTCCAGCAACTTTTTCTTGCGGGTCGCGTCGCCGCCGTAGCATTTGGCGGTCACGTCCTTGCGCATGGCGGACAGGGTTTCGCGGGCGATCACGCGGCCGCCGATCGCGGCCTGGATCGGGATCTTGAACATGTGGCGGGGGATCAGGTCTTTCAGCTTCTCGACCATGGCGCGGCCGCGCATCTCGGCGCGGTCGCGGTGGACCATCATCGAGAGGGCGTCGACGGGCTCGTCGTTGACGAGGATCGACATTTTCACAAGGAAATCCTCGCGGTATTCCGACAGGACGTAGTCGAAGGAGGCGTAGCCTTGGGAGACCGATTTCAGGCGGTCGTAGAAGTCGAAGACGACCTCGGCCAGGGGCAGGTCATAGACGACCATGGCGCGGGTGCCGGCGTAGGAGAGGTCCATCTGGATGCCGCGGCGGTCCTGGCAGAGTTTCAAAATGTCGCCGAGATATTCGTCGGGGACCATGATCGTGGCCTTGATGCGGGGCTCTTCGATGTGGTCGACGAAGGTGAGGTCGGGCATGTCGGCGGGGTTGTGCAGGTCGCGCACCTCGCCGTCTTTCATGTAGAGGTGGAAGACCACGGAGGGCGCGGTGGTGATGAGTTCGAGGTTGTACTCGCGCTCCAGCCGGTCGCGGATGACTTCGAGGTGGAGGAGGCCGAGGAAGCCGCAGCGGAAGCCGAAGCCGAGGGCGGCGGAGGTTTCCATTTCGGTCGAGAAGGAGGCGTCGTTGAGGGAGAGCTTTTCGATGGCGTCGCGGAGGTCTTCGAACTGGGCGGCGTCAACGGGGAAGAGGCCGCAGAAGACGACGGGTTGGGCGGGTTTGAAGCCGGGGAGCGGTTCAAGGCAGCCCTTGCGTTCGTGGGTGACGGTGTCGCCGACGCGGGTGTCGCGGACCTGCTTGATCTGGGCGGTGAAGATGCCGATTTCGCCTGGCCCAAGCTCGGCAATGTCAACCATCTGGGGTTTCAGGACGGCGAGCTTTTCGATGCCGTAGACGGCGTTGGTCTGCATCATGCGAATGCGGTCGCCTTTGCGGACGACCCCGTCCATGACGCGGAGCATGACGACGACGCCGAGGTAGGCGTCGTACCAGCTGTCGACGAGCATGGCCTTCAGGGGCGCATTGGCGTCGCCTTTGGGGGCGGGGAGGCGGGTGACGATGGCCTCCAGCACATCCGGAATCCCAAGGCCGGATTTGGCGGAGATCAGGACGGCGTCGGACGCGTCAAGACCGATGACGTCTTCGATCTGCTGGCGGATCCGCTCGGGTTCAGCGGCGGGCAAGTCGATCTTGTTCAGGACGGGGACGATTTCGTGGCCGGCATCCAGCGCCTGATAGACGTTGGCCAGTGTTTGGGCTTCGACGCCCTGGGAGGCGTCGACGACCAGCAGGGAGCCTTCGACGGCACGCATCGAGCGGCTGACTTCGTAGCCGAAGTCGACGTGGCCGGGGGTGTCGATCAGGTTCAGGACATAGTCCAGCCCATCCTTGGCGCGGTAGTTCAGGCGCACCGTGTTGGCCTTGATCGTGATGCCGCGCTCGCGCTCGATATCCATCGAGTCCAGCAACTGGGCTTTCATGTCGCGGTCGGCGACAGTGCCCGTTGACTGGATCAACCGGTCAGCGAGGGTGGATTTGCCGTGGTCGATATGGGCCACGATGGAGAAGTTGCGGATGCGATCAAGCTGGGTCATGCGCCCGCGTATAGCGGGTTGTCCTTGGGGGGGGAAGGGGGGCGCTTTCCAATCCTTTGGGCGCGCCCTATAGGCGGGGCGCAGGGTCCGAAGAGGATGACGGGATGCGCTGGGTCAAGGCGATGGGGTTTTATCTGTGCGTGGCGCTGATCGTCACCGTCAGCCTGTTTCCGTTCTATTACACCTTTGTCACCAGCTTTGCGACGGATCAGGGCCAGTTCGAGGTGCATTACTGGCCGCAGGGGCTGAACCTGGCCAACTATGCATCTGTCTTGCAGCAGCCGATCTTTCTGACCTCGCTGGCCAATTCGGTGTTTGTGGCGGTTGTGGTGGTGGCCGCCTCTTTGGTGCTGGCGGTGATGGCGGCCTATGCGCTGGGGCGGGTTCGGTTCCGGGGGCGCGGGTTGCTGCTGGTCACGATCCTGTCGGTGTCGATGTTTCCGCAGGTCGCGGTGCTGGCGGGCATGTTCGAGATGGTGCGGTTCTGGGGCCTGTACAACACGATCTGGTCGATGGTGGTGGCGCAGACGGTGTTCACGCTGCCCTTCTCGGTCTGGCTGCTGACAACCTTCATGCGGGGTCTGCCGGTGGAGATCGAGGAGGCGGCGATCATTGATGGCGCGACACCTTGGGTGGTGGTGACGCGGATCTTTCTGCCGCTTCTGGTGCCTGCCCTGGTGACAACGGGGCTTTTGACCTTCATCGGATCGTGGAACGAGTTTCTGTTCGCGCTGACCCTGACGATCAGCGAGACGGTGCGGACGGTGCCGGTGGCCATGACAATGATCAGCCCGACGGCGTGGCAAGAGATGGCGGCGGCCTCTGTCATCGTGACCACGCCGATCGTGGGGCTGGTTCTGGTGTTTCAGCGCAGAATCGTCTCTGGCCTGACGGCGGGCAGTCTGGTGGGCTGATCGGCGATCACGGCACCGTATCTTGTGGCCTGCGCGCACCGCTCTGCCATATCCAGAAGATGTGGCGGGTTTCCGCACAAACCCTTGGGTGGGTTGAAAAATGTGTTCCGAATCGATACAATGCGGTCAACAAAAACCAGTGAGGCGGGCGTGATCCGACCTTGCGGCATGAGGCAGAATGATGAGCAAGATCCTGTTCGGGGCCGGTTTCACGGTCCTTTCGTTGATGTATATGGCCGGGGCCGCCGCGGCCGGGCCGATTGAAAGCGCCTGCCTGCAGTCCAAGCGCGATGGCGTGAACCGCAACCTGTGTTCCTGCATCCAGCAGGTGGCTGACATCACGCTGGGCGGCAATGACCAGCGGTTGGCGGCGACCTTCTTCAAGGACCCGGACCGCGCGCAGCAGGTTCACATGTCGCAAAGCCAAAAGGATGATGCCTTTTGGGCGCGGTATGTAACCTTTGGCCAACAGGCGCAGATGGCCTGCTCGGGCTGAGGTCAGCCGAACTTCACCTGCGGCAGCGCCATGCCCGGCACGCAATCGGGCGCGGGCTGCGGTGTGCCAAGCGTGGTGATCACCGGCACGATGCCGGCCCAGATCGGCCAGGCGCGATCCTCGGGCGGGTCATCGGGCATGCCGGTGGCGACCTTGGCCGAGGCCTCGTCAATCGGCATGGTCAGGATCGTGGTGGCCTTCAATTCCTGCGCTGTCATCGGGCGCAACTGGGGCCAGCGGCCGGGGAACATCTGGTCCATCATCTCTTTCAGGCGCGCTTCCTTTTCCGCCGGGTCGGACACGATCCGGACGGCGCCGAACAGCATGGCCGAGCGGTAGAGGACAGAGTGTTCAAAGCCCGACCGCGCCAGAACAAGGCCATCGGTCAGCGTGACGGTCAGGCAGGCCTGCTTGCCCTCGATGGCGCGCAGGAAGCGGCTGGCGGCTGAGCCGTGCCAGTAGACACGGTCGCCCTCGCGCCATTGCAGGGTGGGGGTGACATGCGGCGCACCGTTCACGACATAACCGACATGGGCCACCGGGCTGGCGTCCAGGATGGCGTGCAGCGTCGCCGCGTCATGCGCGCCCTTGTGGGACATGCGGCGCAGGCGGGTGCGGTCGGTGGGGGCGGCTTGGCTTGGCATGGCAACCTTTCGCGGTCATGGTCCGCTGCGGCCAAAGCAACGGATGGGACAAGGCAGGATGGGCAATCTGCCCATCTTAGCAGAAGGCTGGCCTCCCGAAAGGCTGGGCTAACGAAAGGCTGGGCCATGCGACCATAGGGTCAGCGACCAGCGGGTGCCAGAGGTGACAGGTGTTACCCGGTGCAGAACGAAGCTGGGGAAAACGATGGCAGTCCCCCGATCGCGCGGCGCCTGACGGACATTGCTGTCGGGACGCAGTTCCAGCGTGCCGCCCGCGTAATCGGCGGGATCGGACAGTTGCACGACGATGGTCAGTTTGCGCCTGGCGGCCAAGGCCCCTGCCCCGATGTCGGAATGCCAGTCGAAATGCCCCTCACGCTCGGAACCATAGCGGGCGACCTGGGCGCTTTCGGCGAAATCGGTCAGGTCAAAACCGAAGGCCGCGCGGTTGGCGGCTGCGGTCAGGCGCATCATGCGGTCCATCACCCAGGCCGCCTCGGGCAGGTCGTCAAGCCAGGACAGTTCGGCCCGGCGGATCTGGTGGGCGGTGGTCTGGCGCACCAGCCCCGCATCCTTCATCGGGCCGGCTTGGCAGAGCGCCACCAGCGCGTCGCAGTCTGCCGGGGTCAAGGCGTCAGGGATCAGGTGAAACGGGGTCATGGCCGGGCCTAGCTGGTCAGCCCCCCGGGGCGGCCGGAGGGCGGGATTTTCCCCGGCTTGGCGCAAAATTGGCCAAAGCGCAACGGGGGTGGCGGGGACAGGTCAGTCCTTGTCGGCCGATTCGGCATCATGCGGGGTGGGGCCCGCCCCGGACTCGGTCAGGCGCTTGTTGTCCACGGGGACGGTCACCGTGACCTCGCCCGCGGTCTTGAACGTCAGCACAAGGGTCAGCGTATCGCCCTGCTTGATCGGGTGCTTGAGGTCCATCAGCATGACATGGTCGCCCGCGCTGGCCAGCAGCCGGACGTCCTGGGCCTTGACGACGAAGCCTTCGGGAACTGCCGTCATCTGCATGACGCCCTTGGCGTCGGCAGTGTCGTTCATCAGCATGACCATGCCCGCGTCGGGACTGGTGGCGGACAAAAGCGTATCGTCCGTCGTTTCATGATTCATGATGCGGAAGAAAGCTGCGCCCGAGGGGCCGATGACCCGGGCATAGGGGTCCAGGATATGCACGCCGTTGTGGGCAGCGGCGGGCAGGGCAAAAAGCGGAAAGGCCATAAGGGCCGCGATGGCGGCAAGACGGGTCAGGGTCATGGTGTCCTCGAAAGATCTGAAAAGGGATGGGGTTCAGGCCAGGAGGACAGGTGGGGCGCGGGCCGTGGGGGACAGGACGCGCAGGGCCACGGCATGCAGGGCACGCGGCAAAGCCAGCCGCAGGCTGCGGGTGATCGGCGCCAAGGGCATCGTGACCGGAGCGGAAACGTCGGCAACCACGGCGGCGGCAAGGCAATGGGTGCAGGGCCGACCGTGGATCGCATGGCCTGCCGCATCCAGCACGACATGGGTGGCCCCCAAGGCACCGCACAGGACCTGATCGGTGGCCCCTGCCATTTCCGATCGCGCCACGGCCTCGGACTGCGAGGCCAGGGACAGGATCAACGACAGAAAGAGGGCCAGCATCGTGCGCATGGCGGGGTTTTAGTCAAGACGCCGGGCAAGAACAAGCGAAAGCCCCGTTGCCAGACGGCAAAGGGGCTTTCAACGTCAATCCAAAGGGATCAAAGGTCGTGGATCACGCTGCCCGGATCAGGCGGCGGTGACTTGTGCCTTCACGACTTCCTTCTTGATCGCCAGAGCGTCGGAGGACAGTTCGTCATCCTTGGCCTTGAGCAGGAAGGCGTCAAGCCCGCCGCGGTGGTCGACCGAGCGCAGGGCGGCTGCGGAAATCCGCAGTTGGAAGCTGCGACCCAAAGCGTCCGAAATCAGGGTGACTTCGTTCAGGTTCGGCAGGAAGCGCCGACGGGTCTTGTTGTTGGCATGGCTGATCTTGTTGCCGGACATCGGGCCCTTGCCCGAGAGTTCGCAGACGCGCGACATTGTGGTGTTCCTTCGTGTGTCAAGACGACAGAGCACCGCCAAAGTGGCGGCGTCCGAATTCGATTGATGGCGTGTAAGCGGCTTTCCCGGTGGCGTCAAGCGATTCACCCCCACGCATTTGCCCAACCACACGCTTTATCGCCCCAGAAGCCGCAGAAGCTGGACGGCGGCGGCTTCGGGCGTCTGCTGGCCCGCAGCAACCTGATCCCCCAGGCTTTGCATCAGGCCTTTGGCCGGCTCGCGCGAGAGGGCCGAAAGGAGGCCCTGCCGGACCTCCTGATCAAACCAGTGCCGCGCCTGTTCGGCGCGGGAGGCCTGCCAATGGCCGTTTGTGCGGCGCCAGGTGGCGAGATCCTGGACCTTGTCCCAAACCTCGGTCAGGCCGCGCTGTTCGAGCGCCGAGACGGTGAGGGCCGTGGGAAATCCCTCAGGGTCTTGCGGGCGGTGGCGCAGAAGGCGCAGGGCGCCGGCATATTCGGCAAGGGTGCGGTTGGCGGTGGCCAGCAAGGGGCCGTCGGCCTTGTTGATCAGAAGGATGTCGGCCATCTCCATGATGCCGCGCTTGACGCCTTGAAGTTCATCGCCGCCAGCCGGGGCCAGAAGTAGCAGGAAGACATCGCACAGCTGCGCCACGACGGTTTCGGATTGGCCGACGCCGACGGTCTCGATCAGGATGACGTCGAAGCCCGCCGCTTCACACAGCGCCACCGCTTCGCGGGTGCGCCGTGCCACGCCGCCCAGTTCTGTGCGGCTGGGGCTGGGGCGGATGAAGGCAAGCGGGTCGCGCGAAAGACGCTCCATCCGCGTCTTGTCGCCGAGGATCGAGCCGCCGGTGCGGGCGGAGGAAGGGTCGACCGCCAGCACGGCAACGCGCAGGCCGCGTGCGGTCAGCATGAGGCCAAAGCTCTCGATGAAGGAAGATTTGCCGACCCCGGGCGTCCCCGACAGACCCAGCCGCAGCGCCTGACGGTCACGTCCCAGCGCGCCGATCAAGGCCAAAGCCTGCGCCCGATGATCCGCCCGCCCGCTTTCCACCAAGGTGATCGCACGGGCCAGCGCCCGCCGGTCGCCCGCCTGCACGGCCTTTGCCAGTTCCTGCACGTCCATCCCTGCCCTCCGCGCCGCAACCTTGCCCCAGGGCGCGGGAATTGGCCAGAGGCCGGCTTTGGCATCTTGCCGCAGGCGCGGGCCTGCCGCCGCCGCCGCCCCCCTCCCCGGCCCTCCCCGCAAGCGGGGCGGGGGCGCAGGCTGCGCCGCCTGTGACGGGCTTCATGGCGCGCGCACGTGGCGGCCTCAGGGCCTCCGGCGGGAGTATTTGGCAATGAGCAAATGGGAAGAGAGGGGTTGTTGCATTTGCTCCTTGAGAAATACTCCACGGGAGGGTCCAGGAGGGTGTGAAACCCTCCCGGCCTTGATGCAGCAGGCCGAGGCTGGGGGTTGAGTGCGGCGGAGCGGGCCGCGATAAGGGGGCATGAGCCAGAACCCTGCCCCCCCGCCCCCTGCCCCGTTGCCGATTGACGAGGTGTTGCCGCAGGTCCGGGCGGCGGTGGCTAGGCGTGGCATGGTGGTGCTGCAGGCGCCGCCGGGGGCGGGCAAGACCACGCGGGTGCCACTGGATCTGCTGGCCTCTGGGTTGATCCCGGGGCGGATCGTCATGCTGGAGCCGCGGCGGCTGGCCGCGCGGGCGGCGGCGGAGCGCATGGCGGAGACCTTGGGCGAGGCGGTGGGGGCCAGCGTGGGATATCGCATTCGGGGGGAGGCCAAGGTTGGAACCTCGACCCGGATCGAGGTGGTGACCGAGGGGATCCTTACGCGGATGATCCAGTCGGACCCGGAACTGGCCGGGGTGGGTGCGGTCATTTTCGACGAGTTCCATGAGCGGTCCTTGGCCGCCGATCTAGGACTGGCGCTGGCCTTGGAGATCCGGGGGGCGCTGCGGGACGATCTGGTTCTGGTGGTGATGTCGGCCACGCTGGACGCGGGCCCGGTGGCGGTTTTGATGGGGGACGCGCCGGTTGTCACCTCGGAGGGGCGGGCTTTTGCGGTGGAGACGCGCTGGTTGGGGCGCAGTCTGGACGCCTCAGTCCGCTATGAGGCCGCGATGACAGGGCTGATCCTTGAGGCGCTGGAGGCGGTGCCGGAGGGTGGGTTGCTGGCGTTTCTGCCGGGAGAGGGCGAGATCAGACGGGTAGAGGCGGCCTTGGCGGGGCGGGTGCCGGGCTGTGTCGTCTTGCCCCTGTTCGGCGCGATGGAGTTTGCGGCACAGCGGGCGGCTTTGGGGCCGGTGAGCGGGCGGCGGGTGGTGCTGGCGACCTCGATCGCGGAAACCTCGCTGACCTTGCCGGACATTCGCATCGTGGTGGATGGCGGGCGGGCGCGGCGGGCGCGGTTTGATCCGTCCTCGGGCATGTCGCGGCTGGTGACCGAGCGGGTGACCAAGGCCGAGGCCGAACAGCGCCGGGGCCGGGCCGGGCGGGTGGCGGAGGGGGTGTGCTACCGGCTTTGGACCAAGGGCGAGGAAGGCGGGCTGGCCTTGCATCCGCCGGCCGAGATCGAGGCGGCGGATCTGGCGGGACTGGCGCTGGAGCTGGCGCTTTGGGGTGGCGATGCGCTGCCGTTTCTGACGGTACCGCCGCCCGGGCCGATGGCAGAGGCGCGGGCTTTGCTGGAGGAGTTGGGGGCTTTGGACTCAGGCGGGCGGATCACGCCGCATGGACGGGCTTTGGCGGCTTTGCCGCTGCATCCAAGGCTGGCGCATATGCTGATGCTGGCGGGGCCGGGGGCGGCGCCCTTGGCGGCGCTGATGGAGGAGCGCGATCCGTTGAAGGGAGCGCCGCCGGACCTTGCCTTGCGGATGAAGGCAGTACGGGATCTTCGGTCCTATGAGGCGGATCATCCCTGGCCCGCGGCACGGCCGGTGCTGGAGCGGATCAAGGCGGAGGCCAAGCGGCTTGTGCGGGCGGTGCCGGGCAAGGACGGCGATTTCAGTCTGGGGCAGATGGCGGCTTTGGCTTATCCGGACCGGATCGGGTTGCGGCGCAAGGGGGATGCGCCGCGCTGGCTCTTGTCGGGCGGCAAGGGGGCGGCGATGGCGCCGGGGACGCCTTTGGCAGGGGCTCGGCTGATCGTGGCGACTGATCTGGACGGCGACCCCCGGGAGGCGATGGTGCGGCAGGCGGTGGCGTTGAGCGACAGCGAACTGCGCGCACTTTACGCCGACCGGATGGCGTGGCGTGAGATTTGTGAATGGTCGCGGCGCGATGGGCGGGTGGTCTCGCGCCGACAGGAGATGCTGGGGGCGCTGGTGCTGGAGGAGCGGCATTGGGATGCGCCGGCGGAAGCCGTGGCTTTGGCAGCCTTCGAGGGCCTTCGGGTTCTGGGCCTGCCGTGGAGCCGGGCGGCGCGGCGGTTGCGGGCGCGGATTGCGCTGGCTTCGGGCGGAGGGTGGCCGGATGTCAGTGATGCGGGGCTGTTGGCGGAGGGCGGGTGGCTTTTGCCCTATCTGACCAAGGCGCGGACCGAAAGCGACCTGAAGGCTTTGGATTTGACCGAGGCGCTGCGATCCCGGCTGACCTGGGACCAGGCGGCGGAAATGGACCGCTTGGCGCCGGCGCATTTCGAGACCCCGCTGGGGCGGCAGGTGCCGATTGATTATGACGGCGAGGTGCCGGGCATCGAGGTGCGGCTGCAAGAGATGTTCGGCGTGACGCTGCATCCCGTGGTGGGGATCAGGCGGCTGCCGCTGCGGGTGCAATTGCTGTCGCCGGGGCACAAGACCATTCAGGTGACGATGGACATTCCGGGGTTCTGGCGCTCTTCTTATGCCGATGTGAGGAAGGACATGCGGGGGCAGTATCCTCGGCACCCCTGGCCCGAGGACCCGACGGTGGCAGAGCCCACCTTGCGCGCCAAGCCACGAGGGACGTGAGCTTGAGGACCGGTGTCAAAAGGCGCGCGTGCCGCGCATGGCTTTTGTCTCGCCTCTGGCGTGCCGCCAACCGGCTCGGCGGAAGGGCCTCTGGCGGGAGTATTTGGCAAGGCGCAAATGTCAGAGCACTTTGCCTGAAGCGGGGCTGAGCAGGGGCGGGAGGCGGTCATGACGGAATATCCTCATCTGTTGGCGCCATTGGCCTTGGGGGCGGTGACCCTGCAAAGCCGGGTGGTGATGGGGTCGATGCACACCGGGCTGGAAGAGCGCGGCGACTGGCAGCAGGCGGCGCGGTTCTATGCGCGACGGGCGGAGGGCGGGGTTGGGCTGATCGTGACCGGGGGCATGGCGCCCAACCGTGAGGGTGGGGTGTTTGCGGGGGCGGCGGGGCTGTTTGACGCCGAGGACGTGGCGCACCATCGCCAGGTCACGCAGGCCGTTCATGCGGCGGGCGGGCTGATTGCGATGCAGGTTCTGCATGCCGGGCGCTATGCCCTTGGCAAGGACTGCGTCTCGGCCTCGGCGGTGCGGTCACCGATCTCCCCCTTCACGCCGGCGGCACTGGATGAAGCCGGGATCGAGCGGCAGATTTCCGACATTGCCATGGCCGCCGCACGGGCGCGGGAGGCGGGGTATGACGGGGTCGAGATCATGGGGTCGGAGGGATATTTCCTCAACCAGTTCCTGAGCCCGAGGGTCAACCGGCGCACCGATGACTGGGGCGGCTCGACCGCGGCGCGGCGGCGCTTGCCTTTGGCCGTGGTCGATCGGGTCAGGGCGGCAGTGGGGCGGGATTTTCTGCTGATCTACCGGATTTCCCTGGCCGATCTGGTGCCGGAGGGCAGTTTCTGGGCCGAGACGGTGGATTTGGCCAAGGCCCTGGAGCCGCAGGTCGACCTGTTCACCTCGGGCTTTGGCTGGCACGAGGCGCGGGTGCCGACGATTGCGGCCTCGGTTCCGCAGGGGGCTTTTGCCGGGCTGACGGCGCGGTTGAAGGCAGAGGTTCGCGTGCCGGTGGCGGCGGCGAACCGGATCACCACGGCAGCGATGGCGGAGGCGATCCTCGCCTTGGGTCAGGCGGATCTGGTGGCCATGGCGCGGCCTTTGCTGGCGGACCCGGATCTTGTCGCCAAGGCGCGCGCGGGGCGTGCGGATCGGACGGCACCCTGCATCGCCTGCAATCAGGCCTGCCTGGACCATACGTTTGCGGGAAAGCTGGCGACCTGTCTGGTCAACCCGGCGGCGGCCCGGGAGGCGGAATTCGCGGCGGAGCCTGTGGCCACGCCCTTGCGGATTGCGGTGGTGGGCGGGGGCGCTGCGGGGATGGCCTGTGCTGCAACAGCGGCAGAGCGCGGGCATCTCGTGGTCTTGTTCGAGCGGACCCAGGCTTTGGGCGGGCAGATGCGGCTGGCGGCACGCGTGCCGGGCAAGGGTGAGTTTGCCGGGTTGCTGGACTGGTTTGCCCTGCGGCTGCGCGCGGCGGGGGTGGAGGTGCGGCTGGGGACGGCCGCCGTGCCGGAGGCCTTGTCGGGGTTTGACCGGGTGGTGCTGGCGACCGGGGTGAAACCGCGGCGGATCGAGGTGCCGGGGGCAGCAACTGCGCCGGATTATGCCGAAACGCTGGCGGGCCGCGATCTGGGGCCCCGCGTGGCGGTGATCGGCGCCGGGGGGATCGGGTTTGACGTGGCGACCGCCCTGGTGGGGGCCGAACTGGGGCTGGAAGACTGGCGGGCGGAATGGGGGGTGGGGGACCCTAGCCTGTCGCCCGGCGGCCTGACCGCGGCGGCGCCGACCCCGCCTGCCCGGCAGGTCTGGCTGTTGCAGCGCAAGCCAGAAAAGCCGGGGCGGGGCTTGGGCAAGACCACGGGGTGGATCCACCGGGCACATCTGGCAGCCAAGGGGGTCAGGATGCTGGGCGGGGTTGCCTATCTGGGCTTTGGCGCTGACGGGCTGCGCATCCGGCGCGACGGGCGCGAAGAGGTCTTGCCGGTGACGGACATCGTGCTGTGCACCGGGCAGGAGAGCGAGCGTTCCTTGGCGGAGGCCCTGACGGTGGTGGGTCGGGCGTTCCATCTGATCGGCGGCGCGGCAGAGGCGCAGGGCATTGATGCCAAGCGGGCCATTGAAGACGGCGTGCGGCTGGGCCTGTCCCTTTAGTGTTTGCGGGGCCGCGAAGTTGCGGCCCTTCGGTCCAGATGAGTGTTGCGGCCAAGTCCAGCCGGGGCAGCGGCTTGCTGCCCGTCGCCTGCTTCTGTAACAGTTTTATGACAACAACAGACAGGGCCTCCCCTTGAGTATTTCGATCATGCTGGCCGTTCTGGGGTCAGCCTTGCTGCACGCCCTGTGGAATTCGCTGATCAAGACCGGAACCTCTCGGCTGGGGGCGACGGTGATCCTGTCCTTGGGCGAGGTGCCAATCGGCGTTGTGGTGGCACTGTTCTGCAAGGCGCCAACCTGGGAGGTGATGCCTTGGGTTCTGGCCTCGGGCTGTACGCATTTCTTTTACAAGTTCTTCCTGACCTATGCCTATGCGCGGGGCGACCTGAGCCGGGTCTACCCGCTGGCGCGCGGAACCGCGCCGCTGATCGTGGGCGTCGTCTCGACCCTGTTTCTGGCGGAACCGCTGACCGTGCACCAGTTTGCCGGCGTCATGGTGTTGGGCTGCGGCATTCTGATGATGGCGGGCGGCGTGCTTTGGGGGGATGAGAACCGCAAGCTTATACCCTTCGCCCTCGGCTCTGCCTGCGCGACCGCGCTGTACACGCTGATCGACGGGCACGGCGCGCGGGTGGCGGGCGATCCGGTGGGCTATGTGGCGTGGGTCTTCATTGCCGACGGCGGGTTCTTTGCCAGCGGAATCCTTGCGTGGAAGGGCCTGTCGATCCTGCCCCGAGAGCGCAAGCCGTGGACGGCGGGCATGATCGCGGCGGCGGCGTCCTATGGGGCCTACGGCGTCTCGGTCTGGGCGATGACGGTGGCACCGATTGCGCTGGTGGCGGCCCTGCGCGAGACATCGATCCTGTTTGCGGTGGCGATAGGCTGGCTGTTCTTCAAGGAAAGGCTCAGCAAAGCCAAGGCCTTGGCGGCCTTGGTGATTGTCTTCGGCGTGATCCTGACCCGGCTTTAGGCGATGCGGTCAGAGGCGTCGGCGGGGAAAATCTGCTGCACGATGCCCGCGAAGGTCAGGTACAACGAGGACAGGATCAGGCCCCAGTGGGCAATCATCCCCTCGTTGAAATCGACCCATGCGGCGTTGGCGGCACAGGCCAGCCAGACAATCGCCATGCCAAGGTTGAGCGCGTGCCACCGGGGGGTGCGCGTCGGGTGGATGAATTTCAGGTTCAGGAACATCGCGACGGTCAGCGCGATGACGGTGACCAGCACCACGAACTGCGGCGGGTCAATGGCGAACAGCACCAGAATGACCATGTTCCAGCAGGCCGGAAAGCCCGCAAAACTTTTGTCCTTGGTCTTCATCCGCGTGTCAGAGAAATAGATCACCGAACCGTAGCAGATCACCAGGATGGCTGCCAAACCGGTCCAGTGCGGCAACATCCCCTGCGTGTAGAGCGCGTAGGCCGGAATGAAGACATAGGTCAGGTAGTCGACGATCAGGTCCATCAGGACGCCGTCATAAAGGGGCCAGTTCGCCACCGTGTCATACCGTCGCGCCAAGGGACCATCAATGCCATCGACGATCAAGGCCACGACCAGCCACAGGAACATCATGCTCCAGTTCTTCTCCACCGCCGCCAGCATGGCGAGCATCGACAGGACGGACCCCGTCGCGGTGAGAAGATGAACCATAAGGGCTTTGAGGCGGATATTCATGCGCCTGTGATGGCTGAAATGGCCGCTGCTTGCAAGCGGGCGGTGGCGGCCAAAAGGTCGCCACCGGGCAAGTCGGGTGGCAAAAGTGGGTCAGGCGGCGATCTTGACCGCCGCGAGGAACTTTTGCGCGACATCGTTGCCGATACTGACCGAGGTCGAATTGGGCGCTTCGTTGGTCACGGCACTGAACAGCGCCTCGTACAACGATTTGGCCGCGCCCTTGGCGGTTACGGTGCTGGTGTCGGCCGTGGCAGCGGTAGAGGTGTCGCCCGGACCGTCGCCGTCAGCGTCAGGCCGATGCCGGTGATGGGCTGCGCCACCGGCCCCCTGCAGGGCCTGCGCCCCGGCCTTCAACTCATCTGCGCTGAGTTGGCCATCGCCGTTGGTGTCCAATGCGCTGACCAGTTTGGTCAGCATGTCGGCCAGCGAGGTGGTTCCCGAAGCCGTGCTTGCGGTCGAGGTCGAGCTTGATGCTGTGGTCGAACCGTCGTCATCGCCATCGCTGTCGGTTCCGGTGCTGGTCGCGCTTTGGCTGTTGCCGGTCAAGGTGTTCAGAAGGGCGGCAAACATCGACTCGGCCGAGGCCCCCATGCCGCCGGGCGGTGGCCTGTCTGGGGCTGGCGGCGGGCGCGATGCGGTGCGGGTGGCGGCGGTCGAGGTGGTCGAATTGGACGGATTGGCGAATAACGACAGCAACGCCGAAGCGTTGGGGCTGCCGGACAGGGCAGAGATCATTTGGACCCTCCTTCTGGATCGGGTTCCGGCTGGAACCAGGGGCACGATAGTCCCGCATGGTTGACAAACCGCCACTAACCCTAGGCTCAGGCTTGAAAATCTGGTTCGCATTTGTCGAAACATCAGGCCACGCCGATCAGGCGCGGGGATGGGCACGGTCGTAAACCTCCATCAGGCGGGCGGCATCGACGGCGGTATAGGCCTGCGTGGTCGACAGCGAGGCATGGCCCAGAAGTTCCTGAATGGCGCGCAGGTCACCGCCGGCGGACAACAGATGCGTCGCGAAGGAATGCCGCAAGGCGTGCGGCGTGGCAGAGGCGGGCAGACCAAGGCGCATACGGGCCTGCTCCATCGCCTTGGCAATCAGGCGGGGGTTGAGCGGGCCACCGCGCGCACCGCGAAACAGGGGTCTGTCGCGCTCCACCGGATAGGGGCACAGTCGCACGTAGTCGGCGACGGCGTCTTTGGCCACCGGCAGGACGGGCACCAGACGGTCCTTGTCCCCCTTGCCGCGGATGCGCAGAACGTCCGGCAGCGGGTGGTCCGCGCCGGTCAGCCCCAGCGCTTCCGATATCCGCAGGCCGCAGGCGTACAGCACTGTGGCCACCGCGATGTCACGGGCGCCGACCCAGTCCCGGACAGCAAAGGCGCCGATGTCGGCGATGACATCACGGGCCCCCTCCACCGTCAGGGGGCGCGGCAGTTTGCGGCGAAATTTCGGGCCCCGGGCCGACAAGACGGTGGTGGCGTCAAAGTCATGGCGCTGCGCCAGCCAGCCGAGGAAATTCTTCACCGCCGACAGCGATCGGGCCAGCGACCGCGCCGAAAGCCCCCGGGCGCGCTCTGCCGCCATCCAGGCCCGCAAATCGGCTTGTGGCAAGGATTCAAGCGCGATCACCCCTTCGGCGCCACCATGATGTTGGGAAATGAAAGCCAGAAAGCCGCGAAGGTCGCGCCCGTAAGCCTCGATGGTCTTGGGCGACGCACCGTTTATCGCGCGCAGATGATCCAGCCAGCGTGCAAGGGCGTCCGCCATCCCGCCGGAAAAGCCGGTCAGCCCAACCATTTGCGCATGATGCGTTCGAAGACCCCGGCGAAGAAGGCCAGAAGGTCTGTGCCATGGGTTGACTTGAACTGATGCGGATCCTCGGCCCCCAAGGCCAGCATGCCGGGCAGACGCCCGGGCCCAAGATCAAGCCGCAACAGGGCCTCGGACCGGATCCAGTCGGCCCGGTCGCCATAAAGCATGTCATTGGCGGGCACGACCTGCCGCAGCACGACAGTCTTGGTCGGGGTATTGCGGCCTGCCGACATGTACCCGCCCACAAAGCCAGCTGGGGCGACATGCACCACCGGCGACAGCCGGCTGAGGGCGGCATCCGCTTCGGCGCGCGATTCCACCACGAAGCGGATCGATTCCACCCGCAGGGTCGAAGCGACGTTGGCGTTCAGCGCGGTCAGAAACGCCGGGAACGTGGTCGGGTCCAGCAGATGCAGCACGGCGCGGTGCACCTGATTGGTGCCAGCCAGATTTTCATAGGCGGCGGCAATCACCGTGCGGTGGGTGTCCTCCAGTTTGTCGAGCCGCTGCTCCAGCCGCTCCATCGCGATGCCGCGCAGGTCGACCACGTTGGAGCCCATGGCGCGTTCGTTGGCACCGATCAGGGCCTGCATGACGGCCAAATCATCAAGAAGCACCTCGGGCTCTGCCAGGATGCGGTCTCGCGTGTCGGGATCAATCTTCAAATGCGGTCACCCTCGGGTCAGCTTTGCGTCGACTATAGCCGATTTTCGGCTTTGTCGTTGCAGGAAATGCGTTTGCCCCGGCAAGTGAGCCCACTGGGTCACAGTGGCGCTCCGCCCCGGCGCTGGAGGGTTTCACACCCTCCAGACCTCCCGTGGAGTATTTCCCAAGGAGCAAATGGGGGCACGGGTCTTGGATTTGCTCCTTTGGAAATACTCTCCGGGGGTCCGGGGGTGGAAAACCCCCGGCTGCCAGCCCCGGACGCGGGGCTTGCAGGCCTGCGCGCTTTGCGGCTAGGCCATGACAAAGCGGAGGTGCCGGGTGGTCGAGCGGGTCTATGAAGCGGGCGAGCGGATCGGGGTTCTGACCTGCGAGCCGATTGGCCGGGTACTGGACTATCTTGCGCCTGAAAGCGGCTGCGGCGATGGCGATTTTCTGGAAGTACCGCTTGGCCCGCGCAAGGTGCTGGGCGTGGTCTGGGGCAAGGGCGAAGGCAGCTTCGATCTGGCCAAGCTGCGTCAGGCGGGGGCGGTGCTGGAGGCCGCCCCGATGCGGGCCGAGATGCGGGCCTTTCTGGCGCGGGCTTCGGACTACACGCTGACGCCGCTGCCCGCCATGCTGCGGCTTGCGACGCGGGCTCCGGGCCTCGGCCTGCCGCCCGCGATGCGGCGGACCTATGTTCTGGCCGGCGCTGTCCCCAACCGCCTGACCGAGGCGCGCCACAAGGTGGTGGACGCGTTGCGGGGGGTCGGGGATTCTCCGGTGACTTTGGGGGAATTGGCGGAGCTGGCAGATGTCAGTGCCAGCGTGATCAAGGGCCTGGTCAAGGCCGGCGTATTGGCGGAACTGGATGCGCCCAAGGACCTGCCCTATCCGACATTGGACCCGTTGCGTCCGGCGCGGCTGGCGGGCGACCAGATCACGGCAGGCGCGGCACTGGATGCGGCGGTGACCAAGGGCGGTTATTCGAC
>NZ_CBBQHX010000013.1:0-129504 GCF_964946895.1 Stagnihabitans sp. | reverse complement strand
TGCGAGGTCACGACCTTGATGATGTCGGGGGCGTGGCCGCCGCCCGCGCCTTCGGTATGGAAGGCGTGGATGGTGCGGCCACGGATGGCGGCCATGGTGTTCTCGACGAATCCGCTTTCGTTCAGCGTGTCGGTGTGGATCATCACCTGCACGTCCATGTCGTCGGCCACCGACAGGCAGCAGTCGATGGCGGCGGGGGTGGTGCCCCAATCCTCGTGCAGTTTCAACGCACAAGCGCCGCCCTTGACCATCTCGATCAGGCCCTCGGGACGGGAGGCGTTGCCTTTGCCGGAGAGGCCGAAGTTGATCGGGAAGGCGTCCAAGGCTTGCAACATGCGGCCCATGTGCCAAGGGCCGGGGGTGCAGGTGGTGGCAAGGGTGCCATGCGCAGGCCCGGTGCCGCCGCCGAGCATGGTTGTGATGCCGGAATGCAGGGCGTCTTCGATCTGGCCGGGGGCGATGAAGTGGATATGGGCGTCGAAACCACCAGCGGTGAGGATCTTGCCTTCACCCGCGATGACTTCAGTTGACGGGCCGATGATGATGGTGACACCCGATTGCGTGTCGGGGTTGCCCGCTTTGCCGATGGCGTGGATGCGGCCATCCCGCAGGCCGACGTCCGCCTTGTAGATGCCGGAGTGATCAAGGATCAGCGCGTTGGTGATGACGGTATCCACCGCCCCACCGCTGCGCGGGATCTGGGATTGCCCCATCCCGTCGCGGATCACCTTGCCGCCGCCGAACTTGACCTCTTCGCCATAGGTCGTCAGGTCGCGTTCGACCTCGATGATGATGTCGGTGTCGCCAAGGCGGACGCGGTCGCCGGTGGTGGGGCCGTACATGGCGGCGTAATCGGGGCGGGAGATGCGGGTGGCCATCAGAGATCTCCCATCACTTTGGCATTGAAACCGTAGACCTTGCGCAAGCCGCCGTAGGGGATCAGGTTCACTTCGCGGCTTTGGCCCGGTTCGAAGCGGACGGCGGTGCCGGCGGGGATATCCAGACGCATGCCGTGGGCGGCCGTACGGTCGAAGGACAGGCCGGGGTTGGTTTCGGCGAAGTGGTAGTGGCTGCCCACCTGCACCGGGCGGTCGCCGGTGTTGGCGACCAGAAGGGTGATCGCGGTGCGGTCTGCGTTCAGGACGATGTCGCCCTCGGCGGTGAAGAACTCTCCGGGTATCATGTCTTTATCCTGCAAAGGCGAGGGTGACGCCCGCCAGCAGCGCCAGCGCGCCGGACAAGCGGACGGTGGCGCGGTTCAGCGTCAGGCCCAGGGCAAGACCCAGACCATGCAAGGCGGCGGTGGCGACCAGCATGCCAAGGCCAAAGCCCGCGCCCGATCCCTCGAGCCCATGCGCCGACCCATGCGCCAGTCCCATGAGGGCGACCAAAGGCAGGGCCAGCGCCAGGCGCGCGCGCAACGCCAGCGCCACGGCGGCACCCAGCAGGATGACCGAGGCCTGCACCATCGGCTCTACCATCCCACCCAAGTTAGGGACAAAGGCCGCCCCAAAGGCCATCGCGGCGAGGAAGGCCAAGGGCAGCGCAAAACGCGCCTTGCCGCCGAGGGTTGCAGCCCAGAGGCCGACGCCTGTCATCGCCAGCAGGTGATCCGCGCCGGTCAGGGGGTGAAGCATGCCGGATTCAAAGCCAAAGCCGTGGCCGGGATGCGCGAAGGCCACCGAGGGGAGCAGCAGAAGGGGAAGGGTTGCTAGGATGCGCTTCATCATTGGCCTCTCAGCGGATGGGGTGGTGGACGGTGACAAGCTTGGTGCCGTCGGGGAAGGTCGCCTCGACCTGGACCGAGTGGATCATCTCGGGCACGCCTTGCATGCACTGGTCGGCGGTGATGACATGGGCGCCGGCCTGCATCAGGTCAGAGACCGAGCGGCCATCGCGGGCGCCTTCCACGACGAAATCGGTGATCAGGGCAATCGCCTCGGGGTGGTTCAGCTTCACACCGCGGTCAAGGCGGCCGCGGGCGACCATGGCGGCAAGGCTGACCAGCAGCTTTTCGCGTTCGCGCGGGGTCAGGTTCATAGCGTTCCTCCACTAAGCCAGACGCGGGGCAAGGGGCGCGCTGACAGGGTCTTGATGATAAGGGCCATCTGCTTGCGCAGGGTCAGGCCGTCGGGGGCCAGCACGCGCGCGAGGCAGCGGCCATCCCAGCCGGACACGGCAAGACGGGCGCCGGGTATGGCGGGCAGGTTCAGAAGGGCGGTTGCGGCATCCTCGGCGCCTTGGGCGACAAGGGCCACGACGCCCAGCGCGTTGGCGCCGTCCAAAAGCGCCGGGCTGTGGCGGCGGGCAAAGACCTCGGGGTCGAGCCGGAAGGTCTCGGCCCAGACTGGGCGGCCGTTGCGGCGAATGAGTCGGTGGTCGTTCAGGCGAGCCGCATGGATCACCTCACCCATCGCGGTACGGCCGAGAACAAGGCTTTCCGACGTGAGACAACTGGCGTCGCCTTCAAGGTCGATCACCGTGTGCCGCGTCAGATGCGAGGCCTCAAACAGGATGGTTTCCTGCGGCAGCCAGTCCAGCCGCCCCCCAGCCCCGACCTTTGCGGTCACCCGGACCAAGGCGGCACCCTGATTGCTGGCATAGGCGCGCTCTGCGGTTTGCGTTGTGGCCGACAGCCGCACGCCCGGGGCGAGGTCCAGGGAAAGGTCCAGCAGGTCGCCGCCCGTCAGCCCGCCCGAGGTATTCAGGAACACAAGCTCCGGCACGGGTCCCGCAACGCGCGGGAGCATGACCTTGGCCGACCCCGCCTGCGCCAGATCAGCCAGCCTGACGATGCCAGACCGGATGGCAAAGGACGCAAAGGCACGGCCTTTGGCGCGCTGCATCACGGGCAAGTGGGGCAGGTCGAACATCAGGGCTCCCGGTGGTCAATTCCCGCCCGACATTGCCAGAGCATCGCCCCCCCGCCAGATCCGCCGGGCCAAATGGGCTGAATAGCAGCCAAGGCACCGGATTTCGCCCATTTTCAGACCACGTTGCACAAAAATGCACCAGACTGAAAATCCGCGCCTTGCGCTTGGCGGACCGGCCTTCGCCATGGCGCTGCCCCGAACCCGACCTCAGGCGGCTTGCACCTTTGCGCCACTCTGGTCTTGCGCCAAACCTTCAACCGTGCGGACCATCCGGCCCGCGGCTTCGCAAACGCTCAGGTCGCAGGACTTCTCCCGATGACCGTTGACCAGCACCGTGCAGGCCCCACAGTCCGCTGACCCGCAGCCATAGTTCGCTCGCGTCAGACCCAGATAATCGCGCAACACCCACAACAGCGGCATATCCGCACTGGGGACCGTGACCTGATGAGATTGGCCGTTCACATTCAATGTGTAGGTTGCCATCTTCCTCTCCGTGACGGACCGACGCGCGTCAGGGCCATGCAGGCCCCCACCGCGCAGACAGGCACATCCCCGCGGCTTGCCCGACTACCATACCACGACAAAAATCGCATCGTCGTGCCGCTTGCGTGGCAAGACCCTAATCCAGCTGTCTAATCAGACCGGGCGCAGGGCCATTACACCAAAAGTTTAGGCGGAACAGCGGTGGCCCCTTTCGCGGTTCTGCTCTTTGGCGCACAGAGGTCCGCAGTTTGATCCCGGAGGCTGCAAGACCGAACCCGTGCTTAACGAACGGTTCATTTGGCCAAACTGCCATCGCCGATTGCCCGGTGCATCAGACCTCACGCCGTCAGACACGAAGCCCAAAGAAGCCGGGCTGCAAATGCCGCGCCGATCGGACAGCCGGCGCGATTCGCACCCAGGTCGAGGTGCATCGCCTCCGCCCCGCCGGGTTCGGGAACAGATTGCACGGGCCAAGGGTTCCGCGCAGCCACACGCCTGTTGGCCGCAGAACAGGCCGATCCGGCGCAGGGAGCCTTGGCCCAATCCTGCGCCAGGTCACAACGGTAAGACGTTTGCACCGCCACGGGCCTGCAACTGAGACGGGCGCTGGCATGTTACGGCTGTGGAGGGCGCATCAATTCCTCCCCTTCGGCACTGGCACTGGCCATTCGCCCGCGCTAGTCTCACCGGGCATTTCCCCCCGTGAGGCCCCATGCCCGTGATCACCAGCATCGAAGACCTGCGCCAGTTGCACAAACGCCGCGTGCCCCGGATGTTCTTCGACTACTGCGAAAGCGGGTCATATACCGAGCAGACCTTCCGCGAAAATGTCAGCGATTTCAGCAAGCTGCGCCTACGACAGAAGGTTGCGGTCGATATGTCAAACCGCACCATCGCCGGCACCATGCTGGGCAAGCCCGTGACGATGCCCGTGGCACTGGCCCCGGTCGGCTTCACCGGCATGCAATCGGCGGATGGCGAGATCAAGGCCGCCCGCGCTGCCTTGGCCTTCGGGGTGCCCTTCACGCTGTCCACCATGTCGATCTGCTCCATCGAAGACGTGGCAGCGGCGACTCAGGCCCCCTTTTGGTTCCAGCTTTATGTGATGAAGGACTGGGATTTCGTCGGCTCCGCGTTGGAGCGGGCGAAGAAGGCCAACTGCTCTGCCCTTGTTCTGACGTTGGACCTGCAAATCCTGGGCCAGCGCCACAAGGACCTGAAGAACGGCCTCTCTGCCCCGCCCAAACCGACCTTGGCCAATATCCTTGATATCGCCACCAAATGGCGTTGGGCCTATGGCATGGCGCAAACCAAGCGCCACTCTTTCGGCAATATCGTCGGCCACGCCAAGGGGGTGAAGGACTTGTCCTCGCTGGGCTCCTGGACGGCCGAGCAGTTTGACCCGCAGCTGGATTGGGGCAAGATTGCCCGCATCCGCGACATGTGGGGGGGCAAGCTGATCCTGAAAGGCGTGCTGGACGAAGATGACGCCCGGCGCGCGGCAGATTTTGGCTGCGATGCGATGATCGTCTCCAATCACGGCGGGCGGCAACTGGATGGCGCTCTGTCCTCGATCCGCCGCCTGCCGGGGATTGTCCGGGCGGTGGGCGATCAGGCCGAGGTCTGGATGGACGGCGGCATCCGTTCCGGTCAGGACGTGTTGAAGGCGCTGGCGATGGGGGCCAAGGCAACGATGATCGGGCGCAGCTACATCTATGGCCTCGGCGCCATGGGCCAAGCCGGCGTCACCGCGGCGCTGGAGGTGATCCGCAAGGAGATTGACACCACCATGGCCCTGTGCGGCGAGCGTGACATCAGGAACTTCGGCGCACATAACCTGATGATCCCCAAGGATTTCGAAGGGGATTGGCGCGACCCTCCTGCCCGGCCCTGATCTTTTCGGGTTCCAGATTTAACCACAGCCGATACCTCAAAGGATTTGCCGCATGTGCCCCGTTCGAACGCCCGCCTTTGGCCCGCCGGATCAAGGCGTTCTGATCCGGGCCGAAAATGGCGATGTTGTTACCTTTGATGACAGCGGCCTGACCCTGCGGCTGTCCGACACGGTTCTGGCAGACCTGCGCCAAAGACTGGCCAGCCCGCCCCTGGACGTGGCAGAGCATCTGGGCGAGGTGGATGCCTGGGACTTGCGGCAAGAGGGCGAGTGGCTGCGCTTCACCGCCCTTCTGGAGCAGGACAGCCCAGCGCGTGGCTATCAGCGGGCAGTCTCGGGCGGCGACATCATCGCCGCCGCACCCGGTCCGCTTTACGGGCTTTTGTCCTTGGGCGGCGCGCGTCGGGCCGGGTTCAACGAGGGGCCGGCGGCCTTTCGCCACCATGTGCTGGCCCCGGGTGACGACATTGGCGCCGTCGGGGCCGAGGGGACGGCAGCGGTTGCGGCATCGGGCCAGTTGCAGCACATCCCGCACCGCACACGGGATGCGCTGATTGCAGATGTGCTTTTGGGCTGGCGGCGGGCCGGGCGGCATGGCCTGCCGCTGTTCCTCGTCCGAACCGAGACCGATGGCAGCGCCAGCGTGGCCCACTTGGGCCGGGGACTGGCATATGCCAACTTTCTTGCGGCACTCGACAGCCTGGCGTTGGCGGCAGCGGTTTTGGGCAAGCGGCCCCGGGTGCTGTCGGTGGGGCTGGATCTTTCGCTGGAGGATCTGGTGTCAGACGCATCGACCTATACGGCCGAGGTGCGTGCGCTGATGGACCAGATCGAACGGGACATGGGACATCGCGGCCTCCAGCGCCCGCATTTTCTGATGACCTTCGAGGCGGGAACCCAGACCCACTCCAGCCACCCTGCCCTGCCGGGACAGTGGGAACTGGCCTGGTCCCATGGGGCCCACAGCTTTGCCTTCTCGGCCCCCGGCTACATGTTCGAACAAACCCGCTTTGGTCGCCCGACAGACGCCGCCCGCCAACGCATGGCCGAGATGGACGCCCATGCCCTGCTTGCCCTGTCGAACCGGCAAGAGTGGCTTTGCCCGTTGTTCCTTCTGGCCGAATACCATGCCGCCGAAATCCGGGTGACCGCACGGGCCTTGGGGGATCTGGTGATTGACCCTGCCCTGACCGCCGATCCGGCTTGCGGTTTTGCCCTGTCGGGGAGTGCCACGCGGATCCTCGCCGTCCGCGTGGCAGAGGATGATCCCCAGACCCTGATCCTGACCTGCGATGCCGTGCCCGCAGGGGCGACCCTGCACTACGCCCACGGCGCCCCACCCAGTCTGGATGCGTTTCCCGCCAACCGCGGCGCGATCCGCGACACCTGGGGTGCGGACAGTCAGGCGGGCCCTGCCTTGCACCGCTGGGCCCTGCCCGCGGTGCTGCCGCTGCGGCAGGGGGTGGCATGATGGCGCCCAAAGCCCCCGCCGCCCTGCTGTTTCCCGGGACGCTGCCGCCCGGCGCGCTGGTGCGGCCGGCACGACCTGCCCCCCCGTCGGCACCGATCTGGCTTGACGCCGGCACCGGGGTCGCGCTGTCTGAAGCGGGCCGCGTGGTCGGCTGGTCGGCCAAGGCTGGCACCGCGCAGGCCCGCCCGGTGCCCGGCAACCGGACCGGCACCGGCTTTCTGGCCGATCCGCCCGCGCTGCATTTCGTTGCCGGACAGAATGGCGGTCTGCAACTGTCCGAGGTGGTGACCGATGCCGCGCAGGTCACGATTGGCCTGATCCTCACCCCCGACTTGCCCGAAGCCCGCACCCTGTTGTCGCTGCAGGCGCCGGCGTCAGAGGATTATGTCTTCCTGTCGCTGGATGGCATGGTGTTGCGGCTGGTGCGGCGCGGGTCTGACAGCGCGCTGACCCTGACCCTGCCCCCCCAAACGCGAGTGCCTCTGCTGGTGCTGTGCGCGTTCAGCCATGGTGCGGTTGCGATGACGGTCAACGACCTGCCCAAGCTCAGCGCAAATCTGGTGCTCACGGGCGGACCGTCCGACCTTTTCATCGGGTGCCGCAATGCCAAGGGCGGCATGAGGGCCAAGCTGGGTGGCTTTGATCTGTCTGACGTTCTGGTCTGGCCCGGGCAGGACCTGCTGGCCAAGGCCGGGGGACTGGACGACGTTTTGGCGCTTTGGGATGACAGGTGCCGCCGTGGCCTTTGACCGCCAGACCGCAAACGCCTCCAGCATCTGCGTCATCTGGATTGATGACATGATCGACATCTTCACCTGGCGGACGGCCTTTGGCGTCACCCTGCAGACCCCCAACATCGACCGCCTGATGGCGCAAGGCACCCGGTTTGCCAACGCCTATGCCACGGTGCCCCTATGCGCGCCCTGCCGGGCCGAGTTGGCCACCGGCCTGTCGCCCTTCCGCACCGGGCTGGTCGACCTCAACCGCTTCTGGCGCGACGTGCTGCCGCCCACGGCCTCGTGGGCCTATGACCTGCGGCGGGCGGGCTTTGCCACATTCACCACGGGCAAGACCGATGCCAATTACAAACCGATGCCGAAAGACTATGCCCGCATCCTGTTCCACAAGGACGCCCCGGCCGAGGAGACGGGCCGCAGGCGGGGGGTTCACGCCTATCTCGACAAGGGCCCGGGGATTGAAGGGGTGAACCATCCCGACGACGACGGCAGCTATGACCACACCTTCTACGACCATACCGTCGCGCAGAACGCCATCGACCATCTGGCCCACGCCGATCCGGGCCGCCGCCACCTGATCCAGCTGGGCTTCAAGCATCCGCATTACAACCTGACCTGCCCCGACCGTTTCTACCAGCTCTATGATGCCAAGGCGATCCGTTGGCCCTCCACCGCCCATCCCGACGATTACCACGGCCCGCAGCCCGGCATGGCGGTTTACGAGGCCGCCTACATCGTCAACGGTCAATGGACGCCGGAAAAGGCCGGTGACGCAGCCTGGCGGCAGGTGGTGCGCGCCTATTTCGCCGCCTGTTCCCATGTTGATCACGAGATCGGCCGGTTCATGGACGCGCTGCGCGCCTCTCCCCTCGGCGCCAGCACGACCGTGGTGCTTTTGTCCGACAACGGCTTCAACCTTGGCACCCACGACAGCTTCCACAAGATGAGCCAATGGGACAGCGCCGCCCATGTGCCGTTGGGTGTCTGGCATGCCGGAATGACGCCGGCGGTGGTCGATTGCCCGACATCCTTGCACAACATCCCCAAGACCATCATGGACCTTGCAGGCCTGCCGCCGCGCCCCGACTGGGTGTCAGGCCAAAGCCTGCTGCCGCTGATCAACCCGGATTTCGGGGACTATGACCGCAGCAAATCGCCTTTGACCTCGGTGTTCGGCACCCTATCGGTCCGCCCCTCGACACCCGGCCACGACCACCTGCGCTATTTCCGCTATCCCAATGGCGAAGAGCATGTCTATGACCTGCGCCAAGATCCCGGTGAGACAACCAACCTTGCCGGGAGCGCCCAGACCCCAGTCTTGCGCGCGGAACTGGTCAAAGCCGGGCTGGACCTTGGCCTTGATCTGCGCGGTTTTGAACGGCCCGAGGATGGCGTCCACGCGATGATGGCGATGGACGGCTCGGTGGTGCTGGCCGGCGGGCATGCCGACAACGACTATTGGGCTTATGGTGAGGCCGCCGAGAAGATCGTCGAACACCCCGGCGGCGGCCACGACACGTTGTGGTATCTGGCGGGCCCCGACGGCTACACCCTGCGTGTCCCTGCCAATATCGAGGTGGTCCGCATGGCCACCGTCACCTCGCGTCCCGAAGGCGGCGGGGGCGAGGGCAAGGTTGTCCATATCGTCGCCCATCCTGACAGCGCCATCACCTTTGAAGCCTCTGAACGGGTCAGCATGCATGTGACGGGCTCCAACCGGGGCGATGTCATGGTGGGGCCGGTCTACGCCGGCGCCACCTTCGTGGGCGGCGCCGGTCACGACAGCTTCACAGCGCAATCGCCCCGCCGCAACGACCGCCACGCCTTCTATGGCGGCGCCGGAAACGATACGCTGCGCGGGGGCAACGGCCGTGACACGCTCGATGGCGGGCCGGGCGACGATGTCATCGTGGGTGGCGACGGCTTCAACAAGCTTTACGGCGGCTTTGGCAATGACCTGATCACCGACGGCGCGCATTCCTCGGAAATTCACACCGGACCGGGGCGCAACCGCGTCATCTCGGGCCAAGGCCGCGACCGCATCTTTGTCGGGCCCGGAGAAAACATCCTGACCGGCGGCGAAGGTGGCAACACCTATACGGTGGCCTGGGGCGGCGTGACCACGATCACGGACTGGACGGTCGCGGACAGCATCATCCTGCAAGGCTGGCCCGATGAACCGCAGCTGCGTCAGGATGGCCCGGATGTCGTGATCACCCTTGGCCTGACCTTCATCCTGTTGGCCGGCGTCAGCGACACCGAAGCCGTCAAGGCCCGGATGTCGAGAGGCTAAGCCGAGGCGTTCTGAAACACCGCGTGGTCGCCAAGGTCGACGCTGGCCTCCCCGCGCACCAGACGGGCGTAGAAGTCAAACAGCGTTTCCGTCCCGGTCTGCGGCGTAGCCTCGGCGTCATAGGCGCCGTCGGGGGTCCGGACCAGCATGGACTCGGTGGCATAATAGCGACCGATCCGCGCCAGCTCTGCCTTGTCGCGCAGCGTAGGAGAGATGCGCCCCAAGGCCGCCAGCACGCGGATGATGCCGTCCAGAAAGCCCACCGGCACGCTGCGGAACTTCGGCGTTTGTCCCAACAGGCGGAACAGCTCTTCGCCCTGCTGACGGGGGGTGATCGCCGGACCCGGACCGCCAATCGGCAGGATACGGTTGCGCAAGGCCGGATCATCAAGGCATTGGGCCAAATAGGCGCCAAGATCCGCGTCACTGATCGGCTTGCAGGCCGTAAGCGTACCGTCCCCAAAGATCAGGAACGGTTTGCCCCGGCGGACCCGCGCCACCTGCCCGGACAGCGACTTGAAGTAAGCTGTTGGCCGCACGATGGAATAGTCGATCCCCGACGCAACCAGCGCCGCCTCGAACGCCAGCTTTGCATGCTGAAACGCCAGCAGGGGCCGCTGCACGCAGATGGCCGACAAAAGCACGAACTGCCGCACTCCGTAGACCTTTGCCAGCCGCAACGCCTGAAGATGGGCTTGATGATCCACCGCCCAGGCGTCCTGCGGGCTGCCCGAGCGCGAGGCAAGGCAGGACACGACGGCATCAAACCGCGCGCCTGCAAAGCCGTCGCGCTCCAACGAGGTGGCATCTGATGCCATGCCTGACCGTACGGTGATCCCGTCCGGCAGTCCCCGTCGCGGATCGTCAGGCTTGGGGCGGATCAGACAGACCACCTCATGGCCCCTGGCGTGCAAAGCGGCGGCGGTGGCGCGCCCGATGGTGCCGGTGGCGCCCAGCACAAGAACGCGGTGGCGGTTGTCAGGCATGGGCGGGGTCGCGGCCCTGCAGGGTCTCGGCCACTTTGCCCCAACCCTCGGCCAGATAGATCCTTAGCCAGGGCGTGAACCCAAACGGCTCTGCCTGTACGCGGCGGGTCAATTCGGGCAGCGAGACCCAGGCGGTTTCCATCACCTCATCGGGGTTGGGTTCAATGAACAAGGCCTCGCTCGCCTGTGCCACGAACAGATCGACCACCTCGTGCTCGATCAGATCGCGGCCCACCTCGGCGCGGTATTCGATACCACCGGCGCGGCGCAGGGTAAGCCCGGTGATCCCCAGCTCTTCCTCCAGCCGTCGCCGGGCACAGTCCAACGGCGGTTCACCCCAGCGTGGATGGGTGCAGCAGGTGTTGGTCCACAGCCCCGGCGTGTGGTACTTGCCCAAAGCCCGACGTTGCAGAAGCGTCCGCTCGCCGTTCATCACGAAGACCGAGATCGCCAGATGCTTCAGCCCGCGCCGATGCACCTCCAGCTTCTCGACCGGAGTGAGAACCCCCTCCACCCAAGCCGGAACCATCTCGCTCATACGTGCTCCGGGGCGACCCAGCCCATCAGGTGCCGGATGTTCTTGAACCCGATCTTCAGATGCGCCAAAGGCCGGGCATTGACCAGCTTCTTGTTCATATAGGCGTCAAAGGTCAGTTTCTGGACGTCGATGTCATGGCACAGCGACACAAACCGCTCCCGCCGCTCGTCGGACTTGTAATAGGCGTCCTGCATGGATCGCAGCACCTTGAACACCGTGCCGTGCTCTTTGATGAACAGCTTGCGCGCCAGTTTCAGCTTGGAGGCCTTGCCGGTGGCCAAGCACGCCTGCGCCGCCGTGGCCGCAACGCGACCGCCCACCATCGCATAGTAAATCCCCTCGCCCGAGGACGGCGCCACCACCCCCGCAGCATCGCCGGCCAGCACGACGTCACGACCATTGTCCCAGCGGTCCATCGGACGCAGCGGGATCGGCGCGCCTTCCTTGCGGATCGTCTCGCACCCGGTCAGGCCAGAGGCGGCGCGCAGGTCGGCGGTGGCTTGCTTCAGGTCCACCCCGTCAATCCCGGTGCCCATGCCAACGCTGGCATGCGCCCCATGCGGGAAAACCCAGCCGTAGAAATCTGGGGAAATCTTGCCGTCATAGATCACGTCGCAGCGGCCGGGGTCATAGGTGTTCGATGCCACCGGCGCTTTGATGATCTCGTGATAGGCGATCACGTAAGGGATCTTGTCGCCGCCGGGCACTTCGGTTTTGGCGACGTTCGACCGTGCGCCATCCGCCCCGATCACCAGCTTGGTCAACAGCCGCATCTCCTCGCCGGTCGCTTTGTCGCGGTAGACGACATGGGTGCCGTCTCTGTCACGCTCCAGCCGCAGATAGGTGCCGGTCAGGCGGGTGGCCCCGCTGTTGACCGCCCTGACGCGCAAGAACTCGTCGAACTTGTCGCGGTCAACCATGCCGACAAAGCCGCCCTCAATATGGATGTCCACCGCCCGCTGTGTCGGAGAGATCATCCGCGCCGTGTTGATATGGGCTACAAGCTGATCCTCGGGGATCGAGAAATCCGCGATCAAGCGCGGCGGAATGGCGCCGCCGCAGGGCTTGATCCGCCCGGCCCGATCCAGAAACGCCACATGCACCCCAGACCGCGCCAGATCATTTGCCGCCGTAGCGCCCGCCGGGCCGCCGCCAATCACAAAGACATCAAACATGCTACTCTCCCGGCACCAGGGTGCCCATTTCACTGCCGCGCCGTCCCTCGATGATCTGGGCGGCCATCAGGGTGGCCACGGCAAACAGCCCCGCCTCGGCGACAAACACCACGCCAAATCCAGAGGCATTGCCCATCACATGCCGCGCAAGGTCTGCAGCCCCGGCCCCCAGCACACCGCCCAGACCGGCGGCAATCGCCTGCGCCGCGCCCCAAAGGCCCATTCGCGTGCCTTCACGCGCCTCGCGCCCCTCGCCCGCCAGGGCCATCATCGAGCCGATGGCCGCCACCGCGAACATGCCGTTGAAAAAGCCCAGCGCCATCGTCGCGGGCTGGATCATCGCCGCACCGCCCGCCATCTGCCCCGCCCCCGCAATCGCCAGCAACGCCACCGCCGACCCGGCACAGCCCGCCATCACCCAAGCCCTGAGCGATCCGATCCGGAAGCCGGTCGCAGCGATGCCCACTGTCAGCATTCCGAAGAACACACCGCCATTTTGCGCACCCGAAAGCTGCGTCGACTGGCCCGGCGTAAAGCCGAAGGCCAGACCGGCATAGGGCTCAAGGATCAGCTCCTGCATGAAATAGGCGACCATCGACAGGAAGATGAACAGGGTGAAATTGCGCGCCCGGGGTTCCGCCCAGATTTCGGCAAAACCCTTGCGGAAGGGCAAGGCATGTGCGCGCTCTGGCACGGCGGCATGGCGCGCCTCAATCCCCCAGACCGACAGCACCGTGAGGCCCAAGGCCGCCATGCTCACCAGCCCCACCAACTTCAGCAACAGGCTTTGCGAATAAGGATCCAGCGCCTTGCCGACAATCGTCGCGGTCACGGCAATCCCGAAGATCATCATCAACCAGGTGATCGTCGCCGCAGCCGCCCTGCGGCGCGGATGCGTGGTCGAGGCCAACAGCGCCAGCAGCGAAGTGCCCGCCGCCCCTGCCCCCGCGCCAATCAGCACATAGGCACAGACCGACAGCGCCAGCCCGGCCCAGAACGTCGTTGCCATCAGCACAAAGCCCAACGCCGCCAGAAACCCGCCCAAGCCCAGCACCGCTATCCCGCCAATGATGAAATGCGTGCGGTTGCCCTGCGTGTCGGACCGATAGCCCCACGAGGTGCGCGAGATTTGCACCGCATAATGCAACCCCACCAACAGCCCGGGCAACACGGCGGGCAAACCGCCCTCGACCACCATCAGCCGGTTGAGGGTCGAGGTACAGATCACCACGATCGCCCCCAGACACATTTGCACCGCGCCAAGCCGGAAGATTGACGCCCAGGACAGGCGCTTCATGGCAAGATCTCCATCGTGCGCAGGGCGAAAGCGGTGATCATCATGCCGGAAACATACATCCCGATGCCGGTCGCCTGATACCAGGGCGCCTTGCCCTTGGGGTCGGCCAGCAGCGTCTTCATCGCCCGGATCTGACCCAGCAGCAGCACCGTCACGGCCAGCGCATACAAGGGCCTGCCCCAGACCAGCAGCAGGGCAATCACCATGGCCTGCGCCAGACCCATCACCGTGCAAGCCACGCGGGCGGCCACCTCTGGCCCCAGCGTCACCGGCAAGGACCGCACGCCATGCAGCCTATCACCCTCCAACGCCTTGAAATCATTCAGTGTCATGATGCCGTGCGCGCCAAGGGCATACAAAAGCGCCATGGAGCAGATCTGGAAACTCGGCATCCCCTGCGACAACACGGCCGCCCCGGTGAACCACGGCAGCCCCTCGTAGCACAGGCCAACCAGCCCCGGCCCCCACCAGCCTGACCGCTTCAGCCGCACCGGCTCCACCGAATAGGCCCAGGCCGACAGCACGCCGACCACGGTCGAAGCAAATCCCCATGGCCCCAAAAGCCAGCCGATCGCCAGCGAAAGCACCGACATCGCCAGGGCAATCCACAGCCCCCAACGCCCGGGGATCCGGCCCGAGGGGATCGGCCTATGCGGTTCGTTCACCGCATCGACATGCCGGTCGCACCAGTCATTCGCCGCTTGGCTCATGCCGCACACCACCGGCCCGGCCAGGATCACCCCCAGCAGCACCATAGGCCAGACATGCCAAGGCGAAATGCCAACCGAGGCGATGCCGCACAGATAGGCCCACATCGGCGGAAACCATGTGATGGGTTTGATCAGCTCCAGCATGGCTTTCGGCTGCGGGCGGGAGGAGGTTTGTAAGGCTGATGATACACTCATGTGTCAACTTTGCCTTACATTTTCGAGTCGATCAAGCCTAGAGTTTGCGCCCGATCTCGAACCGGCACACCAGATCGCCAGCCGCACAGCACTCGGTCTCCACCACCCGAACCGAGGGCCAGACCAAGGCGCTGAAAAGCCGTTCGAAAACAGCGGCATGCCAGTGGCAGCTTGGATGATCGGCGCCCCCGGTCGCCAAGGGATTGTGCCGGATCGACACGGTCAAGGGTCCATAGCTTTCCACGGTGAACACGCCCGAACCTGCAAAAGTCCAGGCGTGTTTGGCAATGGCCTTTGCCAGCACACGCACCGCCAAAGGCGCTGGCAGCAACCGGATGACGCGCTGCGCAAAGCCCGGGATGCGGTGGGCGAGGATATAGCTCCCAGTCGCCAGACCCGCCTGCCGCAGCAGATCGGGCGCTTGGTCCGGCAGCCAGGTGCAGACGGCACGGTGCAGCCGGATCACGTCGGTTTCCGGCAGCATCCCGGCGTCAGGGGGCGGCAGCGCCACGCCGGCATCGGCGAACAGACCCTTGCGGGCGCGCTCGCCGATGGCACGGTCAAGCACCGGCACCAGTTGCAGAATGGCGTTGGGGCCAATTCGCGCCGGTTCGTGGCGAAAGCTGCCGTCCATCGCGCTTTACTCCGCCACTTCGGTCATCTGCTGCGTGCCACCGCCACAGGCCATCGGAGCGCCTTCCTCCGGCATCTGGAATTCCTTGATGGCACTGCGCTCGGCGGCGCGTTCCTTGACCTGCGCGCGCACGGCCAACTGCCGTTCGCGGGCGCGGGCGGCCTTGTCGGCGGTGGCGTCCCAATCCTCCATCTGCGCTTCGGCAATTGTGCGGGTCTCGTCGAAGTGGAAGTCGACCTTGCCCTTGGTCTGCGGCCCCCAATAGCCCGCCTTGCCAAGGTCATAGAAGGTCCGCCCCACCCCGGCCTTCAGGAACGCCCTAAGGCAGCCCAGCAGATATTTCCGCCGGAACCCGGTGCCGCGCCACGGATAGTGGAACAGTGCCTTGCGCATGTAGAACCGCCGGTAGTTCTTCATCACGCCGTCCAGAAGTTCGCCCCTAGTCATGGCGGCGGGCTTCATGATCGGCGTGACGAAGTTGTATTTCGAGAAGTCAAACACCTCGACCTGATCGCGGAGTTCCTGAAACAGCGGGGTAAAGGGCCACGGCGTATACATCGCCCAGTTGGCAAGGTCCGGCTGCCAATCCCACGCCATCTGGAAGGTTTCCTCCAGCGTCTCGGGCGTTTCATTGTCCAGACCGACGATGAACTGCGCCTCGACGAAAATGTCGGCATCCCGCAGCAGTTTGATGGCCTCCTTGTTCTGCGCGACGGTGGTTTCCTTGTTGAACACCTCCAGCTTCATCTGCGCCGCAGCTTCGGTGCCCAAGGACACGTGCACCAACCCGGCCTCGCGGAAGAATTTCAGCAGTTCCCGGTCGCGGTAGATGTCTGTCACCCGCGTGTTGATGCCCCACTTGACCTTGTGGTTCAGGCCACGGTCGATCAACTCCTGACAGAATTCGATGAATTTGCGGCGGTTGATGGTGGGTTCTTCGTCGGCAAGTATGAAAAACCCAACCTGATGGTCGTTGACCAGCCGCTCGATCTCATCCGCCACTTTCTTGGGATCGCGCACCCGGTAGTCGCGCCAGAACTTCCACTGGCTGCAGAAGGAACAGGTGAAGGGACAACCGCGCGCCATGTTCGGAATGGCGACCCGCACGCCCAGCGGCGTGTAGATATACTTGGACCAGTCCAGAATGGTCCAATCCGGGTCGATGCCATCGAGGTTCTTCACCGTCGCCGCCGCCTGCGTGGCGACGATCTCGGTGCCGTCCATATAGGCCAGACCCTTGATCTTGGCCTTGTCGGCGGGCCAGCGGCCGTCCTGCACGGCTTGCATCAGGGCGGTGATGATCTCTTCGCCCTCGCCACGGACGATCACGTCAACCCAAGGCGCCTCGGACAGGACCTGACGGTACATGAAGGTCGCGTGGATGCCCCCCAGCACCCGCAGCGCGTTCGGCACCACCTCTTGCGCGATCTTCAGCACGGTTTCCGCCTCATAGATCGCCGGCGTGATCGCGGTCGTGCCCACCACATCGGGCTTCAACTCCGCCATGCGCTGGCGCAGATCCTCGGCCGAGACGTTCATCGTCATCGCGTCGATGAAGTGGATGTCATCAAATCCCGCCGCCTTCAGCGAACCGGCCAGATAGGCAACCCAAGCTGGCGGCCAAGTGCCGGCAATCTCGGCCCCGCCCGAATGATAGTTGGGATGGACGAACAGAATCCGCATGGCACCCTCCGCTGTTTTGCAAAAAGTGACACATTTTTCGTCAATCAAGGTTGACACAGATCAAAGCTGCGCCAGATGGTGAAGGGTTAGAAGACAAGCGCCGCCGCAACAGAAAAAAGCCCCCCGAAGGGAGCGTTTTCCAAGCCAAGGATCAGGCCAAATGCTATTCGTCGTCTTTGCTCAAAAGACCGAACTTGCGCAGCTTGACGTACAACGATTGCCGGGACAGGCCCAGCATTTCCGCCGCCGCAAGCCTGTTGTTGCGCGTCAGGTCCACCGCCGTCTGAATGCACATCTTTTCAACGACATCCGTGGTTTCAGCGACAATGTCCTTGAGCGTGGAAGACCCCACCAACTCCATCACGCCGCGCATCGCGTCGTCGTTGCCGGCAAAGCCCGGTCGTCGCAACAACTCGGCCCGGCTGGAATCGCGGATCACCAGACCATAGCCGGGCTTGGGCCTGTCATTCAGATAGGTCGCCGAAATCTCCACCGGAATCTGGCCGTTGAATTCATTCAGGACCTTGGTGGCATAAAGCCGCAATTGGCGCGATCGTCGCGAATTGTCGAGGATCACGCGCAGATCAACCGATCCCCGCGCCAGAAAATCAGCCAGCGAGCGGCCCCGCACATTTGACAGATGCGTGCTGTCGGTCAGCTTCAGGAACGAGTCATTGCCAAAGGCAATCGCGCCATCCTGATCCAGAAAGACAATCGCATCGACGCCTTCATGGAACAGACGCTCCAGATTGTCGGCCACTTCGCTTTGCGCGACATTCACCTGCTCGGTGGTTTCCAGCCGGCACAGCATCAGCCGTTCGCCCGCCGCACGGAACAGCTTGGGGATCACGCGCAACTTGCGCTGCGACCGGCGCGCCACCAGCTCCACCGGGCTGACCGCATCGGCAGAAGCGATGTTGGACAGGCTTTCCAGAAACTCGCCCCGCCGGCGGCCCTCGAACTCCTGCGCGATCGCGGCACCGATCAGGTCTTGCCGGGCCCCACCCAGCATGGCCGCCGCCGCCGCGTTCAGATCGGCAATCCGGCCGTTGTTCATCGACAACAGCACCACAGCGTCGCGGGTGGCCTCCATCAGCACGCGGTAGCGCGTGTCCATTTCGCGCTGGGTCTCATAGTCGCGCTCCAGCGCGATCTGCGCCATGACCAGCTGCTGCTGCATCTCGGCGATGGGGCGCATGTCGCGGCCCAGCATCAGAATGGACTTATCCGGCCCGATGCAATGCATCACATAGCGCACCGGGAATTCCCAGATCGCCAGTCCGACATGGTTCACTTCCACCGCCAAGGACTTCGCCCCCGGCTTGAACAATTGTTCGGTCCGCCGGATCAGCTTTTCGCGGCTTTCCTCGGTGACAATGTCATGGATGTGCTGACCAACCCAATTGTCCAGCTGACCAAAGGCCAGATGATGCGGGTTCACCATCACCGAAGCCACGCGGCCGTCGGCGGAAATGATCATCGAAAGATCGGCTGCCGTCGAGACGATCTCGGCCAGAAGGCCCGGATCAATCAGCGGCATCGCCATTCCGTCGAGAAAGTGTTTGGTATCCGTGTTCACCGGTGATTTCGCCATTTTTGCCGCCCACCCGTCCGTTCGGGACAGCGGTCTGTTACGCGCGCCGGAGCACGCAAGAGGCGTCGAACTTGAGACCGATGGCCTCAAGAGCGGCGCCGATGTCATTGGAAGACAGATCAGCCCCAGTGCATGACGCGGGATCCTCCACTTTCGACATCACCGCGCCACCGACCACGATGGGACACGGCGCCTCCATGACCGTTCTCAGAAACTGCACCGTTTTGGCAACCGTCTCCAGTTTGTCCTTCGTCGCCACCGAAATCAGAATTCCATCGAACTGCCGCGCTGCCACAAGACTGCGCAACTCGTTGAAACTCGGCGCGAATCTTAGGCAGACTGAAACCCCATAGCGCCGCATCTGACCCATGGCCACCATCGGACCCAAGGTGTGCTGCTCGCGGTCCGGCACCAGCATCATGACAGTACCGTGCCCGGTGTCGCCCGCCTGATCCGCCACCCATGCCGTGCCGATCTCCCGCAAAAGGCTTTGCATCCGCCCGACACCGATCGTCACATCCATCCAGGACATTTCGTCCTCGTGCCACAGCGCGCCCATCCGTCGCGCGGCTTCCGGAATGTAGATGTCGGCCAAAGCCGCCAGACTGATCCGGGATCGCCGCACTTCCGTCAGCAACTCGGCAAAGGCGGTTTTGGTTCCCGAAAGAGAGGCCGCAATCAGGCTTGCCACCAAAGGCTCTCGCAGCTCTGACACGGCCTTTGCGGTTCGATCGGCCAGCAGCGAAACGACCTGAGATGCAAAATAGTTCACGCCGGCAATATCTTGCGCTGTCGTACGGCCCTGATCTCGTGGCTGGATTTCTTGCATCCAAGCAGCCCCCCAAAGGGTCACCCTCGAAACCGTCGCATGAGTCTGTCTGCACGATCGGGGTCATCCTTGAGGTTAACTTTCCCTTAGCTGCGATCCATTGTCAAAGAAAATTGACACTTCTGAGTATAGGCATCGCGCTAACCATTTGCAAGGCACTGTAATTTAATAGGAATACACGAAATTTTGTGCAGCAGAAACACTCGGCGTCGGGGCTCGGGGTGCAAGTCGTGTAAACCTACATTGTGTAAGTTTTGATTGACACATTAAGAATCGCGGGGCTAGGGTTGGCCTCAGGACACGCCGTCTGAAAGACCCGTCATGGCCCAGAATCGCCCAAATCAGCCCGCCCGCCGACCGCTCTACACGGCCGCAGAACGTGCCCGGCGCGATGCCACAAGGTGGACTTTGGTGCAGGGCATCCTTGCCCCGTTGCAATTTCTGGCCTTCGCGACCTCGCTGGTTCTGGTGTTGCGCTATCTGGTTTCGGGCCAGGGATATGAGGCCGCAACCGTCTCGATCGTGGTCAAGACCGGCTTTCTATATCTGATCATGGTCACGGGGGCGATCTGGGAAAAGGTCGTCTTCGGCCAATACCTCCTCGCGCCCGCGTTCTTCTGGGAGGATGTCTTTTCCTTTGCCGTGATCGCCTTGCACACGGGGTATTTGATAGCGCTTTGGACTGGCGCTTTGTCCCCGATTGGCCAGATGACTTTGGCCTTGGCCGCCTATGCGACCTATGCGATCAACGCAACCCAGTTCATCTTCAAGTTGCGCATGGCCCGGCTGGATGCGGCCCGCACCGACACGGTGCAAGCATGAACGCGCCCCTCCCCGCACTTGGCTGCACCACGACGCCCGTCCTGAAAGAGCGTGGCCAGCGCGAGGTGTTCTGTGGCCTGACCGGCATCATCTGGCTGCACCGCAAGATGCAGGACGCCTTCTTCCTCGTCGTAGGCTCCCGCACCTGCGCCCATCTTTTGCAATCCGCCGCGGGGGTTATGATCTTCGCCGAGCCGCGCTTCGGCACAGCCATTCTCGAAGAGAAAGACCTCGCCGGCCTCGCCGATGCCCAGACCGAGCTTGACCGCGAGGTGGATCGCCTGCTGTCACGCCGCCCTGACATCCGTCAACTGTTTCTGGTCGGCTCCTGCCCCTCGGAAGTCATCAAACTGGACCTCCATCGCGCCGCCGAACGGATGTCGATGAAGCACGCGCCGCATGTCCGCGTGCTGAATTATTCCGGCTCGGGAATCGAGACGACGTTCACGCAAGGGGAAGACGCCTGCCTTGCGTCGATGGTTCCGACACTTGCGTCCAGCGCCGAAAAACAACTTCTGCTTGTGGGCGCCCTGCCCGATGTGGTCGAGGATCAGGCCGTGGCCCTGCTGACCGCTTTGGGCATCAAGACCATCCGCTGCCTGCCCGCCCGCCGCTCGGCTGATGCGCCCTCGGTCGGCGCCAACACCGTCTTCGCCCTGGTGCAGCCCTTCCTCGGCGACACCGCCCATGCCCTCACCGGTCGCGGCGCCCGCCACATCGCCGCCCCCTTCCCCTTCGGCGCCGAGGGCACCACCCTCTGGCTGCAAGCCATCGCGACCGAGTTCGGTGTCTCGCCCGAGGTGTTCGCCCAAGTCACCGCCGCCCCGAAGGCCCGCGCCGAAAAGGCCATCGCCGCAGCGGCCCAGACCCTCACCGGCAAGTCGATCTTCTTCTTCCCCGACAGCCAGCTGGAACTGCCCCTCGCCCGCTTCCTGACCCGCGAATGCGGCATGACCGCGATCGAGGTCGGCACCCCCTTCCTGCACCGCGACCTGATGGCCCCCGAACTGGCCCTCCTCGCTGCCGGCCCAACCCTCTCCGAAGGCCAGGACGTCGACAAGCAACTCGCCCGCGCCCGCGCCGCCCGCGCTGACCTGACCGTCTGCGGCCTCGGCCTCGCCAATCCGCTGGAGGCCGAGGGCCTCGCCACCAAGTGGGCCATCGAACTGGTCTTCACGCCCGTCCATTTCTACGAACAGGCCGGCGACCTCGCCTCCCTCTTCGCCCGTCCCCTCCGCCGTCGTGCCCTGCTTGCCCCGCTGGCCCCAACCCTTGAGGCTGCCGAATGAAGCTGACCCTCTGGACATATGAAGGCCCCCCGCACGTCGGCGCCATGCGTGTCGCAACCGCGATGAAAGGCCTGCACTACGTCCTGCACGCCCCGCAAGGCGACACCTACGCCGACCTTCTCTTCACGATGATCGAGCGTCGCGACCACCGCCCGCCGGTCACCTACACCACTTTCCAGGCCCGTGACCTTGGCGGCGACACCGCCACCCTGTTCAAGACCGCCTGCCAGGACGCCGTCACCCGCTTCAATCCGGAAGCCATCATCGTCGGCGCCTCCTGCACTGCCGAACTCATTCAGGACAACCCCGCAGGCCTTGCAGGCTCCATGAACCTCGGCCTGCCCGTCATCGCCCTCGACCTGCCCTCCTACCAGCGCAAGGAAGGCTTCGGCACGGATGAGACCTTCCTGCAGATCGTCCGCCATCTCGCCAAACCTGTCGAGCGGACCGCGCAGATCACCGCCAACCTGATCGGCCCGACGGCCCTCGGCTTCCGCCACCGCGACGACATCACCGAACTGACCCGCATGCTCTCGGAAATGGGCATCGGCATCAACGTCGTGGCCCCGATGGGCGCCCGCCCCTCCGATATCGCCCGCATGGGTGCCGCCCATTTCAACGTCCTGATGTACCCTGAACACGCCGAATCCGCCGCCCGCTGGCTGGAAACCAACCTCAAGCAGCCTTACACCAAGACCGTCCCGATCGGCGTCGGCGCCACCCGCGATTTCCTCGCCGAGGTCAGCAAAATCACCGGCCTGCCCGCGAAAACCGACACCTCCCGCCTGCGCCTGCCATGGTGGACCCGCTCGGTCGACTCCACCTACCTCACCGGCAAACGTGTCTTCCTCTTCGGCGACGGCACCCACGTGCTGGCCGCCGCCCGCATCGCGCGCGAGGAGATGGGCTTCGAAGTCGCAGGCCTTGGCTGCTACAACCGCGAAATGGCCCGCCCGATCCGGGCGCTGGCTAAAGAGTACGGAGTCGAGGCCCTGATCTCCGACGACTACCTCGAAGTCGAAGCCGCCATCGCCGCCCTGCATCCCGAACTGATCCTCGGCACCCAGATGGAACGGCACATCGGCAAGCGCCTCGGCATCCCCTGCGCCGTCATCTCTGCCCCTGTCCATGTGCAAGACTTCCCCGCAAGATATTCCCCGCAAATGGGCTGGGAAGGCGCCAATGTGATTTTCGACACCTGGGTCCATCCCCTTGTCATGGGCCTCGAAGAACACCTCCTCACCATGTTCCGCGACGATTTCGAGTTCCATGACGAGGCTGGCGCCTCCCACCACGGCGCCAAGCACCAACCCAAGGAATTTGCTACCGAAGCCGCCCCTGCGGCCGCGACCGAAGCGGCCTCGATGGCCGCTGAGGTCGCACCCGCCACGCTGCCAACCGTCCAGCCCTCCGGCCAGATCGTCTGGCTGCCCGCTGCCGAAAACGAACTGAAGAAGATCCCGTTCTTCGTGCGCGGCAAGGCCAAGCGCAACACTGAGAAATACGCCGAAACCAAGGGCGTCACCGCGATCAGCATCGAAACCCTGTACGAGGCCAAGGCCCATTATGCGCGCTGACAGCCCTCTCTCCGGAACCCGTGTCTGCTACAACATCGTTGTGGTCACCCTTGACCAGCACGCCGCAGGCCCCGCCGCCCGCATCGCCCCGCGTCTGGCGAAAGACTTCCCCGGCCTCAACATCTCGATCCACGCCGCCGCCGAATGGGCCGAAAATCCCGCCGCCCTCTCGCGTTGCAAGACCGCGCTCAAGACCGCCGACATCGTCGTGGCCAACCTGATCTTCATCGAAGAACACATCAACGCCATCCTCCCCGACCTGACCGAGGCTCGCAGCCATGCCGACGCCTTCGTCGGCCTGATCGCGGACTCAGCCATCGTTAAGTTGACCAAGATGGGCGACTTGGACATGTCCAAGCCAGCCTCGGCAGCCATGGCGCTTTTGAAGAAGCTGAAACCCACCGCCAAGACCTCGTCCAATTCCGGCGAAAAGCAGATGTCCATGCTGCGCCGCCTGCCCAAGATCCTGCGCTGGATCCCCGGCAAGGCGCAGGACCTGCGCGCCTGGTTCCTGTCGATGCAATACTGGCTGGGCGGGTCCGACGACAATATCGAACAGATGATCCGCTTCCTGATCGGCCGCTACTCCACCCGCAAAGACTGGCGCGGCACCGCCTCCAAAGCCCCTGTCGACTACCCCGAGGTTGGCCTTTACCACCCCAAGGTCCCCGGCCGCATCACCACCACCCTCGCCGACCTGCCCCGCCCCGCCGGCGCCAAGCTGACCGTCGGCCTGCTGATGCTGCGCTCCTACATCCTCGCCTCCGACACCGCGCACTACGACGCCGTGATCGCAGCGCTTGAGGCGAAAGGCATCGCCTGCATCCCCGCCTTCGCCGGCGGCCTCGACGGACGCCCTGCGATCAACACCTACTTCAAGACCGCGCACCACGTCGACGCCATGGTGTCGCTCACCGGCTTCTCCCTCGTCGGCGGCCCGGCCTACAACGACAGCCCCGCCGCCGTCGAAGCCCTCAGCGCCCTCGACGTCCCCTACATCGCCGCCCATCCGCTGGAATTCCAGACCCTCGGTCAATGGGCTGACGCCGGCACCGGCCTCGGCCCGATCGAAACCACGATGCTGATCGCCCTGCCCGAAATTGACGGCGCCACCAACCCCACTGTCTTCGCCGGACGCCACGGTCTTGACGGTTGCAAGGGCTGCCCGATCCAGTGCAAAGGCTCGCCCGACAGCCGCGCCATGTCGCCCTGCCCCGAGCGTGTGGCCTCTCTCGCCGAGAAAAGCTTCCGCCTCGCCAGCCTGCGCCAGAAGCGCAACGCCGACAAGAAGGTCGGCATCGTCCTCTTCGGCTTCCCGCCAAACGCAGGCGCCGCCGGCACCGCCGCCTATCTGTCCGTCTTCGAAAGCCTGCACAACACCCTGAATTCCATGAAGGCCGAAGGCTACACCCTCGACGTTCCCGCCACCGTCGATGACCTGCGCGAGGCTGTCCTGGGCGGCAATTCGAAAACCTACGGCCAGCCCGCCCATGTCGCGGCCATGGTCGACGCCGACACCATCGTGCGCCAAACCACGCACCTCAAGGACGTCGAGGCCGTCTGGGGCCCCGCCCCCGGCAAAGTGCAGACCGATGGCCGCAACCTCTTCATCCTTGGCCGCCAGTTCGGCAACATCTTCGTCGGCCTGCAACCGACCTTCGGCTACGAAGGCGACCCGATGCGCCTGCTGTTCGAACGCGGCTTTGCGCCCACCCACGCCTTCGTGCAGTTCTACCTGTGGCTGCGCAACACCTACCAAGCCGACGTCTACCTCCATTTCGGCATGCACGGCGCTTTGGAATTCATGCCCGGCAAGCAAGCCGGCATGGGGGCCCGCGACTGGCCCGACCGTCTGATCGGCGAGGTTCCGAACATCTACCTCTACGCCGCCAACAACCCCTCCGAGGCCACCCTTGCCAAGCGCCGCTCCAACGCCGTCACCATCACCCACCTGACGCCGCCTCTCGCGCAAGCCGGCCTCTACAAGGGCCTGATCGAGCTGAAGGACAGCCTCAAGCGCTGGCGCTTCATGGCGCCCAACGCACCGGAACGCGCCGAACTCGAAACCCTGATCGCCGAGCAAGCCTCTGCCGTCGACATGCCCAACCAGAAGCCCGCCGCCCTGTGGCTGAAGCTGCTGGAGGCCGAAGACGCCCTGATCCCCGATGGTCTGCACGTGGTCGGCAAGCCAATGACCCAAAAGGCCCGCGCCGAATACCTCGACCTTCTGCCGCCGATGGATGACATCCAGCGCGCCAAGATCGACAAGCAACTGCAACAGGATACCGAAATCCCCGGCATCCTGCGCGCCCTCTCAGCCCGCTTCATCACCCCCGTCCCCGGCGGCGACCTGATCCGCTCGCCCCAAATCCTGCCGACGGGGCGCAACATCCACGCCTTCGACCCGTTCCGGATGCCCACCGAATTCGCCCTGCGCGACGGTGCCGCCCAGGTTGACCGGCTCTTGGCCGCCCACCCCACCCTGCCGCGTTCGATCGCACTGGTCCTGTGGGGCAGCGACAACATCAAATCCGACGGCGGCCCGATTGCCCAAGCCCTCGCCCTGATGGGCGCCCGACCCCGGTTTGACAGCTACGGCCGCCTGTCCGGCGCCGACCTGATCCCCTTGGCGCAGCTTGGCCGCCCGCGCATCGACGTGCTGATGACCCTGTCCGGCATCTTCCGCGACCTCCTCCCCCTGCAAACCAAGATGCTGGCCGAGGCCGCCTACAAATGCGCCATGGCCGACGAACCCCTGTCCCAGAACTTCATCCGCGCCCATGCGCTGGCCTATGCCGAGCAGATGACCTGCGACATGGAAACCGCCTCGCTCCGCGTCTTCTCGAATGCCGAGGGTGCCTATGGCTCGAACGTCAACCAGTTGGTCGACAGCTCTGCCTTCGGCGAGGAAGACGAACTCGCCGACGCTTACGAGGCCCGCAAGAGCTTCGCCTATGGCATGAACGGCAAGCCGGTGAAGCAGGCCGCGCTGATGCAAAAGGCGCTGAAGAATGTCGAGATGGCCTACCAGAACCTGGAATCGGTCGAATTGGGCGTCACCTCGGTCGACCACTACTTCGACACGCTGGGCGGCATCGCCCGCGCGGTGAAACGCCAGCGCGGCACGGAAACCCCGGTCTATATCTCGGACCAGACCCGCGGCACTGGCAAGATCCGCACCCTGCGCGACCAGATCGCGCTGGAAAGCCGGTCCCGCGCCTTGAACCCGAAGTTCTACGAAGGCCTTTTGAAGCACGGCGCCGAAGGTGTCCGCCAGATCGAATCCCACGTCACCAACACGATGGGCTGGTCGGCCACTGCCGAAGCGGTGGAGCCTTGGGTCTATCAGCGCCTGTCGGAAACCTTCGTGCTGGACGAAGCAATGCGCAAACGGATGGCGGCGCTGAACCCGCAAGCCGCTTCGCGCATGGCGAACCGCCTGATCGAAGCCTCGGAACGGTCCTACTGGACCCCCGACGCCGCCACTTTGGCCGCCCTGCAAGGGGCTGCCGACGAACTGGAAGACCGTCTGGAAGGGATCGCAGCCGAATGATCGCGTCCTTCACCACCTCTGCAGACCCCACCGCCGGAGCCTCCGGCGGGGATATTTATGAACACATGAAAGGGGCAGAAGCATGAGCCTTGATGCAGTTCCAATCCTGCGCGGCCTTGACGGTGAAGGCTCCGTTCAGGTCCATCAGGACGCCGACGCCAAGATCGAAGGCGCCAAGGTGTTTTCGGTCTATGGCAAGGGCGGGATCGGGAAATCCACCACCTCGTCCAACCTGTCGGCCGCCTTTTCCATGATGGGCAAGCGCGTGCTGCAGATCGGCTGCGACCCCAAGCACGACAGCACCTTCACCCTGACCGGGCGCTTGCAGGCCACGGTGATCGACATCCTGAAAGAGGTCGATTTCCATGCCGAAGAACTGCGGCCGGAAGACTATGTGGCCGAGGGCTTCAACGGCGTGAAATGCGTTGAAGCGGGCGGCCCGCCCGCGGGCACCGGCTGCGGCGGCTATGTCGTGGGGCAGACGGTGAAACTGCTCAAGCAGCACCACCTTCTGGACGACACCGACGTGGTGATCTTTGACGTTCTGGGCGACGTGGTCTGCGGCGGCTTTGCGGCCCCCCTGCAACACGCCGACCGGGCGGTGATCGTCACCGCCAACGATTTTGACAGCATCTACGCCATGAACCGCATCATCGCCGCGGTTCAGGCCAAGTCCGGCAACTACAAGGTGCGCCTGGCCGGTTGCGTCGCCAACCGTTCGCGCGAGACCAACGAGGTGGACCGCTACTGCGCCAAGGTCGGTTTCAACCGTCTGGCCCATATGCCCGACATCGACGCCATCCGCCGCTCGCGCCTGAAAAAGAAGACCCTGTTCGAGATGCCGGACGAACAGGATATCGTCATGGCCCGCGCCGAATACATGCGGCTGGCCGATACGCTGTGGCGGTCTGTCGGCGGCGAAGGCTCCTCGCCCGCGCCCTTGCCCGACCGCGAAATCTTTGAACTTCTGGGGTTTGACTGATGGCCGACTACACCGCCACCCTCTCGCGCGTCGAACACTACTTTGACCGCTCCGCCACCAAGGTGTGGGAGCGGTTGACGTCGGACGCCCCGGTCAGCCGGGTCCGCCAGACCGTGCGTGAAGGCCGCGACAAGATGCGCGCCCTGATGCTGTCCCGGCTTCCTGCGGACCTGCGCGGCGCAAGGGTGCTGGACGCCGGCTGTGGCGCCGGGCAGATGACGGCAGAACTGGCCGCGCGCGGGGCCGATGTGGTGGCGGTGGATATCTCGCCGGCGCTGGTCGACATCGCCCGCGCCCGCCTGCCAGCCGAACACGCCCACAAGGTCAGCTTCGCCAGCGGCGACATGACCGCCGATCACGGACGCTTCGACTTCGTCGTCGCGATGGACAGCCTGATCTACTACGACACCAAGGACATCAGCAGCGCGCTCGACCGTCTGGGACAGAACACCGACCAGGCCGTGGTCTTCACCGTCGCACCGAAAACCGCCTTCCTGATGACCTTCTGGACCATGGGCAAGCTGTTCCCCCGCGCCGACCGCAGCCCGACCATGGTGCCGCATGCCTTCCCCACCCTGCACCGGGCGACCGCGGGCCGCCTGACCAAGATCGACCGCATCTCGCGCGGTTTCTACATCTCGGAATGTCTGGAGTACCGGCCGTGATCATCTTCAAATCCAAACATATCCAGAACCTTGGCACCAAATGGATGCCGTTCGCCGATGCCGCCTCGGAGGGATTGCCGCTGCTGCAATTGCTGCGGCTGGGGCTGTTTCAGGTCTCGGTCGGCATGGCCTATGTGCTGATGATCGGCACGCTCAACCGTGTCATGATCGTCGAACTGGGCGTGCCGGCCACCGTGGTCTCGTTGATGATCGCCCTGCCGGTGATCTCGGCCCCGTTCCGCGCGCTTCTGGGCCACAAGTCTGACAATCACAAAAGCTGGATCGGCTGGAAGCGCATTCCCTACCTGTGGTTCGGCTCCCTGTGGCAGATGGGCGGCCTGGCGATCATGCCTTTCGCGCTGATCATCCTGTCGGGCGATCAGACCCATGGGCCGGTCTGGGCTGGCAAGGCGCTGGCCTCGGTTGCCTTCCTGATGACCGGCATCGGCATGCACATGACCCAGACCGCCGGCCTCTCCCTCGCCTCCGACCGCGCGACCGAGGAAACCCGGCCCCGCGTCGTGGTGCTGCTCTACGTCATGTCGCTGCTGGGCATGGCGGTCTCGGCGCTGGTTCTGGGTGCCCTGCTGCGCGACTTTGATGAAATCAAGCTGATCCGGGTCGTGCAGGGCTGTGCGGCAACCACCATGGTGCTGAACGTCATCGCCCTGTGGAAGCAGGAAAAGGTCCGCCCGATGACACAGGCGGAAATGGCGCAGACCGCCCCGGTCTTCCACGAAGGCTGGCGCGATCTGATGGCCGGGGGCACCGCCGCGCGCCTGTTGGTCGTCGTGCTCTTGGGTACCATCGGCTTTCAGATGCAGGATGTCCTGTTGGAGCCCTATGGCGCCGAGGTTCTTGGCCTGTCGGTCAGCGCCACAACGCTGCTCAGCTCCTGCTACGCGATGGGCGTGCTGTCGGGCTTCGTTCTGGCCGGGCGCTGGATCGGCCTCGGCCACGATACCTTCCGCATGGCCGGGCGCGGCATCCTTGTCGGCATCGCGGCCTTCGTGATCGTCACCCTCGCGGCCCCGATGCAGTCCGAGGCGCTGTTCTTCGCAGGATCGTTCAGCATCGGCCTTGGCTCGGGCCTCTTCGCCGTCTCGACCCTGATCGGGGCCATGGCGCTGCCGGAAAAGGGCATGGCGGGGCGCGGGCTGGTGCTGGGCGCCTGGGGGGCGGCGCAAGCCACCGCCACGGGCCTGTCCATCGCGGTGGGCGGCTGGCTGCGCGACACGACCGGCGCCTCTGCCCTGCAGGGCCACTTTGGCGCGGCCCTGCAAGCGCCAGCCACAGGCTATGCCTGCGTCTACCTGACGGAAATCATCATCCTGTTTGCAACGCTTCTCGCTCTGGCCCCGCTGGTCCGCGTGACGCTGTACCGTTCCCAAACCAAGGCCAACGCCGCCCGCCTGGGCCTCGTTGACTTCCCCAACTGATCTTCGGAGGACACCATGATAGGCGTACACTTCTTTGGCAACTTCGACCTTGCCGCACTGGCGATCTGGCTATTCTGGGGCTTCTTCGCATTGCTGATCTACTATCTGCAGACAGAGAACATGCGCGAAGGCTACCCGCTGGAACTTGAAGACGGCACCCCGGCGCCCAATCAGGGCCCCTTCCCGCTGCCCAAGCCCAAGACCTTCATCCTGCCGCATGGCCGGGGCGAAGTCACCGTGCCCAACGGCGCCCGCGAAGCGCGCGAGGTGGCCTTGGGCCGCACCTCCGTCTCCGAGGGCTTCCCGCATGCCCCCTTGGGCGATCCGATGGTCGATGGCGTCGGCCCCGCCGCCTGGGCCCCGCGCCGCGACATTCCCGAGCTTGACGGCCACGGCCACAACAAGATCATCCCGATGGCCGCAGCCCCCGCCTTCGGCGTCACCGCCGGGCGTGACCCGCGCGGCCTGCCGGTGCAGGGCGGCGACAACGAGGTGGTCGGCACCATCTCCGACATCTGGGTCGACGCCCCCGAACAATGTGTGCGCTATCTGGAAATCACCCTGAACTCCGGGGCCAGAAAGCTGGCCCCGATGCCGATGATCAAGATCTGGAAAGACCGGGTCCGGATCAATTCGCTGACCTCGGACCTGTTCGAAGGCGTCCCGGTCACCAGATCGGCCACCGAAGTGACCCTGCTCGAAGAAGACAAGATCTGCGCCTACTACGCCGGCGGCACGATGTACGCTGCGGCCAAGCGCAAGGGCGGTTCGGAGTCCTGGAAGCCATGAACACGCAAGACGATTACGACATCGAGCCGGTCCGCGGCCTGCCCGAACGCCCCCCGGTCGGCGAAGAACTCCTCTGGCAAGGCCGCCCCGCGACCTTCGCCCTGGCGCGCGATGCCTACAAGGTCACCTGGATCGCCGGCTACTTCCTGGCCCTGGCGCTGTGGCGGGCCACCGTCGTGGCGCAAGGCCCGGTAGAGTTCATCGCGGTCATGCTGCCCTACCTCGGCATCGGGCTGGTGGCCTGCGCGATCCTTTACGGCATCGCCGCCGTTCAGGCCCAGTCCACCGTCTACACCCTGACCACCGCCCGCGTGGCGATGCGGATCGGCGCGGCGCTGAACGTCACCCTGAACATCCCCTTCGTTCAGGTGGCCAACGCCAACCTCGCCCTGCGCGCCTACGGCACCGGCACCATCGCGCTGGAGACGCTGGGCGATACCCGCATCTCCTACCTTGTCTGCTGGCCCCATGTCCGGCCCTGGCACTTTGCCCGCACCCAACCCGCCCTGCGCTGCATCCCTGATGCGGCACGGGTGGCCAAGATGCTGGCTGACGCCGCGGAAACCCGGCTCAACGAACCCCGTGTCGCCCAGCGTTCGATGGGCGGCATGGCTGTCGCGGCGGAGTGACCCTGATGCAAGCCCAAGCCCGCCCCACCCTCGCCGCCAAGGCCCGCCCCTCCGACAGCAAGGACATGATCCCCAAGCCGCTGCTCTGGGCCATGCTGGCGCTGGTGCTGACCAGCCTGACCCTCGTCAGCTACTCGGTCTACACCGGGCGCGCCCATGTCGGCGTGCCCAAACCTGCCGCCATCGTGGCAGAGCGTGACATCATCCTGCAAGGCGGCGGGGCGCAGGCCGTCACCGTGCTCGACAAGGATGGCACTGTGCTGATGGACCTGCCGCATGGCGGCTTCATAACCGTCATTCAGAACGGGATGGAGCGGGCGCGCTACACGGCAGGCGTTGATAAACTGCTGCCCGTGCGTATTGTGGAATACGCCAATGGCCGCCTGACTGCATTGGATGACTACACCGGATGGAGTGCCGAATTGGGCGCCTTCGGTTCCGACAACAGGGCCGCATTCGAACGGCTCATGTCACAGCACTGACAACCAATATGGGAACCAAATCATGGGAATTTTCAGCAAATACGCCGAGGACGTACCCTGCACCGTCGAAGTCAGTCACCGCTTCGAAAGCCTGCACGCCCACGTCCGCTTCAACAATGGCGCCGTCATCTATCCGGGCGATGAGGTTCTGGTGCACGGCAAGCCGATCCTGGCCGCCTACGGCGAGCTGATCGTCGAGGACCGTCAGGCCACCATCACCCGCGCCTCCGCCATCGAACGTCTGTGGACGCGGATGACCGGCGATTTCGGCTTCATGGAACTGTGCGAATTCTCCTTCTCGGATGAGGTGACACTATGAACGCCACACCGCAGGACCTCTATCCCGACAGCGGCCACGAAATCGCAGCCGGTCTGGTCAACACGACCGACACCACCGCGATGGCCACCGAAACCACGCTTCTGAACCCACGCTTCTACACCACCGACTTCGACGAGATGGACCGCATCGACGTCTCCTCGGTCCGCGAAGATTGGGACAACCTCTTGGCCCAGATGCGCCGCGACCCCAACAAGGGCCACTTCAAGAAAAACGCCGACTGGGACGCCGACTGGGCGAACATGGACCCCAAGCTGAAGCGCGAATTCATCGACTTCCTGGTGTCCTCCTGCACCGCCGAATTCTCCGGCTGCGTGCTCTACAAGGAAATGAAGCGCCGCGGCAACAACCCCGACATCTGCGAGCTGTTCAACTTCATGGCCCGGGACGAGGCCCGCCACGCCGGCTTCATCAACGACGCCCTGCGTGAGGCGGGCGTCGCGGTAAACCTCGGCTTCCTGACCAAGGCGAAAAAGTACACCTACTTCCGCCCCAAGTTCATCTACTACGCCACCTACCTGTCGGAAAAGATCGGCTACGCCCGCTACATCACGATCTTCCGCCACCTTGAAGCGAACCCCGACCACCGCTTCCACCCGATCTTCAAGTGGTTCCGCGAATGGTGCAATGACGAGTTCAGCCATGGCGAAGCCTTCGCGCTTCTGATGCGCACCGACCCCAAGCTGACCAACACATTCGCCAACAAGCTCTGGATCCGCTTCTTCCTGACCGCCGTCTACTCCACCATGTACGTCCGCGACCATGCGCGGCCTGAATTCCACAAGGCCCTCGGCGTCGACATCGAGTGGTACGACCAAGAGGTGTTCCGCAAGACCTCCACCATCGCCCGCCAGGTCTTCCCGGTTGAGATCGATATCGACCACGCCCGCTGGCTGCCCAACCTGCGCAAGATGCGCGACGCCTTCGGCCAGATGGACGCCGGCAAGCGCAAGGGCGGCCTCGGCGGCTGGCTCACCCACAAGATCGGCGCCACCAAGGCGGCGCTGGCCTTCGCGTCGCTCTACACCATCCCGGTGATCCACCGCGAACCGCCCAAGAATGTGCGGCTGGAGCCGGTCTATTGACCGTCACCCCGCATAAGGCCGGAGGTTCGGGGCGGGCGCGCCCCGGCCTCCGGCTGCCTCCTCATATCCATACAATTTGCCTAAAATCCTCCCTGCCCGCTTCATCTTGGTCCAAATACTCCACGGGGGTGCGGGGGTGCGAAACCCCCGCCGCCGGGCGGGGGGCGCAACGATGACCGCCAGCCCCTGGCTCGCCGCCATCACCACGCTGTTCCTCTGGTGGTTCTCCACCGGCATCATCCTGTGGCGGGTGCGCGTGGCCGATAACGGCACCGCGCAGGACCACCTGAACTCGGTCTTCTTCGGCCTGCCGCTTCTGGTGATCGGCGTCGTCGCCACCCGGGCCTCGCTGGCCGACCTCTCGGCCAATGGCATTTACCTCGCCTTCCTCGCCGCCCTGGCCCTTTGGGGCTGGATCGAGCTGGCCTTCCTCTCGGGCATCGTCACCGGCCCCAACCGGGACCCCTGCCCGCCCTTCGCCCGCCAATCCGACCGTTTCCGCCGCGCCGTGGGCACCATCCTGTGGCACGAACTGGTGCTGATCGGCACGCTGCTCTGCCTCGGGCTGGCCACGATCCATGCCGCCAATCCCTTCGCCTTCGGCACCTTCGGCCTGCTCTTCGTCGCCCGCATCTCGGCCAAGCTGAACCTTTTCCTCGGCGTGCCGCGCATCAACACGCAATTCCTGCCCCGCCCGCTGTCGCACCTTGCCAGCCATTTCCGGCAAGGCCGCATCACCGCCTTCTTCCCGATTTCCGTTTCCGCCCTGACCGTCTTTTCCGCCCTTCTTCTGGAACGGGCCATCAACGTTGAACATCCCGGCATGTCGGCAGGCTACAGCCTTCTGACCTGCCTCTGCCTTCTGGCCCTGCTGGAGCACTGGTTCATGGTTCTCCCCCTGCCGGACGAAAAACTGTGGCGCTGGATGATGCCAGATCTTCACAAAGCCGCCGCAAAACCAACCAAGAAGCTTGAGGACGCCAATGGACTTTGACCAGATCTTCCGCAGCCAACTTGAAACCCTGAAATCCGAAGGCAATTACCGCACCTTCGCCGAGTTGGAGCGCAAGCGGGGCAGTTTCCCCAAAGCCGCCAACCACAAGAACGGCGAAGTGTCTGAAATCACCGTCTGGTGCTCGAATGACTACCTCGGCATGGGTCAGCACCCCGATGTCGTCAAGGCGATGATCGACAGCATCCAGACCGATGGCACGGGGGCGGGCGGCACCCGCAACATCTCGGGCAACAACCACAAGCACCTGCTGCTTGAGGCTGAACTGGCCGACCTGCACGGCAAGGAATCAGCCCTTCTTTTCACCTCCGGCTACGTCTCGAACTGGGCCGCCCTCTCCACCCTCGGCAGCCGCATCCCCAACGTGGTGATCCTGTCGGACGCCGGCAACCACGCCAGCATGATCGAAGGTGTGCGCCATTCCCGCGCCGACAAGGTGATATGGAAGCACAACGACTGGCGCGATCTGGACCGCAAACTGGCGGCTGCAGGCGACCGGCCCAAGATCGTGGCCTTTGAATCCGTCTACTCGATGGACGGCGACATCGCCCCCATCAAGGAAATCGTCCAGGTCGCCAAAGCCCACGGCGCCCTGACCTATATCGACGAGGTGCACGCCGTCGGCATGTACGGCAAGCGCGGCGGTGGCGTAACCGAACGCGAAGGCCTCGCCGACCAGATCGACCTGATCGAAGGCACCCTTGGCAAGGCCTTCGGCGTCGTCGGCGGCTATATCACCGGCTCGCACGCCCTGTGCGACTTCATCCGCAGCTTCGCCAGCGGCTTCATCTTCACCACCGCCCTGCCCCCCGCCGTGGCCGCCGCCGCCACCGCCTCGATCCGCCACCTCAAGACCAGCCAGATCGAACGCGACCGCCAGAAGCAGCAGGTGGCCAAACTGCGCGCCCGGCTCAACCAGCTGGGCATCCCGCACATGGCCAATGACAGCCATATCGTTCCCGTCCTGATCGGCGATCCGGTCAAATGCCGGATGATCTCCGATATCCTGATGCGCGACTGGGGCATCTACGTCCAGCCGATCAACTACCCCACCGTCGCCAAGGGAACCGAGCGTCTGCGCATCACCCCTTCGCCCTTCCACAGCGATGCAGATATTGACCATTTGGCCAACGCGCTACATTCCTTGTGGCAACACTGCGCCTTGTCGCGGGCCGTGGCTTGACCTATCCAAAAAGTGATCTGGCAAAACGCCAGAGACGTATAAAACCTGAATGTCGAACGAGGAGAACCTGATGAAATTCGAATTGGCCATTCTTGCGGTCCTGGCCACCGCAGCAGCCCCCGCCTTCGCCGCCGGCGACGCCACCAAAGGCGCCGACGTGTTCAAGCAGTGCCAAACCTGCCACTCGGTCATCGACAAGGATGGCAAGATGCTGGCTGGCAAGGGCGGCAAGATCGGCCCGAACCTGTTCGGCGTGTTCGGCCGTCAGGCTGGCACCTATCCGGACTTCAAGTACGGTGACGCCATGATCGCCGCCGGCACCGGTGGCCTGATCTGGAACGAGACGGATTTCGTGGCCTATGTCCAGAATCCGGCGGAATACCTCAAGACCAAGACCAACAATCCCGCCGCCGTCGCCAAGATGTCCTTCCACGTCAAAGACGCCGCCACGGCAGAGGATGTCTATGCCTACCTGTCGCAGTTCAGCCCGCCCGCCGCGAACTGAGCCTGCCGCCCCTGAATGCCAAAAGCCCCCGGTCTTCCGGGGGCTTTTGCTTTGCCGACGCTCTGGTTCAGACGCTCTGGTTCAGACGCTCTGGTTCAGGCCCGCCGCGCCAAGGCCTGCGCCGCAGGCAGCGCGCCGGTCACCGTCCGCACGATATCGGCCACCGTCAGCCCGGCATCGGCATACATCGCCGCAGGGCTGGCCTGTTCGATGAAACGGTCCGGCAAGGTCATCGTGCGCAGCCGCAACCCGTGGTCCAACCCGCCCGAGTTCGCCAGATACTGCAGCACCTGCGCGCCAAAGCCGCCGCCCGCGCCCTGCTCGACCGTGATCAGCGTGGCGTGATGCCGCGCCAACTGGTCGATCAGGCCGGTGTCCAAGGGCTTGGCAAACCGCGCATCCGCCACCGTCACCGAAACGCCCTGCGCCGCCAGGGCCTCCGCCGCCATCAGACACTCGGGCAAATGCGCGCCAAAGGACAGCAGCGCCACATCCGTCCCCTCGCGCATCACGCGGCCTTTGCCTATCTCCAGCACCTGCCCCCGTTCGGGCATCTGCACGCCGGACCCCTCGCCGCGCGGATAGCGGAAACTGATCGGCCCGCCGTCATAGGCCGCCGCTGTCGCCACCATATGCACCAGTTCCGCCTCATCCCCCGCCGCCATGACAACAAAGCCCGGCAGGTTGGCCAGGTAACCCACGTCAAAGGCCCCGGCGTGGGTGGCGCCATCCGCCCCCACCAACCCCGCCCGATCAATCGCAAACCGCACCGGCAGGCCCTGCAGCGCCACGTCATGCACGATCTGGTCATAGCCGCGCTGCAAGAACGTCGAATAGATCGCCACGAAAGGCTTCAGCCCGCTCGCCGCCATCGCCGCCGCAAAGGTCACCGCGTGCTGCTCGGCAATCCCTACGTCAAACACCCGCTTGGGGAACCGCTCGGCCATGATGTCAAGGCCGGTGCCTGACGGCATCGCCGCCGTCACCGCCACGATCCGGCCATCCCGCGCCGCCTCATCGGTCAGCGTCTTGCCAAACACCGCCGTATAGGCCGGCGCATTCGACTTGGCCTTGGCTTGCGTGCCCGAGACGACATCGAACTTCGCCACGCCATGATATTTGTCGGCCGAGGTTTCGGCCGGCCCATAGCCCTTGCCCTTCACCGTCACCGCATGGATCAAGACCGGCCCGGTGGCCCGCGTCTTGGCTGCCCGCAGCGTCGCCAGCAACTCGGGCATGTTGTGGCCATCGACCGGGCCTATGTAGCTAAACCCCAATTCCTCAAACAAGGTACCGCCGCCCGGCGTGCCCGTCACCAAGGCCCGCGCCCGCCGCGCGCCATCCCGCAAAGGCCCCGGCAAAGCCGCCTCAAACCCCTCCGCCATGCCGCGCAAGGCGGCAAAGGGCGTATGCGCCGAAAGCCCGTTCAGATACTTGTTCAGCGCCCCCACCGGCGGCGCAATGCTCATGTCATTGTCGTTCAGAATGACGAACAGCCGCTTGCCCAGATGGCCCGCCGCATTCATCGCCTCATAGGCCATGCCCGCCGTGATCGCGCCGTCGCCAATCACCGCAATCGCATCGCCGGTGGGCATTCCCATGTCCCGGCCAATGGTGAACCCCAAAGCCGCCGAAATCGAGGTCGAGCTGTGCGCCGCCCCGAACGGGTCATAGCCACTTTCCGACCGCTTGGTGAAGCCCGAAAGCCCGCCGCCCTGCCGCAATGTCTTCATCGCCTCGCGCCGACCGGTCAGGATCTTGTGCGGATAGCATTGGTGCCCCACGTCCCAGATCAGCTTGTCCAGCGGCATGTTGAACACCGCATGGATCGCCACCGTCAGCTCCACCACCCCCAACGACGATCCCAGATGCCCGCCGGTCTGGCTGACCACGTCGATCACCTCGCCCCGCACCTCGTCGGCCAGCCGCGCCAGATCGCCATCGCTCATCCCTTTCAGGTCGGCAGGAGAACGCACCTTGTCCAAAAGCGGAGTATCGCGCATCATGGCATGGCCTTTCCGGGATATCTTTGGGAAAAAAGGTGCCGGGTGTGTCAGGCACTCGGCACCAGGTCCCTGTCGCCAACAGGAAGGGAACCGGGCTGTGGAATGGGCCCAGGTCCGGACCGGCATATGGTCCGAACGTCAGTGCGGGCCGGACGGCGTACCGCCCGGCCCGAAGTTCGTCAGACGACCTCGTGCACCTGCACGATTTCAATCGCGCTGTAGGGCGAGGGCATCTGTTTGCTTTGCGCGGGCAACAGCAGGCTGACCACCCAGACCGCGAACAGGACCCCGGCGATCACCGCCAAGACCACGCCGGCCAGAAACGCGCCCCAGACCATCTGCCCCAAGGCCCAGACCCGCAGGCGGATGATGTGGTTGTCGCCGTCGTAAATATTCTGCTCAGACATGATCACTCCTATTGCAGCGGCGCATAGCCGTGGTCTTGCGCCCAGACATACCAGTTGTCGACCACCGTGCCGGTCAACAGGATGCCGATGCCACCGCAGATCGGCACCAGCACCGCAAACCACCAGGCCCAGCGGTGAATGCCTTCCATCGTGGCGTTGAAACCCATGGTCCAGCGCCAGAACAAGGCCGCCCGTTCCGAGGCCGTGCCGCGGTCGACGATCTGCTCCAGCTCGCGGTCGCCGCCCAGACGGGTCACCGACAGGATGGTGGCCCCATGCATGGCAAACAGCAGGGCTGACCCATACAGGAAGGCGATCGAAAGCGCGTGGAACGGGTTATAGAACAGGTTGCCATAGGTCAGACTGAACAGGTTGGTCCAATCCAGGTGCGGGAAGATGCCGTAAGGCACCGCCTCGGACCAGTGGCCCATCAGCACCGGCCGGATCAGACCCAGCACCATCACCAGCCACAGGGCGGCGGCAAAGGCCCAGGACACGTGCTTGCCCATGCCCAAAGCCTCGGCCCGCAGATAGGTGCGGATCCACCAGGTCCACAGGGAGATGAAGAAGAAGAACCCCGCCACAAGGAACAGCCCACCCTTTTCCATCGGCGGGATCGACAGGCCATATTCCGGCGCCGGCGGCTCCAGCGACATCCAGAACAGGTCGCGCAGGAACACCGCCGGGTTATACCCCGCCAGATGCCAGAACCAGCCGCCGATGATCATGAACCAGATCGCCCCGCAGGCCAGACTGATCACCCCGAAGGTGCCCAGATAGATCGGCCCCAGCTGCGCGTTGCCAAACAGACCCAGAAGCGTCGAATAGGTCGCCCCCTTGGTGCGGTTGCCGACGTCGACATCCTCGATCAACCCCATCTCGGGCTCGGCCGCAACTTGAACCTGGGTGAAGAAGTTCTGATACTCAACCATTGATGCCTCCATGGACGCCGGCGAAGATCGGCAGACGCAGCCACCACGACCACCAATCCACCCACTGGTCGAAGTAGATCGTGCCCGACACGACAATGCACATCGCGCTGAAGAAAGCCGCACTCATCGCCAAAAGCATGCCCAGACGGTGGATGCCCAAGGTGCCCACCGAATAGCCGATCAGATCGCGGAAGAAGGTATCCTCGTGATCGGGCGTCTTCATGACCTTGCCCTTGCCGGGATTGGCCGCCGACAGGATCAGACCGCCGTGCAGCGACAGGGCCAGCGCATTGGTGAAGAAGAAGCTCACCGCGATCATGTGGAACGGGTTGTAGTGGAAGTTGCCGTAGGTGTAGCCGGTGTTGCTGACCCAATCGAGGTGGCTGAAGATGCCATAGGGGAAGGCATAGCCCCAGGCCCCCATCAGGATCGGCCGGAACACAACCAGCGTGCAATAGGCGAAGATCGCCACGCTGAAGGCCATCGGCACATGCAGCCCGATGCCCAGCTTGCGGCAGATTTCCACCTCACGCAGGGCCCAGCTGACAAAGGCGCCAATCGCACAGCCGGTGATGATCTGCCACAAGCCGCCCTTCATCAAGGGCGCCGCCGCCAGCCCCAGCTTCACATCCGGCGGGTTGATCGAGATCAGCCACGGGTCCCAGGTGGGGCCCATCGCCGCGCCGTACAGGATCAGCAAGGTGCCAAGCCCGGCGAAAAAGATCGTCGTGACGCCAAAGAAGCCGACGTAGAAGGGCCCGACCCAGAAGTCGAACAGATCCCCGCCGACAAGCGTACCCCCAGGCACGCGGTATTTTCGTTCGAAGCTGAGCAGTGCCATGCTTCCCTCTCCGCCATTGGACGCGTCAGCCTAAGTCGCACGTGGGCGCGGCAGAACCGTCACTCGCTTCTGAATGCATCGGATGATTTGGTGCGGCCGACCCAGGCCGCCCGCACCATAAGCAAGCCCGTCAGGGCGACTTTGCCGCATCGGCCGGTGCCGCAGCATAGCCATGCTTGGCCGCCGCGATTTCCAGCCAGTTGTAAGACGGGTTGGACAACAGCACGAGGTGGATCATCACCGCCAGCAGGAACAGGAACACGCCCTGCGCCACGAAGACGCGACGGGGATCGAATATCAGCCAGATCTTGTAGAACTTGCCCATTTCATTCTCCCCTTAGAACCACGGACGCCACAGAAACACAGCCACATGGGCGATCACGGCGATGGTCACGAACAACCAAAGCCCGCTCATGTAGACCGAGTGCAGCTCTTGCGCCTGCTGGTCGGTTAGACCTGTAAAAGACAGGTCGGATTTATCAGCCATAGTATCCTCCGGATATTCGGACTGACGCCACAATCCCTGCGGCCGGGCCACGGCGGGCGGAATGCCCCTCCGATGCTCCGCCCTCCCGCGAGGCTTGTGCCCATTGCGGAAGAGCGAATTCTGTAATCGCGGTTACCCGCGGAAAATCATGGGCGTGACCGCCTGCGCATCCTTCCAGGCCCGCGCCACCGGCGACAGCCGGGGCATCTGGGCATGGCGGACAAGCTGGTAGGTCCAGCCCAGCACATGCGGCAGAACCGCAAGGCTGAAGATCAGGGCGAAGTAGACGACGAACTCGGCCTTGTTCACGCGTTTGACGTGATGCATCTCACCGTTGGCGGTGTAGTCGCTCATGTTCTCTCTCCCTCGTTGCGCGAAAACCTTGCCCCCGGCAAAGCCTCCACAGTTTCTCGCACCACCCGCTCGGCGCCGGCATCCAGCGCCGCCTTCTCCGCCGCATTGCGCAGCGAAAGCGCTGCACTGATGCGCGTCAAAATCGGATGAGTGTTCACAATGCGTTCCAGCGCGTCCTGCGCATCGACATCCCACGGGAAATCCCGGCGCAGCGTCGTCGGCGTGGCCGCGACCGAGTCCATCTCGGTCCCCAAGGGCAGAATATGGAACAGCGCATCAAACAGGCTGTTGCACACCTCTTGCAGCACCCAGACCGCGCCCGAATATCCCATCATCGGCGTGCCGATCGCCCGCCGGATCGCAGCGCCCGGAAACGACGCCGGAATGAAACTCGGGCTTGGCCCGAAGCCGCCCTTCATCTCTGCCAGATACATCTTTTCATTGATCGACCCGAACACCACCAAGGGCCGATGCTGCTTCAACAGCCCGCGCACCGCCTCGTTGTTGGTCTTCTTGCCGGGAATGCGGGCGACCGCAAAGGCGCAAGGCAGCCCCAGATCGCCCTCAAGATAGGCCCGAACCCCCCGCGCATAGGTCTCGTTCGCCACGATCCCGAACGAGGCCGTCGCAAAGAAATCCTGCGTCACAGACCGCCACAGGTCCCACACCGGCTTCAACGTTGAGTGCTTCTCGCGCTCAATGAACGGCTCCGGGTCCAGCCCCAGCAATTCGCCCAAAGTCCGCAGGAACTTCGTGGTGGAATCGATCCCGAACGGCGCCTGCAAATACGGCTTGCCCAACACCTCCGCCAGGCCCCGCCCAAACTCGCGGTACATGGTGATATTCACATCGGCATTCACAAGGTTCCGCATCTCGGCCACATGGGCGCCCAAGGGCATCACCATGTTGACCTCGGCCCCAATCCCCTCGACCAGCCGCCGGATCTCATGCAGGTCCGACGCCATGTTGAACACGCCGTACATCGGCCCAAGGATATTGACCCGCGGCTTCGACCCAGCAGGCCGCGCCGTCTCCGGCGGCATCCGCCCCTTGGTCTGGCCGAACTCGGTGAAAATCCAGGTCATCGCCCGGTCCGCCGTCTGCCACTGATCCTCGTCAATCGTGCGCGGCAGGAAGCGTTGAATGTTGGTCCCCATCGGCGTGACACCACCCCCGATCATCTCGGCAATCGAGCCCGTCACGACAACCGCAGGCAAAGCCGGGTCCAGCGTCTTCCAGGCCCGCCGCATGGCACCCTCGGTGCCATCGCGCCCCAGCTCTTCCTCGCCCAAGCCCGTCGCCACAATCGGCAACTCATGTGGCGGCAGCGCATCGGTGTAATGCAGGACCGAGGTCACCGGCAGGTTCTCGCAGCCCACTGGCCCGTCGATCACAACCTGCAGTCCCTTGACCGCACAGAAGGCGTAAACCGCCCCCCAATACCCGCCTGCCCGATCGTGGTCTTGAATTAACATTTCAATGACCCACCGCGCTGCGTGTAGCTACAGATGCACTACGCAAACCCGACACGGAAACGACGGAGAACTTACAGCGTTTCATATCATCTCCTCCGCCTTAGCAGCCTTCGCCGCCTTGTCGAGTTTCTTCTGATGCAGCGCCCGGAAGTCCGGCCGCAGGTTGGGTGACCCCTCCCAGATGCCCGCCGTATCGCCCTTGCCGACACCCTCGAAGAAGGCCTTCATCCCCTCCATCCGGGTCTTGCCCGCGATGGCCGCATTGACCACCTGCCCCAAAGACCCCGCCCCCGCAGGCCCCATCAAGGGCCGCGCCGAAATCAGGTTCGTGAAGTAAAGCGCTGGAATCGCGAGCTCTTTTGCCTTTTGCACCAGCGGAGTGGTCCCAATCGCCAGATCCGGCCGGATGCCCTCCATCGCGGAAGCATCATCCTCCAGCGAGGCGCGGAACTTCACCTTGACACCCCTTGCCTCCAGCCATTCCAGATCCGGCGCGCTCCAAGGCGTCTTCGGGCAAGCCGTGCCGACATAAGGCACATTGGCCCCGCTCTCGATCAACAACCGGGCCACCAGCAATTCGGACCCTTCATAGCCCGAAAGCGTGATGGTCCCCTTGATCGGAGCCGCCGAAAGCGCCCCCTTTATAGCCGGAAGGAAAGCATTCTGCGCAGCAGAAACCCGTGCAGGATCAACGCCATAAGCCTCGCCAATCGCCTTCAGCCAGGCCGCCGTGCCATCCACCCCAACCGGAGCCGACCCCACAACCTTGCGCCCCGCCGACTGGAATTCCCGGACCGCCGCCGTGTAGAACGGATGGATCGCCGCCACGACATCGCAGTCGAGCGCGGCATACAATTCCCGCCATTCCCGGCACGGCACCACAGGCCCGCACGCAAGCCCTAGCGGTGCCAGCATCGCGCCCAACATCATCGGGTCCGCCGGGAACATCTCGCCCAGCAAGGCAACCTGCGGCCGGTCACTGCGACCGGATGCCGGAGCCTGCACCGGCCCCGCCTCAATCTCGGCCCGCGCGTATTTCAGCATGGCGCCAGCCAGAACGTCCTTCGCCTCTGCATGGGTAGGGATACCAAAGCCGGGAACATCAATCCCGACAATCCGCACCCCGTTGATTTCACTTGGCAAAAGCTTCAGCGGCACGCCCGAAGCCGTGGGCACGCACAGATTGGTCACCACAATCGCATCATTCCTCGCGGGATCGGCCAGCTCATGAACCGCGTCGCGAATGTCCTCAAACAGCTTCCCGGTAACCAAAGATTCAGAATTGAAGGGTACATACCCGACAGAGCGACGTGCCCCGTAGAAGTGACTGACGAAGGTCAACCCGTAAACACAGCAAGCCGACCCTGAAAGGACCGTAGCAACCCGCCGCATCCGCAGACCAACCCGCAACGACCCAAAGGCCGGACACATGCTTTGCGGCTTGTCATGCGGCCCCTGCGGGTAGTCCCGCGCATATTGATCCAGAAGTTCGGAATTCCCGGCAGCCCGCGCCGCCGCTTCCATCGTCGCAGCGCCCGCATGACAGCCCATCCCGTCAACAGGCTCGGCGCCCTGCGGTTCAGGCAGATCAACCGAGGCGATCTCGGTCAACGGTGCCTCTTGGGCGTTGTCATACGAGATCTGAGTCATTTGCGACCCGTCCCCGAGATGCGTTGCAGCAGCTCTTCCAGTTTTGCGAGGCTGTCGAGATCAAACATTGTCGTAGATCACTTCCAGGGACTTCTTTAGAACGGCATTCTTGCCGCGCATGTCTTCATCGCTCGCCGGGGTCAGCACGAAATCCGCCCCCGTCACCTCAGCCGAGAACAGCGCCAGCAACCCGTCCTGATTGACCGGCGACGGGCGCACCGGCGGAGCAATCGCCACCGCCTCGGCCAAGGCGGCAAACATCGGCCCCCACTGGCTTTCATAGCTGCCAACTATCTGATAATTAGCGCTTTTCTTGCGAAGGTCATCGTCCTGCGGAATGGCCGCCAGCACCGGAATCCCGACCGTCTTGGCGAAAGCCGCAGCCTCACCCGTGCCGTCATCCTTGTTGATCACCAGCCCGGCGATCCCCACGTTGCCACCCAGCCGCCGGAAGTATTCCACCGCCGAGCAGACATTGTTGGCCACATACAGCGACTGCAAATCATTCGACGCCACCAGGATCACCTTCTGCGCCATGTCGCGGGCGATCGGCAGACCGAAGCCGCCGCAGACCACGTCACCCAAGAAGTCCAGAAGCACATAGTCAAAGTCCCAATCATGGAACCCCAACTTCTCAAGCAGTTCAAAACCATGGATAATCCCGCGACCGCCACAGCCACGACCCACTTCGGGCCCGCCCAGCTCCATCGCAAAGACACCGCCGCGCTTGAAGCAGACGTCACCGATCTTGACCTCTTCCCCGGCCAATTTCTTCTTGGTCGAGGTTTCGATGATCGTCGGGCAAGCCTTGCCGCCAAACAGCAGGCTCGTCGTGTCAGACTTCGGATCGCAGCCGATCAGCAGCACCCTTTTGCCCATCTCGGCCATCATGTGGCTAAGGTTGGCGAGCGTGAAACTCTTGCCAATCCCGCCCTTGCCATAGATCGCGATGATCTGGGTCTTCTTGGTCGGCTCGCCGTGCGGCACTTCCAGCGTCGGCTCTTCCGCCGCTTCCTGGCGCAAACGGGCGTCGAACTCTTTCAGATTGGGAATGTCGAGAGTCATGCGTGGCCCTTCCAGTCGAGGATCATCTTCAGGCAGTCGGGGTCGGTGAAGGCAGTCTCATATGCCTCTGGTGCGGCATCGGCGCGCCGCGTGTGCGTCACCAAACCTCCCAAGGAAAGCGCACCAGATTCAACGAGTTGCCTTGTCGCCACCATGTCTTCGGCGGCCCATTCCGCAGCAATCCGGAAGCGGGCTTCCTTCATGAAAGCCGGCGCGAAATGGAAGGAAATCGGTTGCGTGTAAAAGCCCGCCAGCACCACCTCACCGCCCTTGGCGATGCGCCCGATCAGGCTGTTGAGCAGATCCGGCGCACCCGAAGCGTCATAGATCGCCTTGTAATTGCGGCGCGGATCGGCGTCGGGCTGGATCACCTCATAGCCCACAGCGCCGGCATGGCGGGCCGCGTTGGTTTCCCAGACTGTCGGCGGCGGCGCGCCAGCGGCAACCGTCAAACGCGCCAGCAGCCGGCCCAAAACACCGTGGCCCACGATCAGATCAGGCAAGGCGCGGTCAAACCCGGCCAAAGCGTGCCGCGCTGTGGCTGCCAAGGCCAGCAAAGCCCCTTGCGCGCCAAAGCCCGCGTCGATCCGCGTCACCCGCGCACCCGGCGTCACCAGCACCCGAGAGGCCGCGCCGAACAAGCCGCGAACCGGACCCAAGTCATTGGCCTCAAAGCAATTTGCGCCGGGAACGAAAACGTGGTCGCCCACAGCCAGACCGGACTCAGACCCCGCCTCAACCACCTCGCCGGCCGCTTCATAGCCCGGCACCAGCGGATACCCCATGCCCGGAAACGGCGGCATCGTGCCGGACCAGAACAACTTTTCGGTGCCAGTGGAAATGCCGGAATGCGCCACCTGAACCACCACATCCGCCACACCCGGGCGCATCAGGCTCACCTGACCCAAAGCGAGGTTTTTCGGCCCTGACAAGATGACGGCATTGGTTTTCACGTTCATTCCCCAAGACAGCTTCGGTGAACCTTTGGCTTAGATTCTTCCGACCGCCTTCCCTTGAGTGTCATTCTAGACTTACATACTTAACTGTCAAACAAAATAGACACTCTGACAGGGAACTGTTTACAACTTCTGCTTTTCCGCCGTGATGACAGAGGTCACGAACGGGCGGAAACCTGCTTTGATTTCAATGGCTACGAAGCCTGCTTGCATCAAAATCGCGCGAATTTCCTCGGGGGAGCGCGTCCGTCCGGTTTGCATCGCCAGCGTGTAAATGGCGAAGTAGACGTCATTTGTGCGGCAAGGATTTGCGCCACCCGACATCGGCTCGGACAGGATCAGGCGCCCGCCCGGCGGCAGGGCGGCATGCACGGCGGCCAGCAAAGCGGCCACGGTAGAATCATTGTGATCATAAAGCACCCGGATAAGGCTGATCACATCGGCCCCGGTGGGCAGCGGATCGTCGCGGAAACTGCCGGGATGCAGGGTCACGCGGCCTGACAGGCCCGCCTGCGACAGGCGGGCGCCGGCCCCCTGCAGAACCACCGGCAGATCGAAGAGGTCCAGGGCCAGATGTGGATGGGCGGCCCCGACGGCGGCCAGAAAGGCGCCGGTGCCGCCCCCAACATCCATCAGCCGGCGCGCCGAGGACAGGTCGACAAGGCGCAGCGTATCTTCGGCGACGAGGATCTGGCTCTCGGCCATCAGGCTGGAATAGGTCGCGGTCACGGCCGGATCGACCGCGCCGGCTGCACCGAAGACATAGGGCCAAAAGCGTGACAATTCCGTGTCTTGCCCGCTGCGAAAGAACGCGACCGGGTCGGACAGGTCACTGTAAAGCGCCCGGTGATGCCGGATCATCGCCTCCAGCCCCGGCACCCCCAGCAACGAGGCGCCGCGCAGGGCCAAGCCAAAATCGCCATTGCGGTGCCGCCGCAGCAGGCCCAACCCGGCGCCCGCCTGCAGCAGAACCTGCATTCGCTCCACCGGAACGGCACAAAGCCCGGCAAGGTGACGCGCCGGGACCGGGCCATCTTGCAGCAGATGAAGAATACGGAATTCCACAAGCGCCATAAGGGTTTGGCTGTTCACGAAGCCCGCAACCAGATCAAACAGCGCAGCCCCCTCGGCCCGCGCGATGCGGCGCAAGACCGGCATGCGCGCGGCCCAGGCCTGAAACCGTCGTGACGCCGCCAGTCGCAGAAACCATCCCTTCGGCGCGGGCTTGGCAACGGAAATGGCCGTCATCCTAGCGCCGCGCTTCGGCCTGATGCAGGGCCGGGGCAACCGGCGTCATCCGCTCGGCATAGCGGCGGACCATGTCGGCCAGCATCGCTTCGCCCGGACAGGCCGGGATCGAGGCGATGGCGCCGCCCAGAATATCCTTCAAGCGCCGGATAGCCCCCTGCACCCCCAGTGAGGTGACAGCGTTCGGGCGGTTGTGTGCGGCATCCTGCCCGGCGGGCTTGCCCAGGGTCTCGGCATCGTAAAGCGCGTCCCGCAGGTCATCAGCCACTTGAAAAGCCTCACCAATCCGCGCGCCAAGTTCTTCCCACTGCTCGGCATCCTGACCAGCCGCCAAGGCGCCCATCTGGGTGGCGGCAATGAACAGGGCGCCGGTCTTGGCCCGGTGATAGGCTGAAAGGTTGACCTGCGCCTCACTCTCCCATCCCTGCCCGGCACAGATGCCGTGCGGCATGCCGGTGCGCTTGGACAGGACGCGGATCATCTTCAGCGCCCGATCGCAATCTTGCCCTGCGGCCTCGGCCAGCACGTCAAAGGCCAGCACGATCAGGCTGTCCCCGGTCAGCACCGCCAAAGGCTCGGAATAAGCCTTGTGGACGGTGGCCTTGCCGCGCCGCAGATCGGCGTCGTCAAAGCAGGGCAAGTCATCGTGCACGAGGCTGGCGCAGTGGATCAGCTCCAGCGCCACCGCAGCCGCGTCGGACAACTGCGGGCGGTCATCGCCGCAAGCCATCGCCACCGACAGCAGAATCGTCGGCCGGATCCGCGCCCCACCAGGGGTCACCGCATAGTGAAGCGCCTGCGCCAGCTTGGCGGGCGCGTCAGCCCCGCCCATCGCCCGCGCCAAAACAGAAGCCGTGGCCGCATCAAGTCGCGCTGTGATGGACATTCGATCCCCCCTGCCGGCGCAATGGTCGGAATATGTCACGTCAAATTGACACATTCATGTAAATCACACTGGACAGATTTATCCTGCGAGTCAACAATCAGCCATGATAAATCCCGAAGGGACGCGAAAGGTCGTGGTGATCGGCGCAGGCATGGGGGGCCTATGCGCCGCGATCAAGCTTGCGCTGTCCGGCCTGTCGGTGACGCTGGTCGAGACGCAGGCTTACCCGGGCGGCAAGATGCGGACCCTGCCCTCGGTCGCCGGGCCGGTTGATGCGGGGCCTACGGTTCTGACTCTGCGGTCCGTGTTTGATGACCTGTTTCGCGCGGCCAAAGATCGGCTGGAAGACCATGTCACGCTGATCCCACAACCGGTTCTGGCGCGGCACTGGTGGCTTGATGGCAGCCGGCTCGACTTGTTTTCGGACCCCGAGGCCAGTGCGGCGGCGATAGCCGAGCTGGCCGGGGCGCAGGCCGAGGCGGAGTTCGTCCGGTTTAACCGGTTGTCCGCACAGCTTTATCAGGCCTTTGACGCGGCAATGATGCGGGCCGCGGCACCTCGCCTGGCGGGAATCGCCTTGCACAGCCTGGCCGCGCCCTCGATCTGGCCTGCCCTGGTGCCCAACCGCAGCCTTGGCCGCCATCTGGCAGCCGCGTTCAGCGACCCGCGCCTGCGCCAGCTGTTTGGCCGCTACGCCACCTATGTCGGCGGGATGCCAGAGATGTCGCCCGCCGTACTGGCCCTGATCTGGCAGGCCGAGGCGCAGGGCGTCTGGGCGGTAAAGGGCGGCATGCACCAGCTGGCCCGCGCCCTGGCTGGCTTGGCCGAGCGTGTTGGCGTGACCCTGCGCTATGGCGTGGCGGCGGTGAAAATTGTGCGCAAATCCGGGCGCGCGTCGGAAGTGATCCTGTCCAACAGCCGCAGTCTGAAATGTGACGCCGTGGTCTTCAACGGCGATCCGGCAGCACTGCTGGCCGGGCTTCTGGGCAACGGCCCGCAACAGGCGGTGGTGCAGGCCCAGGCCCATCCGCGCAGCCTTTCGGCCTGGGTCTGGTCCTTTGCCGCCAAGCCCGCCGGGGCGGAGTTGATCCACCACAATGTCTTCTTCGCCAGCAACCCCGCCCGCGAATTCGGCCCGATCGCCAAAGGCCGCATGCCGGACGAGGCCTCACTGTATGTCTGCGCGCAGGATCGCAGCCTTGGACCGCCGGAAGGCCCGGAACGGTTCGAGATCATCATGAACGCCCCGCCGAAACCCTCGCTTTCCCCCCATGAGGTTGCCGAATGCCGCGCCAAGACCTTTCCACAACTGGCCAGGTTCGGCCTGACCTTCGATCAGGCGCCGCCGGATCAGGCGCTGATGACGCCGCACGGCTTCGCGGCGCTATTTCCCGGCTCGCAGGGGGCGATCTACGGGCGCAGCCCGCACGGGACGCTGGCGAGTTTCCAGCGGCCCCGGGCGCGGACAGCACTGCCGGGGCTCTATCTGGCGGGGGGCGGAGCGCATCCGGGGGCCGGGGTGCCGATGGCGGCCTTGTCCGGCAAGCACGCGGCAGAGGCGATCTTGAACGACCTGACTTCCGGGTCGAGGTTCATCCCGACGGTTATGCGTGGTGGTATGTCGATGGTGTCTCGGCTGACGGGACGCGGGCGGTAAGCGTCATCGGCTTCATCGGCTCGGTGTTCTCGCCGTGGTATGCTTGGTCAGGCCGGCGCGATCCGCAGAACCATTGCTGCATCAACGTGGTCACCTATGGCCCCGGCGGGCGCTTTACCATGACGGACCGGGGACGGACTGCCTTGAAGCAATCCCGCGACGCCTTGCAGGTGGGGCCTAGCCGGATGGCTTGGGTCAATGGCAGCCTTGTCATTGATGTGAATGAGATTTCTTCGTTGCCTTTGATTTCCCGCGTTCGGGGCCAGATCCGCCTGACCCCCACGGCGGTAACCGGGGTCGAGGCGCGATTGACGCCGGATGGCAGCCACATCTGGCGGCCCTTCGCGCCCTCGGCCCGCATCGAGGTGGATCTGAGCCAAGGGCACACATGGCAGGGTCACGGCTATTTCGACGCCAATTTCGGCTCGGCGGCGCTGGAGGCGGACTTCCGGCGCTGGACCTGGGGCCGGTTTCCGCGCGCACATGGCGGGGCGACCTGCTTTTATGACGGCACCCGGATGGACGGATCAACGCTGGCGCTGGGGCTGGAGATCAGCGCCGACGGCCACGCCGCAGAGATCACGCCGCCGCCGCTGACCCGGCTTGGACGTACCGCCTGGGGCATATCGCGCGACACGCGCTGTGATGTGGGGGCCAAGCCCCGGCAGACCATGGCCCTGCTGGAGGCGCCGTTCTACAGCCGGTCTTTGGTGCAGACCCAGATCGAGGGCGAAACCACCGTGGGCGTGCACGAGGCTTTGGACCTGACCCGCTTCCGGTCGCCCCTGATCAAGGCAATGCTGGCGGTGCGGGTGCCGCGACGGGCAGGCTGGCCTTAGCCGACCTGCGGGTTCAGACGCATCGTGGTGAAGTTCAGCGCCCCGGCTATGGTAACCCAGACAAGGTAAGGCAGGAACATCAGCCCGGCGAGGAAATCGATCCCGAAGAAAGTCCAGGTGCAGGCCGCCACCGACAGCCACAGACAGACCATCACCACCATCGCGGCGCGCAGGCGGTGCAGGCCGAAGTAGATCGGCGTCCACAGCGTGTTGAAAGCGATCTGCATCGACCAGAAGGCGGTCGCCTGTCCGTTGCCGGTATCCTGCGCCACCCGCATGCCGGCCAGCGACATCAGAACATACAGCGATGTCCAAGCCACCGGGAACACCCAACGCGGCGGGGTCCAGCTGGGTTTGTTCAGCTTGTCATACCACTCGCCCGGCTGGATCATCGCGCCGGTCGTCGCGGCCGCGCCGCAGGCGGCGAGGTAGGTGAAAAACAGGCTCCAGTCCATCGCGGTCCCTCCGGTGGCACATCAGGACAACGGCCTTGCCGCCTGATCTGCGAAACTCAGAGAGTTTCTGGTCTCTAGCTATGCCACAGACCCGCCCGATCCAAGGGCCTGCGGTTGCGATCTTTTGCCTCAAGCTGCGCCAGAACTGAAAACAGCGCGTCCGACCGGCTGAATCGGTCTGATCTGCGGGCGGCGGCATCAACAAGGAAGGCGACTTCCGGCAGGGGTGGGGCATACAGCACCGCCGGATTGGGCCAGACGACCGAGGCTGCCGTGCGCGCCACCGACAAGGCCAGCCAGCCCAGCTTCTGCCGCCCGTTGGTGCGGGCGCGGCGGCTGATGCTGTCATAGCCCAACCGCGCCACGGCGCCGCCAATGCCCGCATAGACATGCCGCGCCGCATAGATGCCGGGGCGGCTGGTGAAGGGCAGCACCGGCACCCCGGATTCAGAGCGCGTGTACATCGTGTCCGCCTCGTCCAGCAGACGGCGGGTCAGGCGCTGCAAGCGCGGCGCAGGGAGGGGATTGGCCAGAAAGGCGTCCGGATCAAGCCCTTCGTCCTTCATCCAAGCCATCGGCAGGTACAGACGACCCGCGCGGGCATCCTCGCCCACGTCGCGGGCGATGTTGGTCAGCTGCATCGCCAGACCCAGATCACAGGCCCGGGCCAGCGCGTTGGCATCGCGCACCCGCATCAGGACGCACATCATGGCCCCGACGGCGCTGGCCACGCGGGCGCAATAGGCGCGCAGGTCGGACAAGGTGTCATAGCGTTGTCCACAGGCATCCCAAGCCAACCCCTCCAGCAAGGCGTCAGGCAGGGCGCGGGGCATTTCGAAATCCTGCACCACGGCCGCAAAGGCCCTGTCCGCCGGGGCATTTCGCGGCCGGCCGGCATAGACCAGATCCAACCGGTCGCGCAGGGCCAGAACGGCAGGGGCCTTGTCGTCGCTGTCATCCACGGCATCGTCGGCCAGACGGCAGAAGGCGTAAAGCGCCAGTGCCGGATCGCGCACCCGTGACGGCAACAGCCGCGAGGCAGCGTGGAACGACAGCGATCCGGTGCGGATCGCCTCGCGGCAATGGTCCATATCGGCCTTGTCGATCATTCCGCAGCCATCCTCAACGCTGTGCGCCGGGGCGCATCGGGCACCAGCTTGCCCAAGACCTCGGCCGACGAAATCACCCCCGGCAGCCCTGCCCCGGGATGGGTGCCCGCGCCAACCAGATAGAGCCCCTTGGCCTCTTCCGAGACATTGTGCGGCCGGAACCATGCCGATTGCAGGATGCGCGGTTCAATCGAAAAGCCACTGCCGTAAGGCGACAGGTAGCGGGTTTCGAAGCTGTTGGGGGTAAAGACCAGTTGTTCGGACAGATGGTCGCCAAGTCCCGGCAGCAGTCGTTCCTCCAGCATCTTCTGCATCTTGATCCGGTAGGGTTCCGCCTCGCTGGCCCAATCGGTGTCACCGATGCCAAGGTGCGGCACCGGAGACAGGGCGTAGAAGGTATCATCGCCCAGCGGCGCCACCGAGGGGTCGGTGACCGAGGGCCGGTGAACGTACAGGCTCATGTCATCGGCCAGACGGCCGCGAATGAAGATGTCGCGGATGTGCTCTTTGTAGCGCGGGCCGACGACGATGGTGTGGTGGCCGACGTCGGGCCATTTCAGCTTGGTGCCCTTGGTGCCAAAGTACCAGACGAACAGGCCCATCGACCAGCGCTTGCGGGACAGCTTTGCCGGGGTCCAGCGCTTGCGCGGCTGGTTGCGCAAGAGACGGTCGTAGGTGTGGCCGGCATCGGCATTAGAGACCACGACATCCGCCGCCAGCATCTGCCCATCGGCCAGCCGCACGCCCTTGGCGCGGCCACCCTCCAGCACAATCTCGTCCACTTCGCTGTCCAAGAGCAGTCGCCCGCCCTGGCTGGCAATGACCCCCGCCATGGCCACCGCAATCGCCCCGACGCCGCCCATGGCGTAGTGGACGCCGAACGCCTTCTCCAGATGGCTGACAAGGATGTACATCGAGGTGACGTGGAACGGGTCGCCGCCAATGAACAGCGGATGGAAAGACAGCGCGAACCGCAGGCGTTCGTCCTTCACCCGCGACGCGGCATGGGCATAGACCGACTTGTCAGCACGCAGGGCGGCGAAGGTCGGCAATACCTTGGCAAGATCCCGCAGCCGGTGCATGGACCGGCGGCCAAGGCCTTCAAAGCCGAACCAATAGCGCCGCTCGCTGTCTTTCAGGAAACGGTCATAGCCGGGCAGATCAGAAGGCGACAGCCGCGCCACCTCGGCCCGCATCGCCGCGCCCGATTGTCGGGCCGTGAAGGTGGAGCCGTCGTCAAAGCGGATCTCGTAAAAGGGGTCAAGGGCGCGAAGGTCGACGTCGCGGTCAAAATCGCGACCGCAGGCGGCCCACAATTCGCGCAAGACCTGCGGCACGGTGACGATCGTCGGCCCAAGGTCGAAGCGGTGGCCGCCTTGCGTGATCGACGATCCGCGCCCGCCCGGCATGTCCAGCCGGTCGATCACGGTCACCCGGTAGCCCTTGGCGCCAAGCCGCATCGCCGCCGCCAGCCCGCCAAGGCCCGCCCCGATGACAATGGCATCCGCCCCCGAAGTGGGCGGCATTTTTGCAGTCTGAGAGTCGGCATGTGTCAGCATGGCTTCACGATATACTGTCCAGTTCAATTTACAACACCTGCGTTTCTGCTGCAGAATTTTCGCCTTCCCCCTTTGAAGTCGCCGCAGAAACTGTCAGTCTTGGGTGACAGTTACGGGAGGCCGTCTTGAATACCGTGAGTCTCAGCCTGTTCCGGTTCGCCACGCTGCCTGCCCGGCTTTGGGCGTTTGGGCAGATGGGTGCCGCGCGGCTGGCTTTCCTGCGCATGCCAGAGGTGGGGTTCTACAAACTCTGCGGCTCTGGCACGGGCGAGGGGTTTACCCCGCGGCCAAACACCGCCGTCTGGGCGATTCTGGCGACATGGCCTGATGTGGAAACCGCGCGCCACCGCATCCAGACCGCCCCGGTCTATCGCCGCTGGCTGGCCCATGCGGCCGAAAGCTGGACCATCCTGCTGGAGCCCACCTCGTCCCGTGGCAAATGGTCCGGACAGCAGCCTTTCACCCCGACCGACGCACCCAACACCGGCCCGGTCGTCGCCCTGACCCGTGCCACGATGCGCGCCTCGACTTTCCTGCGGTTTTGGCGGCGGGTACCCGATATTTCTGCGGTGATCGGCCAGGACCCCAACATCATCTTCAAGATCGGCATCGGCGAGGTACCCTTGCTGCATCAGGTCACCTTCTCGATCTGGCCTGACGTGGCGGCGATGGCCAACTTTGCACGGGGCAATGGCCCGCATGGCCGCGCCATTCAGGCGGTACGGGCCGAACACTGGTTTTCCGAAGAACTCTATGCCCGCTTCCGCATTCTGGACAATTGGGGCACATGGGATGGAAAACATCCGCTTGCGACAAAGGACGCCGCATGAGCCAGCCTTTCCCGTTTTCCGCCATCGTCGGACAAGAGGCGATGAAGCAGGCCATGGTGCTGACCGCGATTGATCCCGGCATCGGCGGTGTTCTGGTGTTCGGTGACCGCGGCACGGGAAAATCCACCGCTGTCCGCGCCTTGGCGGCCTTGCTGCCCGAGATCACGGCGGTCGAAGGTTGCCCGGTGAACTCGGCCCGGGTCGAGGACGTGCCGCATTGGGCGCATGGCGCCACGGGCAAGCTGGTCAAGCGCCCGACCCCGGTGATCGACCTGCCTCTGGGCGCAACCGAGGACCGCGTGGTCGGCGCCTTGGACATCGAGCGCGCCTTGACCCGGGGCGAGAAGGCCTTCGAACCCGGCCTTTTGGCCCGCGCCAACCGGGGCTATCTTTACATCGACGAAGTGAACTTGCTGGAGGATCACATCGTCGACCTCCTCCTCGACGTGGCCCAATCGGGTGAAAACGTGGTGGAGCGCGAGGGCCTGTCGATCCGCCATCCGGCCCGCTTCGTGTTGGTCGGCTCCGGCAACCCCGAGGAAGGCGAATTGCGGCCCCAGTTGTTGGACCGCTTCGGCCTGTCGGTCGAGGTTGCCTCGCCGCGCGATGTCGAGACGCGGGTCGAGGTGATGCGGCGGCGCGATGCCTATGAGAACGACTTCGACACCTTCATGAAGAAGTGGCGGGCCAAGGATACCGGCTTGCGCAAGGCGATCCTTGCCGCCCGCGCCGCCCTGCCGGGGCTGAAGACGCCGGGCGTGGTTTTGCATGATTGCGCAAGCCTTTGCATCGCCTTGGGATCAGACGGTTTGCGCGGCGAGTTGACCCTGTTGCGTGCCGCCCGCGCCCATGCGGCGTTTGAAGGCGCCACGACCGTCACCCGCGCCCATCTGAAGGCTGTGGCCGCCAGCGCCCTGTCGCACCGCCTGCGCCGCGATCCGTTGGACGAGGCGGGTTCAGGTGCCCGTGTCGCCCGCATCCTGGCCGAAACCCTGCCGTGAACGACCCGCTTTCCCCTTGGGCACGCGTCGAGGCGGCCTTGGCGGTGCTGGCGGTCGATCCTGCGGGGGCAAAGGGCCTTTGGCTGCGCGCCCGCGCCGGGGCGGTGCGCGACAGGGTGACGGCGGCTTTGCCTGCGGCGCGGCGCATCCATCCCGGCATCGACGACACCTCGCTGTTTGGGGGCGTCGATCTGGCGGCCACCTTGGCCACGGGCCAACTGGTGCGCAGCCGAGGTCTGCTGGCCGAACCTGCCCCCCTGATCCTGACCATGGCAGAGCGTGCCCCGTCCGGCCTGTCCGCCCGCCTGTCGCGCTGGCTGGATGACGCAGGCCCCTGTGTGATTGCCCTAGACGAAGGGGCCGAGCCGGAGGAAAGCCTGCCCTCTGCCTTGGCAGACCGTTTGGGCCTGTTTCTGGACCTTGGCGATCTGGGCTGGTCAGACACCGAACCGCTGGTGTTGCCCGACGACCGTATCACCCGGGCCCGCGGCCTGCTGCCCCAGGTCAAACTGCCCAAGACGGCGCTGGAAAGCCTGACTGCGGTGGCCTTTGCCATGGGCATCGCGTCATTGCGGGCGCCTTTGCTGGCGGTAGCCGTGGCGCGGGCGCTGGCCGCATGGCGCGGAGAGGCCACCGCCTCGGATGACACCCTGCGCCATGCCGGCGAACTGACCCTCGCCCACCGGGGCGACCTGCCGCAAGCGCCCGAGGACCGCGAGGCCCCTCCGCCACCGCCGGAACCGAGCGAGGAGGAAAGCCAGCCGCAGAACAGGACGGACCGCCTGCCAGACGAAGTGCTGCTGGAGGCGATCCGCGCCGCCCTGCCCGCTGACCTGCTGGCGCGATTGGCGGCTGGCAAGGCGGCGCGGTCGGCCAAGGGGTCAGGCTCGGGCGCGCAGCGCAAGGGCAACCATCGCGGCCGCCCCTTGCCCTCGCTGCCGGGGGTCCCGGGGTCGGGGCGACGGATTGATCTGGTGGCCACCTTGCGGGCCGCTGCCCCTTGGCAGCCATTGCGGCGCAGAGGCCCGGTGACCGACCAGCTGAAGCTGGAAATCCGCAAGTCCGACCTGCGGCTGAAGCGCTATCAGGAAACCTCGGACCGGGTGCTGATCTTTGCCGTCGATGCCTCGGGATCATCTGCCTTCGCACGGCTGGCCGAAGCGAAGGGCGCGGTGGAGCTGTTGCTGGCGCAGGCCTATGCGCGGCGCGACCATGTGGCGCTGGTGGCGTTTCGTGGGCAAGGGGCGGAACTGCTGCTGCCGCCGACCCGGTCCTTGGTGCAGACCAAACGGCGGCTGGCCTCATTGCCCGGCGGGGGCGGCACGCCTTTGGCGGCGGGGCTGCGGATGGCGTTCGAACTCGCCTTGCAAACGCGCGCGCGGGGCATGACACCCACCGTAGCCCTGCTGACCGATGGGCGCGGCAACATTGCGCTGGACGGTACCGCCAACCGCGAGATGGCCGAGGCTGATGCGCTGCGGATGGCCCGCGCCTTGCGGGCGGCGGGCATGCCGGGGCTGGTCATTGACATTGCCAATCGCCCGCAACCCAGCCTGCGCCGCATGGCCGAGGCGCTGGATGCCCCCTATCTGCCCCTGCCCCGCGCGGATGCCCAGCGACTGTCCGCTGTTCTGCAATCCGCCCTGGGAAGCTGAGATGCGGGCGCTGAGAATCCCGCAGGATTGGCCCAACCGTGCCGCCTCACGCCACATAGCCTGCCGTCCGCATCTTTGGCACGTGCAGGACTTGGGGGAGGGCCCGACGCTGCTGCTGATCCACGGCGCGGGCGGGGCAACGCACAGTTGGCGCAACCTGATCCCGTTGCTGACCACACATCACCGGGTGATCGCGCTGGACCTGCCGGGTCAGGGCTTTTCCGTGCTGGGGGACCGCACGCGCTGCGGTCTGGATACCATGGCACAGGATATTGCCGCCCTGTCCGCCCAAGAAGGCTGGGCCCCGGCTGCGGTCATCGGCCATTCAGCTGGCGCCGCCATCGCCCTGCGGCTGGCCGAGATCACCGAGATCCGCGCCGTGATTGGCATCAACGCGGCCCTGAGCAAGTTTGATGGCATCGCAGGATGGCTTTTTCCGGCGATTGCCCGGCTTTTGGCCATGACGCCGCTGGTGCCGCAAATCTTCAGCCGGATCGCCGGGACGCCGTCACAAGTGCATCAGTTGCTGACCTCGACCGGGTCCCATATCGAACCCGCCGGAGAGGCGCAGTATCTGCGCCTGCTGCGAATGCCCAGCCATGTCGATGCAACCCTGACGATGATGGCGCAATGGAATCTGGACGGAATGCTGCGCAGGCTGGGGCAGCAGCGACAGCCTTGCCTCTTGATCACCGGGTCCAACGACCGCGCTGTCCCGGCAGCCGTCTCGCAAAAAGCAGCCGCCGAGATGCGGGATACGCGCGTGGCGAGTTGTCATGGCTATGGCCATCTGGTCCATGAAGAAGCGGCAGATCAAATCGCGGGCCTGATCATCCCCTTCCTGCGGCAATGCCAGATCGCGGCGTCCGGGCCAGGCTCCAACACCCTGCCGTTGACCTGACGCGGGCCCAGCCAGACCGCAGGCCTCAATCAAGGTGTTCGGGCAAAGCCTTGACCTGGTCTTTCGTCCAGGCAGTTTTCGCATAGACCGCACTGTCGTCGGCGCGCTGGAAGCTCAACGCGCCGATCGGAATGGCAATGCGCTTGGCGCCGATCCCCAGAAAGCCGCCGACGTCGACCACCACCTGCAGGGTTGCACCAGAGCCGTGGAGATGCAGGACCTTGCCGATCCTTACGTCATCGGCGCCAAAGACCACGGCATGGATCAGCGTGGCTTGGTTCAGTTCATCTTCGGTCAAGGCGGCGTGGGTTGGCAGGTCCATGGGGGCGTCCTTTGTTGTGCGGCACAGCAGGATTGCTTGCGCATTCAACGTCCGTGGGCCAATCCGGTTCCCACGGCCCCCGAACCGGGGCCCCCCAACCAAGGGCCGCAGGCCATAGCCCCCCTTTTACCCAACCGGCTTTGCCAGGCCGAGGGCCCATGTTCAGCCCGCGCGGTCCGGCCCTGCCTTGGCCATCTTTACGCGCCCCTTACGCGCAAGGCCTACCTTCGACATAGCACCCTGACGGGCCAAGAGCGCATCTTTCCGGGACAAAACCCGGAGAACCCCATGTCCGACCTTCTGTATCTCGCTTTGGCATTCGCCGCCTTCGGCGGGTTTGCGGTGCTGATCCGTATCCTTGACCGTCTGTGAGGACCCCATGTTCGACCTGATCCTAGGCCTTGTCGTTGCGGCAGGGTTGTTCGTCTATCTTGGGCTGGCGCTGATCGCCCCGCAGAAATTTTGAGGGCAGATGCCATGACCCTGTTCGCTTACATCCTGTACTTCTGCGTCCTGACCGCGTTGGGCCTTGGCCTGGCCATCTGGATGGAGCGCGTCCTTGAAGGCCGCATCACGATCCTTGCGCGGATCGACCAGGCCCTGCTGCGCGGCGCGGGTATCGCCCCAGACCGAAGCATGACCTGGACCGCCTATGCCATGGCGGTGCTTGCCTTCAACCTTGTGGGCTTTGTGGTGCTTTACGCGCTGCTGCGCCTGCAGGGGGTCTTGCCGCTGAACCCGGACGGCATCGGCGCGATGCCCCCCGACCTTGCCTTCAACACCGCGATGAGCTTTGTGACCAACACCAACTGGCAGGCCTATTCCGGTGAGGCGCAGCTGAGTTACCTGAGCCAGATGGCCGGGCTGACCGTGCAGAACTTCCTGTCCGCCGGGACTGGCATCGCCATTGGCGTGGCAGTCATTCGCGGTTTTGTCGGTCCGAAAGACGGGGGCCTCGGCAATTTCTGGACGGACATGACACGGTCGGTGCTGTGGGTTCTGCTGCCGCTGTCGATTGTGCTGGGTCTGTTTCTGGCGCAACAGGGCGTGCCGCAGACGCTGATGGGCGCCGTTCACGCCACCGGCATCGAGGGTGCCGACCAGATCATCCCGCGCGGGCCCGCTGCGGCGCAGATTGCCATCAAGCAACTGGGCACCAACGGTGGCGGCTTCTTCGGCGTCAACTCGGCCCATCCGTTTGAAAACCCCACGGTCGCCTCTGATCTTGCCCAATGCCTGTCGATCCTGCTGATCCCGGTCGCATTCTGCTTCCTGTTTGGCCGCATGGCACGCGACAAGCGGCAAGGCTGGGCGATCTTCGCGGCGATGGGGCTGATGTTCGTGGCAGGCCTTGCGGTCATCCACGTCTACGAGGCGATGGGCAACCCCTCCCTCGGCCTTGGCGCCAATATGGAGGGAAAAGAGACCCGTTTCGGCGCCCTCTTGTCGTCGCTTTGGGCGGCCTCCACCACGGCGGCGTCCAACGGGTCGGTCAACGCGATGCATGACAGCTTCATGCCGCTGTCCGGCCTGGTGATGATGGTCTTCATGCAGGTGGGCGAGGTGATCTTTGGCGGCGTAGGTTCCGGCCTTTACGGGATGTTGCTTTACGTCGTCGTGGCGGTGTTCCTGTCCGGCCTGATGGTGGGCCGCACCCCCGAATACCTTGGCCGCAAGATCGAAGCGCGGGAGGTGACGCTGGCCGTGATCGGCTTCCTCTCGATGCCGGTGGGTATTCTGGTGGTGGGCGCGCTGGCCACGACCCTGCCAGCCGCGACGGCAGCCATTCAGGACCCCGGCCCCCATGGCTTCAGCGAAGTGCTTTACGCCTATTCCAGCGCCACCGGCAACAATGGCTCGGCCTTCGCGGGCTGGAACGCGGCGCTGCCGTGGCACACCACGGCCATCGGGCTGGTCATGGCGCTGGGGCGTTATGCGATCATCGTGCCCCTGCTGGCCATTGCGGGCGCCCTGTCGCGCAAACCCAAGGCCACCGCAACCGCAGGCACCTTTCCGACCCATGGCCCACTGTTTGTCGTGCTTCTCATCCTGACCGTGCTGATCCTTGGCGCGCTCACCTTCTTCCCCGTCCTTGCCCTTGGCCCCATCGCGGAAGAGACCGCGCGGCTGGCCGGGCAAAGCTTCTAAGGGCTGATCCCATGTCCCATCCTGTCAAATCCGCCAGCCTGCGCGACCTTGCGCCCGATGCGCTGCGGCAAAGCGTCCTCAAGCTTGATCCGCGCGGACTGGCCCATAATCCGGTGATGTTCACCACCGGCATCGTCGCGCTGATGACCACGATCCTGGCCCTGCGCGACATTGTCACCGGGGCCACCGGCGGCTGGCCTGCCTTGCACATCTCGCTTTGGCTCTGGCTCTGTGTCCTGTTTGCCAACTTCGCCGAGGCCTTGGCCGAAGGACGCGGCAAGGCCCGCGCCGATACGCTGCGCGCCACCAAGACCAAGGGCTATACCAAGCGGCTGGAGGCGCCGGATGCCACGTTCGATCTGGCTTTCCTGACGCTGACCGAAGAATTGGAAACCGGTCAGTACCTTCTGGTCGAGGCCGGAGACCTGATCCCCACCGATGGCGAGGTGGTGCGCGGCATGGCTTCGGTGAACGAGGCCGCCATCACTGGCGAAAGCGCCCCGGTGATCCGTGAGGCGGGGGGCGATCGATCGTCTGTCACGGGCGGCACCATGGTGGCGTCAGACTGGCTGGTGATCCGCGTCACGGCAGAACCGGGCAAGAGCTTTCTGGACCGGATGATTGCGCTGGTCGAGGGGGCCGAACGCCAGAAAACCCCGAACGAGATTGCGCTGAACATCCTTTTGGCCGGGCTGACGCTGATCTTCCTGTTCGTCGTGGTCACCCTGCCCGCCTTTGCCAGCTTCTCGGGCCTGAAGATCCCGGTCGTCACGCTTGGGGCGCTGTTCGTCACCCTGATCCCCACCACCATTGGCGGCCTTCTGTCGGCCATCGGCATCGCGGGCATGGACCGGTTGGTGAAGTCCAACGTCATCGCCAAATCCGGTCGGGCGGTAGAGGCGGCGGGGGATGTGGACACGCTCCTTCTGGACAAGACCGGCACAATCACCTTCGGCAATCGCATGGCCGATGCCCTGATCCCCGCACCGGGTGTGGATATGACCACGTTGGCCGAGGCGGCCTGGCTCGCCTCGCAAGCCGATGAGACGCCTGAGGGAAAAAGCATCGTCGAAAGGGCGCGTGCGATCCTGGGCCGCGAGGTTGCGCCACGACAGGCGGCCGTGGCGGTTCCCTTCACCGCGCAAACCCGGCTGTCGGGCCTTGACCTGCCCGATGGCATCCGCCTGCGCAAAGGGGCCGCCGATGCCATCGTGCGTCTGACCGGCCAAACCCCGCATCCCACGCTGACGCTGGCCGTGGAATCCATCGCCCGCTCGGGCGGAACGCCGCTGCTGGTGGCGCGCGGCGATACGATCCTGGGCGCAGTGCATCTGAAAGACGTGGTCAAACCCGGCGTGCGCGAGCGTTTCGGCGCGTTGCGGGCCATGGGCATCCGCACCGTGATGATCACCGGCGACAACCCCCTGACCGCCGCCGCCATTGCTGCCGAGGCCGGCGTGGATGACTATCTTGCCGAAGCCACGCCCGAGATGAAGCTGGACCTGATCCGGCGGGAACAATCCGGCGGCCGGCTGGTGGCCATGTGCGGTGACGGATCGAACGATGCGCCGGCGCTGGCACAGGCGGATGTGGGTGTGGCGATGAACGCGGGGACGGCTGCAGCGAAAGAGGCGGCCAACCTCATCGACCTCGACAGCGACCCGACCAAGCTGATCGAGGTGGTGATGGTGGGCAAGGAATTGCTGATCTCTCGCGGGGCGCTGACCACGTTTTCCATCGCCAATGACGTGGCGAAATACTTCGCGATCCTGCCCGCGATCTTCGTGTCAGCCTATCCCGGATTGGGCGTGCTGAACGTCATGAAACTCGCCTCGCCCGGTTCGGCGATCCTGTCGGCGGTAATCTTCAACGCTTTGATCCTGATCGCGCTGGTTCCATTGGCCCTGCGTGGCGTGAAGTACAAACCCGCCTCCGCAGCCGCCCTGCTGCGCCGCAATCTCACCGTCTACGGGCTTGGCGGGCTTGTGGTGCCCTTCGTCGGCATCAAGGCCATCGACATGGCCCTTGTCGTCCTGCATCTGGCATAAGGAGATCGTCATGCTGTCCCAGCTTCGCCCGGCCATCACACTGACGCTTGGCTTCACCCTGCTGACCGGCCTGGCCTATCCCCTGGCCATGACGGGCCTGTCGGGTGCCCTGTTTCCCGATCAGGCCGGCGGCAGTTTCCTGCACAAGGACGGCCAGATCATCGGCTCCTCCCTGATCGGACAGCCTTTCGCAGGGGCTGGCTATCTGCATCCGCGTCCCTCGGCCTCGTCCTACGGGGCTGTGCCGTCGGGGGCGTCCAACCTTGGTCCGACCAACGCCAGCCTGATCGCCACGGTGGCGGCGCGACGCGCGGCTTATGAGGCCGAAAACGGCACGGCCGCGCCGATTGACGCGGTGACCGCCTCGGCCTCGGGGCTGGACCCAGACATCAGCCCGCAGAACGCCGAGGCGCAGGCCGACCGCATAGCCAAGGCCCGCAAGGCCGATCCGGCCGCTGTCCGCGCCTTGATGGCCAGCCATGTCATGGGCCCGGTTTTCGGCCTTTACGGCGACCCCACCGTAAATGTGCTTGAAACCAACCTCGCGCTTGACCAAGCCTTTCCGGCAAGCCCCACAGGTGGCTGAGGACCCTGCCCGATGAAGCCCGACCCTGACACCCGCCCCAATCCGGATGCGTTGCTGAGCAAGGCCGCGCGTGAGGGGCGTGGGCGGTTGAAGATCTTCATCGGGGCGGCACCCGGTGTGGGCAAGACATGGTCCATGCTGGAGGACGCCCATCGGGAAAAGGCACGAGGTGTTGACGTGCTGGCCGCCCTGATCGAGACCCACGGCCGGGCGGAAACCGAAGCCAAACTTTCGGGCCTGACCGTCTTGCCGCGCCGACCGGTCCTGTACAAGAACCATGTTCTGACCGAGATGGATCTGGACGCCCTTTTGGCGCGTCATCCGCAACTGGCCTTGATCGACGAACTGGCCCATACCAACGCCGAGGGCGGGCGCCACGACAAGCGCTGGCAGGATGTCGAAGAGGTGCTGGCAGCGGGCATCGACGTCTATACCACGCTGAACATCCAGCATATCGAGACGCTGAACGAGACGGTCGCCCGCATCACCGGGGTGCGGGTGCGTGAAACCGTGCCCGATCACGTGCTGGAACTGGCCGATGAGATCGAACTGATCGACCTGCCACCCGACGAACTGCTGGAACGGCTGAAGGCGGGCAAGATCTATCCGCAGGATCAGGCGGCGCGGGCGCTGGCCTCGTTCTTCCTCAAGGGCAATCTGACCGCCTTGCGCGAACTGGCGATGCGGACAGCGGCAGACCGGGTCGATGCGGACCTGCGCGAACACATGGCGGCCCATGCGATTGAAGGGCCTTGGCCGACACAGGACCGCATTCTGGTCTGCCTGAACGACAGTCCCGCCGCGCGCGAAGCGATCCGGGTCGCCAAACGCTCGGCAGACCGGGCGCGGGCGGACTGGATCGCGCTGAACGTCACATCATCGCGGCACCGCGAGACTGGGCCGCCGCAAAGCGACCGGATTTCCGCCGCCCTGCGTCTGGCGGAACGGCTGGGGGCGGAAGTCGCCTCGGTCGAGGCCGAACAGGATACCGCCGAGGCGATCCTGACCTTCGCCAAGGCGCGCAACGTGCGCCGGATCGTCGTGGGCCACCCCCGCCGCAGGCCGTTTCTGACCCGATGGCTGCACGAGGACGTGGTGGCCGGGCTGATGCGGCGGGCGGGCTCGTTCGAAATCACCGTCGCTTCGGAGATCGGCGAGGATTTTCATCCGGCGCGGCTGTCCTTCGGACTGGAACGCCCCGCGCTGTGGGGCTTTGGCGAGGCGGTGGTGGCGACGCTTCTGGCGATCCTGGCAGCGACGCTGGCCGACCGCATGTTCCCGGTGGCCTCGTTGTCATTGATCTTCATGACCTCGGTGGTCGTCGTGGCTTCGCGTCAGGGCAACCTGCCTGCCGTCCTCGCCTCGGTTCTGGGGTTTTTGTCTTACGACTTCTTCTTCGTCGATCCGCGCTTCACCCTGACCATCGTCAACCGGGGCGAGGTTCTGACGCTGACCCTGTTTCTGGTGGCCTCGCTGATCACCGGCAATCTGGCGGCGCGCTTGCGGCAACGTGCCCGTGTGCAAGCCGAAATCGCCGAGCGGACCAACAAGCTTTACGATTTCAGCCGCAAGGTGGCCGCCGCCGCGGGGGCGGATGATCTGATCTGGGCCGTGGTCAGCCATGTGGCGATGACACTACGCTGCGAAAGCATCCTGCTGCTGCCGGATGCCGCAGGCGCGTTGGCGGTGGCCGGAGGTTTCCCGCCCGAAGACCGGCTGGAGGTGCGCGATCAGACCGCAGCGCAATACGCCTGGGACAAGAACGCGCCTGCCGGTCACGGCTCTGACACGCTGCCCGCCGCGCATTGGTACTTCCTGCCCCTGAAGGCGGCGGATCAGCGGCTTGGCATCCTTGGGATCGCCTTCGACGACAGCGGCACCCTGCCCCGGCTGGACCACCGCCTGCTGGAGGCCCTGACCGACCAGATCGTGCTGGCCTTGGAACGTTTGCGCCTGACCGAGGACCTTGCCGCAACCCGGTTGGCGACCGAAACAGAGCGGTTGCGCGCTGCCCTGCTGTCTTCGGTCAGCCATGACCTGCGCACGCCTTTGGTGACCATCATCGGCGCGGCCGGCAGCCTGAGCGACACCCCGAACCTGCCGGAAACGGCGCGCCACGACATGGCCGAACTGATCCGCGAGGAAGGCGAGCGGCTGGACCGCTATGTGCAGAACCTGCTGGACATGACCCGGCTTGGTCATGGCGCCCTGAAACCCCGGTTGACCCAGGTCGATCTGGGTGAGGTCGTCGGGGCCGCCCGCCACCGGATGCGCAGCATCCTGCGCCAGCATCCCCTTGTCACCGATCTGGCCGCGCATCTGCCGCAGCTGCATGCCGATCCGGTGCTGCTGGAGCAGGTCCTGGTCAATATCCTCGACAATGCTGCAAAGTATGCGCCCGAGGGCAGCGCGATCACCCTGTCGGCCAAGGTCTCTGGGTCGGTCATGACGCTCACGATCGAGGACTGCGGCCCCGGCATCCCCGAACAGGACCGCGACCACGTGTTCGAGATGTTCTACCGCGTGGAAAGCGGGGATCGCCAGCGGGCGGGCACGGGCCTGGGTCTGGCAATCTGCCGTGGCCTGATCGAGGCGATGGGTGGCACGATCCATGCGCAAGCGGCTTTGCCAAATGGCACGGGGACCCGTATCGTGCTCCGGCTGCCGGTGCCCAACCCCGCGCAGTCCTGAACCAAGGCCCCTTTCCCGCATGTCAGCCGCAGCCCGTATTCTGGTCATTGACGACGAAGCCCCGATCCGCCGCTTTCTGCGGCTGGCGTTGGAATCCGAAGGGCATGCCGTGCTGGAGGCCGCCAATGCCCGCGAGGGCCTGCTGGCGGCCGCCCGCGAAACCCCAGCGCTGGTGATCCTTGATCTGGGCCTGCCCGATGCCGATGGCCTGAGCGTCCTGCATGACCTGCGCGGCTGGAGCCAGATCCCGGTTCTGATCCTGTCGGTCCGCGCGGATGAGGCGGGCAAGGTGGCGGCTCTGGACGCCGGGGCGCAGGACTACGTGGTCAAACCCTTCAGCGTGAAGGAACTTCTTGCCCGCGTCCGCACCCTTCTGCGCGACCGCAGCCCAAGCCACCCGGTGCCTGTGGTGATCGAGGCCGGCGATTTGCGCATTGACGCGGCCCTGCATCAGGTCACCCAGGCGGGTCGCCCCCTGCACCTGACCCGGCGGGAGTTCGACCTGTTGTGGATGCTCGCCTCCAACGCAGGGCGGCTGGTGACGCAGTCGATGATCCTGAACACGCTGTGGGGTCCGGCCCATGTCGAGGACAGCCAGTACCTGCGCGTCTTCATCCGGCAACTGCGCGCAAAACTGGGCGACGATGCGGCCAACCCCCGATATCTGATGACCGAGCCCGGTGTGGGCTATCGCTTTGCGGCCAGCGCCGGCCCGGATGAGCCGGGACGTCCGCCGCAGCTTTCGAAGGAATGACCATGGACAAGCCCCACCCCACCCGCACCGCCCTGATCGCCGGAGGCGCAGGCGGCATGGGCGTTGCCATCGCCCAACGTCTGGGACGCGATGGCTTCCGACTGGTCATGGCCGACCTGCCCGGCCCACGTCTTGACGACACGGCAGCCCGCCTGTTGGCCGAGGGGCATCACGTGCTTGCGGTCCCGCTCGACATCCGCAACCCCGCCGACTGCCGCAGCGCCGTGCAAGCGGCGGTGGATTGGGCAGGTCCCTTGCACGCGCTGATCAACGCCGCCGGGGTCTGGGCAGAGGGCGCGCCCGAAGCGATGACCGAGGCCGATTGGGACCTGGTTCTGGACATCAACCTCAAGGGGCCTTTCTTCCTGATCCAGGCAGCCCTGCCGCATCTGGGCGAAGGCGGCTCCGTCGTCAACATCGCCAGCGATGCCGGGCTGGTGGGCAACAAGGGGGCTTCGGTCTACTGCGCCTCGAAGGGCGGGCTGGTGCTGTTGACCAAGGCGCTGGCACTGGACCTTGCGCCGCGCGGCATCCGCGTCAACGCGATTTGCCCGGGCGATGTGGCCACGCCGATGGTGGACTATCAGGCCAACCGCTACGGCAACGGCGACCCCGAGGGCTACAAGACCGCCCTGCTGGCCCATTATCCGCAGGGCCCCAAGGCGCGCTTCATCCGGCCCGAGGAAATCGCGCGCATGGTGTCCTACCTGTGCGAGGTGGCAGCCAGTCCGGTGACCGGAGCGGCGCTCAGCATCGATTTCGGCGTCACGGCGGGATACTAGGTCAGCGCTGGCGTCCGACCCGGGGGCTGGCGATAGGGCCCGGTCGCCTCGAACGCCACGGCCAGTTGCAGCAGGGCGGTGTCGTCCCAGGCCCGGCCAGCAAAGGTCAAACCGGCGGGCATGCCGATATCGGCCATGATCCCCATCGGCACGCTCACCGTGGGAATTCCCAGATGCCGGATCGCCAGATTGCCGTTGGCGACCCAGACCCCATTGCGCCAGGCCAGATCCGCCGAGGCGGGGTTCACATCGGCGTCGGCGGGCCCGACATCGGCGAGGGTCGGAAACACCACGGCGTCCAGACCGAGCTTGTCCATCCAGTCCTCCAGATCCATCCGGCGTGTCTCCTCCAAACCCCGAAACCCCGCCTCAAGATCAGGAATGTCACGGAAGTCCGCCGCCAGATGGGCGCGGGCGTGGGATGGATAATCTGCAATGTCATCGTCAAATCCGGTGAAGCGGTCGGGCAGGCTGCCGGGCGGCGGCGGGAAAATCCGCGCACCATCGACCTGCGCCAGACGGTTCAACTTGGGGTCGCCATTGGCCTGCAGAAAGTCATCCCAGGCCCAGACCGACAGATCCACGATCTCGCGCTTGAGGTACGCCGGACTGACCAGCCCCCGCGTCTTGATCGTCGGGCATCCGGGCCGGTCCCCCTCGTAGTTTGACACCACCGGGAAATCGACCACCACCACCTCGGCCCCCGCCGCCTGCAGCGCGGCGCGGGCCGCCTGCCACAGGTCGATGATCGCGGCGCGGGTCTGGATCGCCTGCCCGGTCGGCCCGCCGATCCCACCTTGCGGGTTGGTCCCGGCCAAGGGATCGGCATTGACATACATTGCCGGAACCCCAAGACGCTTGCCCGTCAGCAGGCTCCCCCGTGCCAGCGCGGGGTAGGACGCGGGCCGCACCTGCGAGGCCTTGGGGATGGCGACCCAGGATTGGCTGCGCCACAGATCCCCCCGGGTCTGCGGGTCATCGGCCACGATCACCTCCAGAACTTCCAGCAGATCCGCCATGCTGCGCGCGTGCGGCACCACCACGTCCATCGTCGGCACCAGGGGCCAGTTGCCGCGCACCGAAATCACGCCTCGGCTGGGGGTATAGGCACACAAGGCGTTGTTGGCCGCAGGGGCCCGGCCCGAGGACCAGGTCTCCTCGCCCAATCCAAATGCCGCGAAACTGGCTGCGGTCGCGGTGCCAGACCCGTTGGAGGAGCCCGAGGCGAAGGCCGCCGTCAGCCAGTCGGCCTTGTAGGGACTTTCCGCCCGGCCATAGACCCCGCGCTGCATGCCACCATTGGCCATCGGCGGCATGTTGGTCAACCCGATCAACACAGCCCCCGCCGCCCGCAAGCGGGCAATGGCAAAAGCGTCGTCTTGCGCCACAAGATCGGCAAACGCCGGCGACCCCGCCGCGACGGTCAACCCTTTTACCTTGTAGCTGTCCTTGGCGGTATACGGGATGCCGTCCAGCGGACCGCGACTTTGCCCCTGACGGCGCCGCAAGTCCGAGGCCCGCGCCTCTTCAAGCGCGGCGGGGTTGAGGACGGGAACCGCATTGAGGCGAATTCCGCTGGAATCATAGGCCGCGATCCGGGCCAGATAGGCCGTCACAAGACCCACACTGGTGACACGTCCCGCCTGCAGGGCCGCCCGCAGGTCAGCAATCGAGGCGTCTACAACGTTCATTCCCGGCTCCTGATACTGGCGACTGTGTGCGCAACCCTAAGCACAGCTTGACCCTGGCTTGAAGGGAACGCGGACCCCGCCACTGCCTAAAGTGCCGTCAGGGCCGTGGGTTTCAGGATCGACGAGGCGATATTGGCGACGATCGGCCCTTCGGCCTCACTCGCCGCGCGGCCGGCAATCCACTCCGGATCGCGGACGAAGGCGTCCCAAGCGGCCTCGCGTTCGGCCAGCGTCTCCCATGCCAGCAGATAGGTCAAATCGTTGCTGCCCGGTCCGATGGCCGTGGTCCAGAACCCCGAAGGCCGAAAGCCGTGCCGCTTGAAAAGGCGCAGGGTCAGCCCCTCGAACCGCGCCAGAAGCCTTGGCATCTGGCCCGGCAGCACGGTGTAGATGCGCAATTCCTGAATCATCATCGTCTGTCCTTTGTCTCGATGCCCGCAGATCTGCCAGCAGACGATCCCTGCTGGCCAGAAGGAAATGCCGTTCATCCGTTCAATCGACAAAATAGTGTCCGCGGCGACCATCGGATGCGGCGGGGCAACCTGAATTTCGATGACAGAGCGCCGGAATTGGCAAATGATGGCTGGGCGAGTCCCACGGCGCGCAGCCGCAAACCCGAAGATTGGTGGAGACGGCGGATGGTTTCGAACTGGCTTTGCCTGATCCTGCCCGCAGCCCTGCTGGCAGTGGCCCCGCACTATGCCCTCGCGGGCCCGCCCAGCTTTGACTGTACGCTGGCGCAAAGCGCGGATGAAATCGCGATCTGTCAGGACCCCTATCTGTCCGCACTGGATGTACTGGGGACGATGGGGTTCGACTATGTGACGCGCGCCTATGGCAAGGCGCGGGCGCGGGCCGTGGGGCGTCCGTTCCTGATCGCGCGGCGGGCCTGTGGTGGCGACACCGCCTGCATCGAAGGCGTGCAAACTCAGGCCGTGGCGGCTTGGCAAGGGCTTGGCGCGCCCATCAGCTTGCCGGATGGTACTGCCCCGGTCGGGGATACTTTGCCGCAAAGCATCGGTTCCTGCGCTGACACCCAGATCTCTGACATCGAAGGCCGGCTGAGCGGCGACCAAAGCTTCGAGACGGGCACTGTGGTGGTCTTCACCAACGGCGGCAGTCAGGTCAGCTATGATCGCGAAGCCGCCATCATCCATTCGCGCATTGGCGATACGGTATCGATGTGTCTGGTCCATGTGCCAACAGGCTGCCCGCCGGGGGATGACCGGGGCCGGGTCTATCAATCCACCAACCAGCGCACCGGGGCCAGCTGGACCCTGCCCGATGCCGAACATGAATGCGGCGGGGCGTGAGACGGGCGATCTTGTCCGCTCCGATCGCCGCCCCATCTGGCGGATTGCTTTGCCCGGCAAGCCCCATCCGGGGGCTGTGCACAGGATATGCGCAGTCCTGCGGCGGCAGGGTTCGGCACAGCATCTTAACCTTGTCCACCCGGCGTGAATTTTCTTGACTATGGCGACAACCAAACCACCGTTACGACACAGCGGGCCACAGAGTCCGCCGACCACAGGGGGTCACATGGAAGCTGCGTTGAAACAGGTCGAAGGCCGCGCGCCCTTCGGCCCTTACGAAACCTGGTATCGGATCACCGGTGATCTGAAGTCCGGCAAACCACCGATCTTTCTGCTGCATGGCGGACCGGGCGTCGCGCACAATTACATCGACAGCTACAAGCTTCTGGCGCGCGATGGACGGGCGGTGATCCACTATGACCAGATCGGCTGTGGCAACTCCACCCACCTGCCGGAAAAGGGTGGCGACTTCTGGGTGCCGCAACTTTTCGTGGATGAGCTGGAGAACCTGATCGACCATCTGGGCCAGCGCGCCGGGTTTCACGTTCTGGGACAAAGCTGGGGCGGCATGTTGGGGGCGGAATACGGGGTGCGGCGTCCCAAGGGTTTGAAGTCGCTGGTGATCGCCAACTCGCCGGCCTCGATGGACCTGTGGTGTTCGGAGGCGATGCGCCAAAGGTCCCTGATGCCGCAAGAAATTCAGGACGCCTTGAACAAGTACGAGGCGCTGGGAGATTACGACAACCCCGCGTACAAGGCCGCGACCGACTGGGTCTATGCCCGCCACGTCTGCCGCGTGGTGCCCAACCCGCCGGAGGTGGTGGCCAGTTTCACCCAGACCGCCGCCGACCCGACCGTCTATCACACCATGAACGGACCCAATGAATTCTTCGTTGTGGGCACGTTGAAGAATTGGGACATCACGCCCGAACTGCACAAGATCAACGTGCCGACCCTGTTGATCTCGGGCCGCCATGACGAGGCGACGCCTGCCACCGTGCAGCCCTACAAGGACCACATCAAGGGCGCCACCTGGGTGATCTTTGAAGAGTCCAGCCACATGCCACATGTCGAAGAGAAAGAGTTCTGCATGGGCGTCGTGGGCGGTTTTCTGAACATGCACGACCAATAAAAACACCAACCGGGAGAGTTCTATGAAGAAGCTTCTTATGGCCACGGCCACCGCCGGTTTGATCGCCGGCGTCATGGCTCCGGCCCATGCCGAATACCAGACGGCCCATCGGGGCGGCACCATGCGGATCGTGGCCCATTCGGCTGCGGGCACGGTCGACCCGATGATCAACTATACGCTGCAATACTGGCAGATTTATCAGGGCCTGTATGACGGGCTGATGGCATTCAAGAAAGCGCCGGGGGCGGACGGCTTCACCAAGGTCCCCGATCTGGCCGAGGCGGCGCCCGTCATCTCCAACGATGGCAAGACCTATACCTTCACCCTGCGCAAGGGGATTAAATTCTCCAACGGCGCTGACCTGACGGTCAAGGACGTGGTGGCCAGCCTGCAACGCATCTTCAAGGTGTCCTCGCCGACTGCGGGGGGCTTCTTCTCGGTCATCGTGGGGGCTGACAAATGCCTTGCGACACCGGCCACCTGCACACTGGACGGCGGGGTTGTGGCAGATGAGACGGCGGGCACCGTCACCATCAACCTGACCCGGCCCGATGCCGAATTCCTTGACAAGCTGGCCCTGCCGCATGCCGTGATCCTGCCGGCGGATTCGCCCACGGCGGATGTGGGCTCGGCGCCTTTGCCCGGCACGGGTGCCTACATGATCTCGGCCTATGACCCCAACAAGGGCATGACCATGGTCCGCAACCCGAACTTCAAGGTCTGGAGCGAAGAGGCCCAGCCTGATGGCTATCCGGACACGATCCAGTACGACTTCGGCCTGACCGATGAAGCGCAGGTCACGGCAGTGGAGAATGGCGAGGCCGACTGGATGTTCGACCAGCCCCCGACCGACCGGTTGGGAGAGATCGGCACCAAATACCAGACCCAGGTCTTCCTGACCCCGCTGACCGCGTGGTGGTATGCGCCGATGAACACCAACCTTGCGCCGTTTGACAACATAAAGGCCCGGCAGGCGGTGAACTACGCGCTGGACCGCAACGCCATGGTCAACCTGTTCGGCGGCCCGGTTCTGGCCTCGCCCGTCTGTCAGGTCCTGCCCCCGGGCTTCCCCGGCCATGTCGATTATTGCCCCTACACCAAGGACCCCGGCACCAAGTGGTCGGCGCCTGATCTGGACAAAGCCAAGCAACTGGTCGAGGAATCCGGCACCAAGGGTCAGAAGGTCACGATCATTTCCGAGGATACTGCGGTGTCCAAGGCCATCGGGACCTACATGCAATCGGTGCTGACAGACATCGGCTATGTTGTCGATGTGAAGCCGATCTCTTCCAACATCCAGTTCACCTATATCCAGAACACGAACAACAAGGTGCAGATCTCGATCACGCAATGGTATCAGGACTACCCGGCGGCATCGGACTTCCTGAACATCCTGTTCGGCTGCTCCAGCTTCACCCCCGGCTCGGACAGCTCGATCAACATCGCGGGCTTCTGCGACAAGGGCATTCAGGCCAAGATGGATCAGGCGCTGGCCTTGGGTGTGACCGATCAGGACGGTGCCAACAAGCTGTGGGCCGAGGTTGACAAGGAAGTGACCGATGCCTCCGCGGCCGCGGCCCTTTTCACCCCCAAACACGTGGACTTCGTCTCCAAACGGGTCGGCAACTTCCAGTTCAACAGCCAGTTCTACTGGATGGTGTCGCAATCGTGGGTGCAGTAAGGCTTTGAAAACCCCTGCAAACGTCAGCCGTGGCCCCTGGGCCACGGCACTGAACCGTCTCTCTCATGACCGCACAGCCCTTGTGGCCCTCGCCGTCTTCGTGCTGATCGTCCTGTCCTGCGTGCTGGCCCCGGCCTATGCGTGGTGGGCTGGGGTTGATCCCTTCAAATCCACCCTGGATGCCGTCGTCACCATCGACGGCGTGCAGAAACCGGTGATGGAATTGCCAACCACCGGTCTGGCGCTTGGCTATACGCCCATCGGGCCGACATGGCGGTTGGGCAACTACTTCCTTGGGGCGGACAATCAGGGCCGGGACGTCATGGCGCGGCTCCTGTACGGCGGAATGAACTCGATGATCATTGCCGGCGCGGCGACCGCCTTCACGCTGGTCTTCGCCACGGTACTTGGCCTGCTGGCCGGGTTCTTCGGCGGCATCATCGACATGGTGATCAGCCGGATTCTGGACGTGCTTTGGGCCTTTCCGGTCTATCTGCTGGCCATATCGCTTTCCATCGTTCTCTTGACACAGGGCATCAGCATCGGGCCTTGGGTGATCGATTCCAGCTCGCTTCTGCTGCCGATCTTCATCATCGGTGTGATCTACATCCCCTACGTCGCCCGCCCCGTGCGCGGTCAGGTCATGTCATTGCGGCAAAGCGATTTCGTGATGGCAGCGATTGGCCTGGGCGCGCCTTCGGGGCGCATCCTCTGGAAGGATATTCTACCCAACGTGTCAACCACCCTCATCGTGTTCATACCGATCATGATGGCGTTGAACATGCTGACCGAAAGCGCCCTGTCGTTTCTGAGCATCGGCGTGCAGCCGCCCGACGCAAGCTGGGGCACGATAATTCAGGACGGTCAGACGCTGCTGTACACCCGGCCCGCCGTTGCGCTGGCACCGGGCTTCATGATCGTCATCTCGGTCCTGTCGCTGAACGTGTTTGGTGACGGGTTGCGCGACGCCCTTGACCCAAGGTCGAAAATCAAACTGGGGCGCGGCTGATGATCTACGCCATCCTGCAACGCCTGGGCCAGATGCTGTTCGTGATGTTCGGCATCAGCCTTCTGGTCTTCCTGATCTTCTTCGGCACGCCCGGAGTCGATCCAGCCGCCCGCATCGCCGGCCGCAACGCCTCGCCCGAGGTTTTGGCCGCTGTGCGCAAAAGCTTCGGCTTTGATCAGCCGTTCTACGTGCAATACCTGACCATGATGAAAAAGATCTTCGTCACGGGCGACCTGACGTCCTTCGTCAACCGCGGCTGGAAGGTCGTGCCCGCCGTCCTCGACACCATCCCCGTCACCCTGTCGCTGGTCGTCGGCGCTGCGATCCTGTGGGTGGTGTTCTCGCTGATCATCGGGGTCACCGCCGCAGCCTACCGCGACCGCTGGCCGGACAAGCTGCTGATGATCCTTGGCCTGATCGGCGTGTCGATGCCGGTCTATTGGCTGGGCGAGGTGATGAACCTGATCACGCAAAGCAGGTTCCATGACTCGTGGCTGTTTTCTTGGGTGCCCCCGCTGGGCTACAAGAACTTCAGCGATGATCCGAAAGGCTGGTTCTTGACGCTGGTGATTCCGTGGATCACCCTGTCGATCCTGTACATCGGGCTTTATGGCCGCGTCCTGCGGGCGTCCATCACCGAGGCGCTGCAGGAAGATTACATTCGCACGGCCCGCGCCAAGGGCCTGTCGGAAACGCGCATCCTGCTGCGCCATGCGCTGCGCACCTCGCTGATCGCCTTCGTCACGCTCTTCGGTCTGGATTTCGGCGCTTTGGTGGGCGGGTCCGCGCTGTTGACCGAGGTGGTGTTCGGCCTGCAGGGGGTTGGCAAATTGACCTTCGACGCGCTGCAAAACCTAGATTTGCCCGTGATCATGACCACCGTGCTTTACGCCAGCTTCTTCGTGGTGCTGGCCAACGCCGTGGTCGATGTCGTCTACATCCTTCTGGACCCGCGGGTGCGCACGTCATGATCCTGGAAGTAACCAATCTGCGCGTGTCGTTCCGCACCCAGCAGGGGCTTGTGCGCGTGCTGGACGGGGTGTCCTTCACCGTCGATGAGGGCGAGGTTCTGGGCATCTTGGGCGAGTCCGGTTCGGGCAAGACCATGACCGTCCTCGCGGTGATGGGCCTGATCACCGACCCCAATGCCGTCATCGAAGGCTCGATCAAATTCCGTGGCCGCGAACTGGTCGGCATGAAGCCGCGCGATATGCGCCAGTTGCGCGGCAAGGATATTGCCATGATCTTTCAGGACCCGATGACGGCCCTGACCCCGGTCTACACCATCGGCTGGCAGATCGCTGAGCAGATCTTGACCCACCAAAAGGTGTCCAAGGCGCAGGCCTGGGCCAGGGCGATCGACCTTTTGGCCGAGGTGGGCATCCCCAAACCCGAAGAGGCCGTCCACCGCTATCCCCACCAGCTGTCCGGCGGCATGCGCCAACGCGCCGTGATCGCCATGGCCCTGACCTGCAATCCGGCGCTTCTGGTGGCGGACGAGCCGACGACGGCCCTGGACGTGACCGTTCAGGCGCAAATCCTCGACCTCTTGCGCAAGCTGCAGCAGACGCATGGCTCTGCGATCATCTTCATCACCCATGACCTTGGCGTGATGGCCGAACTCGCCGACCGGATCATGGTGATGTACGCGGGCCGGATCGTCGAGCGGGCGACGCGGGATGCCCTCTTTGCCAACCCACAGCATCCCTATACCCTTGCCCTGCTGAACTCGATCCCACCGTTGGACGGGGAGCGCCCGCACCGGTTGCAGACGATCGCCGGAGCACCGCCCTCTCTGCTGAACCTGCCGCAAGGCTGCGCCTTTGGCCCGCGCTGTCCGCGCAAATTTGCCGCCTGCGAGGCGAAGCCCAGCCTCACCCAGCCCCCCCATGAAACCGCCTGCTTCCTGAGCGGTGCCCCCATGCCTGCTCTGATCAAATGACAGCACTTTACGAGATCACCAACCTTTCCAAGCGGTTCACCGTGGGCAACCGCTTTTCGCGGCAGGGCAAGCGGGTGGTGCAGGCCGTGGATGGCGTGTCGCTGTCCATCCAGCCCGGGGAAACACTGGGGCTGGTGGGGGAATCCGGCTGCGGCAAATCCACGCTGGGTCGCTGCTTGTCGCGGCTTTATGACATCTCGGACGGCAAGCTGGTGTTTGATGGCACTGATATTTCCACCCTGTCGACGCGAGAGATGCGCCCCCTGCGACGCAAGATGCAGATGGTGTTTCAAGACCCGTACGCCTCGCTCAATCCGCGCCGCAGGGTGTTCGACCTGATCGCAGAACCGTTGCGCATCCACCTGAAGCTGCCCGAAGCTGAGGTGAAAGCCCGCGTTGCCGGTCTGCTGGAACAGGTGGGCCTGCTGCCCGATCATGCCCAAAGGTATCCGCACGAATTCTCGGGAGGCCAACGCCAGCGCATCGGCATTGCCCGCGCCATTGCGCTGGAACCCAAGCTGGTCATTCTGGATGAACCCGTCTCGGCCCTTGACGTGTCGGTCCAGGCGCAGATCGTCAACCTGTTGGCCGACCTGCAGGAACGGCTGAAGCTGACCTATGTTTTCGTGGCCCATGACCTGAGCGTGGTGCGGCAAGTTTCCACCCGGATCGCGGTGATGTATCTCGGCTCCATCGTCGAGATCGGAAACGCCGATGACATCTTCTCGCGCCCGTCGCATCCTTACACGCAGGCCCTGATTTCGGCGGTTCCAAAGCCGGTGAACGGCGAAGGCCGCAAGCGGATCATCCTGACCGGCGATGTGCCTAGCCCGATCAATCCACCGGCCGGATGCCGCTTTCACCCGCGCTGCCCCGTGGCGCAGGACAGGTGCCGGGTGGAGCGCCCGGCTTTGACGCAAAGCCAAGGCCGTTCGGTGGCCTGCCACTTCCCACTGGTTTAAGGGCGCAGCGACCCGGCAAGCCAAGGCTGGATGCCCCCAGCCAGAAGGCGCGGGCAGACGTCGCACGACCTGCCGGCCACGGTCCGGTCGGGCCCTTTCCCACGGACAAGGATCGGGCCGACCGCTCCAGATGCCGGCCGGGGTGCTGCTCCTGTCGGGCGCGCTGGCGCCGGTGAACCGGGCACTGCCAAGGCGATCATGACAAGTCTCATAGAAACCTGGTTTTCGAGGTGTGGGCGGGGCAACCCGGACCCGCACAGCGCCATCCCGCTTTGGCCAATGCATCCTGTTGATGCAACGTGTTCTTCCAGAGAGTGCCATGAACCTTGCCTTGACCCCGCCAGCCGCGCCCGAGACCGAAAGCCTGACTGATCTGCTGGGCCGCAGCATGTCGCCCCCAAAGCCCAATCGCGCTTCCCTGCCCTGCCCTGGCAGGCAGGGCAGGATCTGCTTGTGGTCAAGATCGCCGCCGCCAAGTCCTGCAGCATCACCTGCCCCCTTGGCCCTGACCTCTGACAAGACCTCCACGGTCGCTGTATCCGCCCCAAGGCTTTTCGGGCCTGCGCAACTTCCCCTTCAGGATCGTGCTCTCGATGTCCTCTCCCCATCTGTTGCGCATCAAGACGGGCTGCATCATGGGCCTTTGTGGCGCGGGGGCGCAGGCCCTCCGGGCCACGGCCCATTTCGACCGGATGGGCAGTTGCTTCGCGGCGACCCAAGTGCCGCCACCACCTGCCGCACTGGCATCAACCCGGCGATCTTCTGCAGCGGCCCGACCCGAAGGATCTGCAAGGCTGCGTCAACACCGCCTTTGGCAACCCGCGCGACGCACAGTTCCACGGGGTCTGACCGGACCCAGGTGACCTTTGCGGCAGCCCGAGCGACGCGACGATCTCGTTCGATGGCCGGGCGAGCTCGAAGGACGGCCATCATGCCCGATCAGGTCGCCGTTCCGCCGCTGATCGGGGTCAAGGGATGGCGCCCGGCACGTTTTGGCACACCTGCTGCCGGGCCCCCACCGCCGCCGCGGTCGCCATCCGCAACCGTTGGCTCATGGCCGAATGGGCCCGCGATGGAATTGCCGCTCGGTCTCGGGCGTTCTCCACCGACCCTGATGTGCGTCTGTCGCCCGACCGGCACAGCCTGCCCCAACGCCTTTCGCTTCGGCGACCACGTTCCGACGCTGATCTGTCTGCGGTGGGGGCGGATGGGAAGGCCAGCGGAATTGGCGCGCAAGACCGGGTACATGGCAACTTAACCCTGCCTGAAAGTGGCATCCGCGCTGCAGCGGACCTGAAGGACATGCGGCGGGGCATGCCTGCACGGGGGCAGGATGACGTCGACGGGCGGTGCGCCCCGGTTCTGAGCGGCGGCGATTTGCGGTTTGCCATGGATGCAACGCGGATGGAGGATTCACGCTGAAAGCCTCCCCATCCAGCGCGCCCACCCCCGGCCGCCTTGACCGAAGGTCGTATCCTGACCCGTCTCATACCCCTTCCTGCAGTCTCGCACCCTTTGGCCACCGCCAAAGCCATCGCTGCCGATACCCGGCGAACGATGGCCGACACTGGGCCAAGCTTGCCGCAGCACCCGATCTCAGACGGCTGGATTGGCGCAGGCCATACCGATTTGGCGCAAGCGGGTCCCACTGCGGGGAGCGATGCCTTCAACCGCGCCCTTGCCCTTGTCACGCGACTGCGCGCAGCCATGGCGCGCCATCACCCTCTCGCGCCTTTTGGCTGCAATGTCCCGGCAAGGCAGGGCGGCCTGCCTCTGCGCCTTGCCGCCACGATGGAAATCTCACTTCCTGTACCGCGGGGGCAGAGGGGTGGGGCAGGTCTCGACCATCGACCACGCCATGGTCGAACACCTGCCCGCCTTCTGTCCTCCACCCAGCTTGCGCGGTGGTATGCCGCCGTCGTGGCCAGCGCGCGCCTGCGCAATGCCGCCGCAGACCATGGCGTGGCACTTGCCAAGATCAACCACACCCGGTTGCGCAAGGATGAACCGGGCGGCCATCGGCTGAACGGGGGCAAATTCCAGCTTCTCGGTGCGCCGAATGCGGCGACGAATGTCATTCTCGCAACCGGCCCCGTTGGGCGGCAGGGCGGCGGTCCAGCGCCAGCGACACATCGCTGGACGACGCGCCAAAAGGCGTTGAACACATCGCTGATCGCCCGCAGAGCCAGATCGATCGCCGCAGATTGTACCGCACCCGATTGCAAATCGGCCTCGATGTTGGCGGCGTCATCGGGGGCCTTGTCACTGCCTTGCGAGGTCTCGCAGGCGCGGGCGGCGGCGCGGGCGGCCTCCAGCGTGGCGCGGCGGCATAGGCAAAGACGCGGGCCTTGCCGATCACCTGCAGGATCTGCGGGTCATTGCGCACAAGCCCGGCGGTGCCGCCACTGCCCTGCAAGAAGGTGCGCTTGCGGGTCGCCACCAGCCTGGACACGTCGCGCACCGCAGTCAGGGCAGCGCCGGTCAGGACCGAATTCAGCACCAGTTGATCGAAAGCCGTCTGAGAGCGGAAGCGCGTCTCGAACGGCACCGGGCCATCGGGGTCAACCTTGGCGCCCTTGAACACCGTGGTTCCAGTGCCGGTCAACCTTTGGCCAAACCCCGACCAGTCGTCCCTGATCGTCACGCCGGGCTGCTTGACGTTCACGAGGACAATCATTGGCGTGCCGGTGTCGCTGCAGGTGGCGTAGGTGTCGATCCACTCGCCGAAGATCGTGCCGGCGGAGTAATACGTCTCGCCATCCACTCTGTAGCCGTCTCCCTCCGGGGTGACCTTGGTCATCGTCTCTCCGCTCTTGACAGAGCCCATTTCCGTCCAGCCCTTGCCGAACCGCTTCAGCCAGTGGGCACCTTGCGTCCGGGGGGCAACCAGACGGTCTTCGACCAGCGCCAAACGGCTTCGCAGGGCCTGAGCGATTGTTGGTGTCGGCTTCTGCCAGATCAATCGGCAGATCAACCTGCTGTACCAACAAGGCGCCCAGGCCGCCAAGTTCTTCGGGCACGCGCCCTGCCCCACGGAATCTTCGCGCCGAAAAGGCCCGAACAAGAAAATCCCCCGCAGCTCGTTGCGCGCTCAACTGCGGCGCTACGCGGGTCTGGACGGCGACGAGGGCAACTGGCCCACCCTTGCAAACAGACTTCAGGCAAAGGACGAAACCATGGGGTCTCTCACTCAAAACCAGATCGACGACACCCTCGATCCCTGCGTCAACTCCGGCGACCCGGTCCAGCCGCGCCCAGGTCCGACCACGCCGGCGCATATCCTGAAGGACGAGGCCGAAGCGATTGCCGTGGCGCAAGGTCTGACGGCAGAATGCGCCAAGAAAGCCGCCCTGCGCGACCGCGAGGTCCTGCTGCCGCTGCGAGCTCGATCTTTAATCGCAAAACGGCATCTGGTCCCTGCAGGCGCCCAATGCCTATGGCGGCCCCGGGCTGAGCCATGCGACCCTGACCAAGGTCATCTCGATCGTGGCCTTGGGCGACCCGGCGGTGGCGCAGATCGTGCCGAACCATCTGGCCATCGTCGACCTGATCGACCTTGACGCCACAGACGCCGAAAAGAAGATGGTCTTTGACTGGACTCTGACGGGCATCCGCTTTGGCAACGCATTCTCGGAGTTTGGCGGCAAGAACGTGGTCGATTTCCAGACCCCCTCCTCGCCCACCGGCGCCCTGCTGTCCCATATCGGGCCGGTCGGCGTCACCCTTCATGCTGGGGAAAACAATGCTCCATCAAACTCCGGGATCAAGCAGGCGCAGGCCTGCGGCAGGCGCCGCGAGGAGATAAAGCTCTGCAACCTGACCACCGTCAGCTTGGATAAGGCGGACGAGAAGGCCCGGGCCAAGGCGGCCCGCGCTGCCGAATATGCCGTTTATGACCGGGCGCTGACTATCGTTTCGGGCTGGAACGGGCTGGATTTCGGCCCCTATGCCCCCAACGACCCGATCCGCAAGATCGGGACAAACGGCATCCGCTCACGACTGGATCACCCTGCGCAGGGCAAAAGCTGGACGTTGAAGGACTTGACCAAAAGGGCCGGGATCGACGGGCTGCGGCCGGTGTTTGCCGGCTGTGCGACCACGGTGGCCGACCAATCGCAGGACTGGGCGGCAAAAAGTCCGGGGTGGATGGATTCAACCCCGCTTACGTCGCGGCGCAAGAGACGTTCGAGGACGTCGTCGATCTTCGGGTACCGGAACTGCAACAGCGCGGCGTCTATCCGCGCGCCTGCCAAGCCGGAACAGGGCGGCACAAACGGTTCGGTCAGGGTGACCGCCTGATCGCTCCGCACCCCGCCATCTGCTATCGCGACATCGAACCTATCATAGCCAGTGCAAGGGCTGCCGAATGGGCCACGGCGGCCCACCATCACGCCTCCCGCCGGATCGGTCCATCAGGAACCGGTCGGATGCCGTTGCAAGGTTCAAACCCCGATGGCCGCGAAAAGCCTACTCGACCCCGAATTCCAGAAGCTTTTCCAGCCCTTCGGTCAAGAACTCTCCGGCGTCGGGCTGACCAAGCAAATAGCGACTGACCAGCCCGTCGTGCTGCTGGCGGGCCAGCGCCTTGGTGGCTTCCCATTCCTCGGGCTCGGCATCGCCCCGGCCGATCCAGAACAGCGCCACCAGCCCGTCCTTCTGTTCGTCATTCATGCTTTCGATCTCTTGCGTGATCTCATCCCGGCTCAGATCGCCCGCAGTGTCCTGCAAGGTTTCGGCCACTTCGTCATCCGAGGCATTGCCGCCAGGGTCGGGAATATCCGTCGCCTCTTTGGCCGTCACGGCATTCAATCGCAACACCAGTTCCTCGATTTCGGCACTGTCAAAGGGAAGCGCAATCATGGGCATCTCCTGCTGGATAAGGTCCGGCCATAGCATATGGCACAAGGCGCGCACTGATGTGGATCGTGTCCTGCCACCAATGCCTCGGGGATCCCATGCCCGGCAAACGATCGCCCGATCACGGCCTGCTGACCGGGCCGGGGGATGGCGGCCATTGTATGTCGATGTAAGCGGGTGCATCCTCACCGCAATTGGGTCTGAAGAAGCAGTGGGTCTTGCACCTCACGTCGATAGGGCAGTTTGTGACGCATGACCTCTGATCGGCCCGCCAACCTGAAATCGCTGCTGCACCGCCAGCGGGTCTGGATCGCCGTTCTGGTCCTGTGTCAGGCGGGCCAGACCCTTGCCGCCCTGACCCTTCCCAGCCTGAGCGCGCGCGTGATCGACACCGGCCTTGCCGATGCCACGGGTCAGGCCGTGCTGCACACGGGCGGCCTGATGCTGGGGGCGGCCCTGCTGCAACTGGTGCTGGCGATGACAGCCACCTGGATCGGCGCAAGGGTGGCCATGCAAGTCGGGCATGATCTGCGCGACGCGCTGTTTCGCAAGGTCCACGCGCTGGCGCTGGCCGAGATTCAGGGGCTGGGCGTGCCCTCCTTGATCACCCGCTGCACCAATGATGTGCTGCAACTGCAATCCATGCTGACGATGATCCTGACCATGATCCTGATGGCCCCCCTGATGGGGATTGGCGGGGTGGTCATGTCGTTCAACGAGGATGCGCGGCTGTCTGCATTGCTTTTGGTCAGCGTACCGGGTCTGGCCCTGATCATCGGCGGCCTTCTGGCCCAAACCCTGCCGCTCTACAGCGTGATGCAACGCCAGATCGACCGGCTCAACGCCATCTTGCGCGAGCAGATCACCGGGCTGCGGGTGATCCGCGCCTTCGTGCGTGACCAAGCCGAGCAGGCGCGTTTCGGCCGGGCCAACGCGGCCTTGACCGGAACCGCGCGGCAAAGCGGGCGGTTGATGACGCTGAACATGCCGGCGGTGCTGGCGGTCATGCAACTGACCGGCGTGGCCGTGGTGTGGTTCGCCGCCCCCCGCATTGCCGCAGGCACCCTGCAGGTCGGCGCGCAGGTGGCGTTCCTGTCCTATATCGCGCAGATCATGTTCTCGGTCATGATGGCCGCGATGCTGTTTGCCATAGCCCCGCGGGCACTGGTGTCGGCGCGCCGGATCGGTGCGGTGCTGGACACTCCGGTCTCGCTTGCAACGCCGGCACAGCCCAGGGCCCTGACCTCGCCAGAGGTCACGCTGCAGGTGCAAAACGTCGGCTTTCACTACCCGGGGGCCGAAGCCGCCGTCCTGTCGGACATCAGCTTCAGCATCGCCCCCGGAGAGGTGGTGGGCATCATCGGTGCCACCGGCTCTGGAAAGTCCACCCTGTTGAACCTGATCGTGCGGCTGCGGGACGTGACCTCGGGCCAGATCACCCTGAACGGTATCGATCTGCGCGATCTGGCCCCCGAAGCGCTGTGGCAGCACATCGGTCTTGTGCCGCAGAAGGCCTATCTGTTTTCCGGCACGCTGGCCGAGACCCTGCGTTTTGGCAAAGCCGTTGCGACCGAGGCTGACCTGTGGGCGGCGCTGAAGATTGCTCAGGCGGTGGACTTCGTGCGCGACTTGCCGGACGGTTTGCACTCCAGCGTGGCACAGGGCGGCACCAATTTCTCGGGCGGGCAGCGCCAGCGGCTGGCGATTGCCCGGGCCTTGGTGCGGCGGCCGGGGCTTTACCTGTTCGACGACAGTTTTTCGGCGTTGGATTTTGGCACCGACGCCCGTCTGCGCGCCGCCCTGCGGGATGCCACGGGGCGCGCGGCCACGCTCATCGTTGGCCAGCGTGTCAGTTCGCTGCGCCATGCCGACCGGATTCTGGTGATGGAAGCCGGCCGGATTTCCGCGTCAGGCACCCACGAGGCGCTTTTGCGATCCTCCTCCGCCTATGCCGAAATCGTCGCCTCGCAAACCGGATCCGAGGACGCTGCATGAGCCGCGCGCCGCTTCCCCTTCCGATGGCACGCGGCCCCGGGGCGCCCGGCATGATGGCCGCCCAACTGGCCGGAGGCGCCAAGGCGCGCAACAGCGGCGCCGCCCTGCGCCGCGTGGGGCGTTTCCTGCTGCAGTCGCGCTGGCGCATGGTGGCCGCGGTCACGATGACGGTGGCCAGCGTGGCGCTGTCCTCGCTTGGCCCCTGGCAACTGGGTCGGGCAACCGATGGCGTCATTGCCGACATCAGCGCCGGCCAGCCCCTGCAGGTGGGCGTTCTGGCCCGGCATCTGGCACTGGTGGCGGCGATGTTCCTTGCCGCAGCGCTTTTCAACTGGCGTCAGGCCTGGCTGGTCAACGATCTGGTGCAGGATCTCAGCCGCCGCCTGCGCGACATGGCGGAACAAAAGCTCTCGCGCCTGCCCTTGGCGTGGTTTGACGGTCAGCCCTTTGGCGAGGTGCTGAGCCGGGTCACCAACGACATCGACAATATCACCCAAAGCCTGCAACAGCTTCTCAGCCAACTGTTGATGTCCTTGCTGAACCTTGTGGCCGTCATGCTGGTGATGGTGGCCATCTCTCCGACGCTTGGCGCCATCGCGCTGGCGATGCTGGCGCTGACCGTGCTGCTGACGCGGGTGATCGCTGCCCAAGCCGGCCCACATTTTACGGCCCAATGGCGCTTGACGGGCGCGTTGAACGGCGCGGTCGAGGAAAGCTTCACCGGCCATGTTCTGGTGAAAGTCTATGGCCACCGCGACCAGACGATCGACAGCTTTGCCAAGGTCAATGGCGCCCTGCGCGACAGCGCCTTTCGCGCCCAGATGCTGGGCGGCATGATCCAGCCCTTGGCGATGGCCGTGGGCAACCTTGGCCTGATTGCCGTCGTGGTCGGCGGCGCTTTGCGCATCCTGTCCGGCGCCCTGACGGTCGGAGAGTTGCAGGCCTTCATCCAATATGTCCGCCAGATCAACCACCCGATGCAGCAGGTGGCCTCGATGGCGACCATCGTGCAATCCGGCCTCGCCTCCTCCGAGCGGGTGTTCGAGATGCTGGATCTGGCCGAACTGTCCGCGGACCGCGCCGACGCGCCCGGGATCGACCAGCCCAAGGGCCATGTGGCCTTCGATCACGTCAGCTTTTCCTACACGCCCGATGCCCCCCTGTTCCGCGATGTCAGCCTGACCGCCCTGCCCGGCCAGACCATCGCCATCGTCGGCCCCACAGGCGCGGGCAAGACCACGCTGGTCAACCTTCTGATGCGGTTTTACGAGGTCACCACGGGCCGCATCCTGCTGGACGGGGTCGAGATCGGCCAGATGGCGCGCGAGGATCTGCGGCGGCATTTCGGCATGGTCTTGCAGGACACCTGGCTGTTCTCGGGCACAGTGCGCGAAAATCTGGTCTATGGCCGCCCCGATGCCAGCGAAGCCGAACTCCTCGAAGCGTCGCGCATTTGTCATCTTGACGCGTTCGTCCGCGCCCTGCCGCAAGGCTACGACACCCTGCTGGACCCAGACGATGGCCTGTTGAGCGCCGGACAACGCCAGCTTCTGACCATCGCCCGCGCCTTCCTCATGCGCCCGACCGTCCTGATCCTGGACGAGGCGACCAGTTCCGTGGACACCAGAACCGAGCTTCTGGTCCAGCAGGCCATGTCACGGGTGCGCGAAGGTCGCACCAGCTTCGTCATCGCCCACCGGCTGTCGACTATCCGCAAGGCTGATCTGATCATCTACATGGAAGCCGGAACCGTGATGGAGCAAGGCAACCATGACACGCTGATTGCCGCACGCGGGCGCTATTGGCAACTATATCAGGCCCAATTCGCCGAAGGCGACCCGAAAGGCTGAAAGGGCCTGTGCGGCGCGGCGTATCGCGGGCCAAACGCTTGACTCGTTGGCGCATTGACCCGGACTGTGCAGGTTTTGGCGCCCGTTGCCCCACCGGAAAAAGGCATTCAGGCCAGCTCACCCTGGCATGACGGCGCACCTGGGTCCGATCGACCCCAAAAAGGGTCTGCCGTGTTCCGCCCGGTGGTCGCATGGCGGGGTTCAGGACATCAAAGCCTTCCAGATCATCGGTGGCCTGACCGCCGTGGACGCGCCGCGGGCGGGGTCATACCGGACCCACCGCCGGTCCGACGACAGAGTGGCCTTCCCAAAATCGGCCGGGAAACCCGTGCAAGTTTGGCAGAACGCCAAGCCGGGCGGCACCCGCAGGGCACCCGGCCTCAGACGCCTCCCTCCCCGACCGGTCCCGCAGGGCGTGGAGGGGCGCGCCTAATGCTCGCCGGGATAGCGCAGGCCGATCTGACGACGCACCTCGTCCAGCGTCGCCATGATCGCGACGGACTCCGACGGCGGCAGGATCTCTCCGGCCGTCAGACCGGCGACGACCAGTCGCTCCACTTCCTCGGCCTGAAACTGCATGCCGCGCCCCTCGACCGATCCATCGAAGGTCTCGATCACCGCGTTGTCATTGTCATAGACGCGGAAACTGGTCGGCGCATACCAGGTGCGGTCAATCTCGATCCGCCCCATGGTGCCGACGACGCAAGCCCGGTTCGGCCCCGCACTGTTGGAAGACGACAGTGTGGTGGCCATCGCGCCGGAGTCATACATGAAGACCGTGGCCACCTGCGCATCGGCCCCCGTGTCACGAAACGTCGCCAAGGCTCTGATCACAGAAGGTTTTCCCAAGACGTCCCAGGCGAACGAAATCGGATAGATGCCCAGATCCAGCAAGGCCCCGCCGCCAAGTTCCAGCGCGTTGAGGCGGTGCTTGGGGTCATCGGGCAGTTTCTGACGGTGATCTGCGGTGACCGAACGCACCTCGCCGATCGTGCCCGCCGCGATGATGTCGCGCAGGCGTCGCATGTGGGGCAAGAAGCGGGTCCACATGGCTTCCAGCACGACCAGACCCTTGGCCTGAGCCAGTTCCACAAGGTCAGCGGCCTCCGCGGCGTTCAACGTGAAGGCCTTTTCCACCAGAACATGCTTGCCGGCGTGCAGTGCCAGCTTGGCTGCGGCGGCGTGCTGGGGATGCGGGGTTGCGACATAGATGATGTCGACGTTGGGGTCGGCCGCCAGCGCCTCATAGGTGCCGTGGGCGGTGCCGATGCCGAAGTCCTTGGCAAAGCGGTCAGCGCTGGCCTGACTGCGCGAGCCCACCGCCGTCACGGCATGACCGGTCAGCAGCAGATCCTTGACGAACAATTCCGCAATCCAGCCCGTCGCCAGAATGCCCCACCGAAGTTGCTGCGCCATGTGCCATCTCCCCCTGCTTTGGCCCTGCGGCTGCCGTTGGCACGGCACCGGACCCTCTGCGCAAGCTATGCCGCAAGCCCTGCCGGGGACAAGCCTTCGCCAGCAGGATCGCCCCTTGGGCGCGCAGCACAGTCCAGCCCCTTGCCAGCGCCGTCGATGCCGCCCTAAAACGTCAGGACCAGCCGCGATCCCGCCTGACCGATCCTGCCCAAGGCACCCCTGGCCCAAAACGCCCGCCGCGCCCCATTTTGGAAAGACCCCTGCCATGAGCGACCAAAGCCAAAGTCCGCCCCGCCGCCTTCGCTCGCAGGATTGGTTCGACAACCCCGACCGCATCGACATGACCGCGCTGTACCTGGAGCGTTTCATGAACCAGGGCGTGACACCCGAGGAGCTGCGTTCAGGCCGCCCGATCATTGGCATCGCGCAGTCGGGCAGCGATCTGGTGCCCTGCAACCGCCACCTACTGGATCTGGCCAAGCGCATCCGGGACGGCATCCGTGACGCGGGCGGCATCGCCATCGAATTTCCGACCCATCCGCTCTTTGAAAACTGCAAGCGCCCGACGGCGGCCTTGGACCGCAATCTGGCCTATCTGGGGCTGGTCGAAGTGCTGTACGGCTATCCGATCGACGGCGTCGTGCTGACCACCGGCTGCGACAAGTCCACGCCCTCGGCGCTGATGGCCGCATCGACCGTCGATATTCCGGCCATCGTCCTGTCGGGCGGGCCGATGCTGGACGGCTGGCACGAAGGCAAGCTGGCGGGATCCGGCACGGCGATCTGGGCCGCCCGCAAGCGCCACGCGGCGGGCGAGATCGACGATGCGGGATTTCTGGCCGTCGCCATGGAAACTGCCCCGTCGATCGGCCATTGCAACACCATGGGCACCGCCTCGACGATGAACGCGCTGGCGGAAGCTTTGGGCATGTCGCTGACCGGCTGCGGCAACATTCCTGCCGCCTATCGCGAACGGGCGCAGATGGCCTACCGCACGGGCCTGCGCGCCGTGCAACTGGTGCGCGAGGATATCAAACCCTCTGACATCCTGACCCGCGCCGCCTTCCTGAACGCCATCCGCACCAATTCCGCCATCGGTGGATCGACCAACGCCCAGCCCCATCTGGCCGCGATGGCCCTGCACGCGGGGGTGGAGCTTTACCCCGAGGATTGGCAAACTCATGGGTTCGACATCCCGCTTCTGGCCAATGTGCAACCGGCGGGGGCCTATCTTGGCGAACGGTTCCACCGGGCGGGCGGCACGCCTGCCGTGATGTGGGAACTGTTGCAGGCGGGCAAGCTGGACGGCACCTGCCGGACCGTGACAGGCCGCACCATGGCCGAAAACCTTGCAGGCCGCGAGGCCTCTGACCGCGAAGTCATCCTGCCCTACGCCGCGCCGCTGAAGGAAAAGGCAGGGTTCATGGTGCTGAAAGGCAACCTCTTCGACTTTGCGATCATGAAGATGAGCGTGATTTCTGACGATTTCCGGGTGCGCTATCTGCAGGTTCCGGGCCGCGAGAACATCTATGAAGGCCGCTGCGTGGTGTTCGACGGGTCGGACGATTACCACCACCGGATCAACGATCCGGCGACCGGCATTGACGAGGATACCATCCTTGTCATCCGGGGCGCGGGCCCCTTGGGCTGGCCCGGTTCGGCCGAAGTGGTGAACATGCAGCCGCCGGATCACCTGCTCAAGCGCGGCCTGAAAAGCCTGCCAACCTTGGGCGATGGGCGGCAATCGGGCACGTCTGACAGCCCCTCGATCCTGAACGCCTCGCCGGAAAGTGCGGCGGGCGGCGGCTTGTCCTGGTTGCGCACCGGCGACAGGATCCGCATCGACCTGACGACCGGCCGCTGCGACGCGCTGGTGCCCGACGCGGACATTGCCACCCGCCGCGCCGAGGGTCTGCCCCCGGTGCCCCCTGCTGCGACACCCTGGCAGCAGATCTATCGCCAGACGGTCACCCAGCTTTCCGCCGGTGCCACGATCAAGGGGGCCGAGGCGTTCCGCCAGATTGCCACCAAACCGCCGCGCCACAACCATTGACGGCACCCCCGGCGGCGCAGGCTGTCAGCGCGCCGGGCATTCTGGTGACGGTTTGTACCGCCGGCCCGGACCATCGCCCCGGACCGAAGGGCGCGGGCGGGGCAGACAAGCGCCCTGCCGAAACCAAGGCATTCCTGCGCCAAATGCCACGAAGGTTCCGCGCTTTGGGCCGCCAGCAGGCCAAGCCCCGGCAGGGCCCGTCGCGGTGACAATCCCGGTGCCAAACCTGACCCTTGACCGGGATACCATGTTTTGGGGCTGGCCCGTCCGGCGCGAAAGCGGCGGCCGCAGCGGTCTCAAACGAGGCGTGCCAAGCCCCTTGCCCCGCCGTCCCGCGCAAGGCAGGGTGACCGTGGCTTTGCGACATCCCCCTTGTCCGGATCAATCCCATGACCTCGCCCCCGCGTTTTCGTCAGCACAGCAGCCATTGGGGCACCTTCCGCGCGCGTCAAAACCCAACCGGTGGGCTGGACATCACACCCTTCGCCGAGGACCCCGAGCCTTCGGCGCTGTTGGCGAACATTTCGGCCGCGCTGAACCATCCGGCGCGGTTGCGCCGCCCGCTGGTGCGGCGCGGCTGGCTTGCGGATGGACCGGGGCCCGATCCTCGCCGCGGCCGCGATCCTTATGTCGAGATGGACTGGGATCAGGCGCTTGACCTTGCCGCAGCCGAACTGGCCCGGCTGGGGGCTGCGGCAGACCTTCCCGACACGGGCCCTTTGCCGGGTGCCAAGGTGTTTGGCGGCTCTTACGGCTGGGCCTCTGCCGGGCGGTTCCACCACGCGCAAAGCCAGCTGCACCGCTTCCTGAACGCGACCTTCGGCGGCCATGTGTCCAGCGTGGACACCTATTCCTCGGCGGCGGGGGCGGTGATCCTGTCGATGGTTTGGGGCAATCCGCTGAAGCTGACCCGCGATCATCCCTATCTGGAGGAACTGGCAACCGACACCGAACTGCTGCTGACCTTCGGGGGGCTGCCGCTGCGCAACACCGCTGTCAGCCCGGGCGGCAATTCCCGGCACAGCGTCGGGCCGGTGCTGGCCCGCGCCGCCGCGCGCGGCTGCCGCGTCGTCTCGGTCAGCCCGATCGAGGATGACATCCCCGCCTTGCCGGGCCTGACCCGCCTTGCCCCGCGCCCGGGCACCGATGTCGCCCTGATGCTGGGGATGGCCCATCGCCTGCATCAGACAGGCCGCACCTCACGCGCCTATCTGGACCGCTACACCATCGGCTACGACCGTTTTCTGGCCTACCTGACGGGCGAGTGCGACGGGATAGCCAAAACCCCGGATTGGGCCGCCGCGATCTGCGAGGTTCCCGCCGCCGAGATTGCGGCGCTTGCCGATCTGGCCGCCGCCCGGCGCACGCTGATCAACGTGACCTATTCCCTGCAGCGCGCCCAGAATGGCGAACAGCCGGTCTGGATGGCCCTGACCCTCAGCGCCATGCTGGGCCAGGGGGGCCATCGCGGCGCGGGGTTCTGCTATGGTTTGGGCTCCATCGGCAACATCGGCAAGCCTGCACTGTCCGTGCCCCTGCCCACGCTGCCACAACGGCCCAATCGGGTCGGCGATTTCATCCCGGTGGCGCGGATTTCCGAACTGTTGCTGCATCCCGGCCGATCCTATACCTACATGGGGCAGACCCGCACCTATGCCGACATCCGTCTGGTCTACTGGGCCGGCGGCAACCCGTTCCACCACCATCAGGACCTGACCCGCCTGACCGAGGCCTTCGCCAAGCCCGACACGATCATCCTGCATGACAGCGTGGGCACGGCCAGCGCCGCCCATGCCGATATCATCTTCCCCGCCACCGTGACCGCCGAGCGCGAGGATATCGGTGCGGGCGGCAACGATCCCTTCCTTGTCGCCATGGAGCCTTTGGCCCCGCCCCGGGGCGAGGCGCGCGACGACTACGACATCTTTGCCGCACTGGCGCACAGGCTGGGGTGCGGGGCGCGGTTCACCGATGGTCTGGACACCGAGGGCTGGCTGCGGCGGCTGTACGCGCCAACCCAAAAGGCGCTGGCCAACCTTGGGCTGACCGCACCTGACTTTGACGACTTCCGCCAAGGCATGGTTCTGCCCCTGCCCCTGCGCGTCGGCGATGGCGATATCCGGCGCTTTCATCTCGACCCCGACCGTCACCCCTTGGGCACCTCGTCCGGTCGGATCGAGATCTTCTCGGACAGGGTCGCGGCGGCGGGCCTGCCCGGTCATCCGGCGTGGTTGCCCCCGGTGGAGTGGTTGGGCGCGCCGCTGGCCGCGACGCATCCCTTTCAGCTGATCGCCAATCAACCGGCGGGGCGGCTGCACAGCCAGCTGGATTTCGGCGCGACCAGCATGGCCACCAAACACCACGGGCGCGACGTGGCACGCCTGAACCCGGAAGATGCCGCGCGTCTGGGCATTCAACGCGGTGACGTCATCCGCATCTGGAACAATCGGGGCGCCGTTCTGGCCGCGGCGGACCCTTCGCCAGCCCTGCGCCACGGCGTGATCCAGTTGGCGACCGGCGCCTGGTACGCCCCGGTTGATCTGCCGGGCGCAGGCAAGCACTGCGTGAACGGCAACCCCAACAGCCTGACCTCGGACGGCGGCGCCTCGGCCCTCAGTCAGGGCTGCGCGGGGCAACTCTCGCTGGTGTCGGTGGCAAGGCTGGACAGTCCGCCTCCGCCCGTCGTGCCACATGAGGCGATCCTGCCGCGCTGCACCTAGGCCCTCTGACCGGGCCAAAAGCGGCCCCCAACCGGGGGCGTGCCGCGCCGGAGGTTTCCCGGTCAACGCGATACGGCCGAAGTCATACAGGCCCGCCAAGGCACCAGGGCCGGTCGACAAAGCGGGCCTCGGTGACAGATCTGGTGCGGATCGTCACCCTGACACTCGTCCAGCGTCTGGCACAGGCCGTGCGCAGCCGTGGGCCGCAGGGCCACCACCGTCAGGTCGTCACAGAAAACCGCCCGATCCTGCTGACCGCCGCGCGGGTGAAGCCAGGCCCTGCCGCGCTGCACCTGATGCAGTCGCAGCCAACCGTCTGGCGGCCGTCGCAAGACACAGTGCACGGTGGCACCGAAATCCCGCGGCGACCCCGGCCTCAGCGCCGATCCAGGGCTTGACCGGACCCTTGCCGGTGGCCCGCAGCGGGAAACGTCACCCTGCGGCACTATGAAGGACTGATTCAGCACGGTTGCGGCCAGACGCGCAAGGAGCCGAAAAGAAAGGCCGCAGCATCGGGGGGGGTGACCCACGCCACCAAGCATGCACGACGCTGGCGCAGCCTTTCGATGCAGGGTCCGGGCGTGACATCGCGGGTTAACAATATCCTAACAAAATATAAAAACCATTATTATTCAGATAGATACACAGGATTGCACGCGTGCAATCCTCCGATTGTCACACGCCGTCCCAACCGAGCAGGCCCTTGACCTTGCAAAGGTCATGGATGTCCAGCCGGCACCTACGCGATCCATGGCCGATTTCGTCTTGCCGTCGAAGGCCGCGACGTTCAGGCTCGCCGACCCCGCCCACCGGTCGCGCCAGACGGGTGGGCATCGGCGACAGAGCCCCGCGCCCCTCCGGGCCTCGGACGGGGCGGCAAGACCCCATTTGTCGGGCGGCGGTCGAAACAGCACCACCGCAGCATCCAGGCCACCTTGACGGACCAGAACCCGGCATCGGATCTGGCCGCGCATCCGACCTGCCGCCGGACCAAAAGGGACAGCCCAGCGGCAGGTCGCGACGGTGCCACGACGCTCGAATTGGCCACCTATGCGGGGCGAAGGGGCCTTCCCGTGGATGGTCTGGGCTAGTCGCAGGCGACCCATGCACAGATCAGGCTGCCGCAGCCGGAGATGGCGATCACGACACCCATGGGGACAGGTGTGCCATTGGCAAAGGCCCCGACCAGCGCCGCCCCGATCATGCCACTGCCATATTGCACCGCCCCCACGACGGCCGAGGCGCTGCCCGCCGCGCGCTTCACGCTGGCCAGCGCCCCCGCCACGGCATTGGCCGCGATCAACCCGTTCATCGCGGTGAAGGCGAGGTTCACGATCACCAGTCCCACCGCGCCCTGCCAATCCGTCCAGGTCACCAGCGCGAAGGCAAGCCCCGCCAGCGCCGCCCCCGCAGTGCCGATCAGCAGCATCCGTTGGCTGCCGTAAACGGTCACCAGCCGCGCATTGACCATGTTCGCCGCCATCAACCCGACGATGCCCGACCCGAAGACCAGCGCATAGGCCTGCGGCGACAGGCCGTGAAAGGTGATATAGGCAAAAGGAGCCCCGGCGATGCCGGCAAAAACGCCAAGGTAGTAGAACCCCAGTGCCGCCGCTGGCGCCATCAGGCCGCGGTTGCGCAAATGGCTGGCGTAGTCGACGAAGGCCCCCACGATGGCCCCCTTGCTGCGTTTGTCGGGGGCGAGGCTTTCCGGCAGGGCCGCCACGGCCAGCAGGGTCGCGCCGCCAAAGGCCACCAGCACCCAGAAAATCGCCTGCCACGACCACAGCGTCAGAAGCTGCGCGCCGAAGCTGGGGCCGATCAGCGGGGCAACGGCCATCACCGTCATCAACCCTGACATGACCTTGGCCGCCCGGTCCCGCTCGTATAGGTCGCGCACCATCGCGCGGGCCAGGGCGACGCCCGCGCTCGCCCCCAGGGCCTGAACCACGCGCCAGACCAGGATATGCCACGCCGCCGTCGCCACTGCGCATCCGGCCGAGCCCAGAACGAAAACCGCAATCCCCAGCATGATCGGCCCACGCCGCCCGAAGCGGTCGCTGATCGGACCCCAGAGAAGTTGGCCGAAGCCAAAACCGAACAGGTAGGTGGAAACGACAAGCTCCATCTGCCCGGGCGCCGCATGAAGTGCCGCTTGCATGGAGGGCAAAGCGGGCAAGAACAGGTCGGTCGAGATCGAGGCAAAGCCCAAAAGCACGGCCAGCGTGGCCAGGACGCGGAAGTTGGTGGTCATGTCAGCGTCCGGAATAGGCCATGACATCGGAGGGATAGCGGGCACCCTCCACCCGGAAGGCGGCGGAAAGCGCGTCGATGGCGGCGAAATCATCCGGCGACAGGTGCGCCTCGGCGGCGGCGAGGTTTTCCTCCAGCCGGGTCAGGGAGCGGGTGCCGAAGAGGGGCACGATGAAGGGCTTTTTCGCCAGAAGCCAGGCCAGCGCCAGTTGCGCCGGGGTGGCCCCAATTCGCGCGCCGATTTGCCCCAGCCCCTCGATCAGCGCCTGATTGGCCTGACGGGCCTCTGGCGCAAAGCGCGGCGTGCGGCTGCGGATGTCCTTGGCTTCGAACGCTTGGGCACTGTCGATCTTGCCGGTCAGAAAGCCCTTGCCCAAGGGACTGTAGGGGATCAGCCCGATCCCCAGCTTTTCAATCAAAGGCAGGATTTCCGCCTCCGGCTCCCGTGTCCAAAGCGAGTATTCGCTTTGCAGGGCGGTCACCGGTTGCACGGCATGGGCCCGGGCGATAGAGGCGGCCCCCGCCTCGGACAGGCCGAAATGCAGCGCCTTTCCCTCGGCAATCAGGTCGCGGACGGTTCCGGCCACATCCTCCATCGGGACATCGGAATCGACGCGGTGCTGGTAGAGCAGGTCGATGCAATCGACCCGCAAGCGGCGGAGAGAGCCTTCGACAGCGCGGCGGATCTGCGCGGGCTGGCTGTTGACGGTGCCGCGATGCACCCCCGTCACCGGGTCGATGTCCCAGCCGAATTTCGTGGCGATCTTCACCTTGCCGCGCAGGGGAGCCAAAGCCTCGCCCACGATTTCTTCATTGACCCAAGGGCCATAGACCTCGGCAGTGTCGATCAGCGTCACCCCGCGATCCACCGCGCCGCGCAAGGTCGCGATCAGGGCTGCGCGATCGTGCAATTCGCCATAACCCATCGCCCCAAGGGCAAGGCATGAGATTTCAAAACCGTCCGGGCCAAGCTTGCGTGTCTTCATCGGGAAACTCCTTCTGCTGGCCGCCAATATACGGCCGGGGTTTCATATGATAATGCGGTCAATTGAGATAAGCTTGATATCCGTGGCGAATGAATGAGGCGGGCCAATGCGGCGCGAACATCTGGTCGATCTGAAGGTTTTTCTGTCCGTGATCGAAGAGCATGGGTTCACCCAGGCCGCAGCCAGGCTTGGCACCTCGCAATCGGCGGTCAGTCTGGCGGTGCGCCGGCTGGAGGACGCCTTGGGTCTGCGCCTGTTGAACCGCACCACGCGCAAGGTCAGCCCCACCCTCGCCGGCGAGCGTCTTGCCGCAGGCCTTCTGCCCTGCTTTGACGAGATCGACGCCCAGATCGAGGCGCTGTCCTCGTTGCGGGAAAGGCCCTCGGGTCTGTTGCGGATCAACTGTTCGACCCATGCCGCCGAGACAATCCTGTGGCCGCGCATCTCTCGCCTGTTGCCGGAGTATCCCGAGCTTGAGGTTGAACTGATCGTGGAATCCCGCTTTTCCGATATCGTGGCAGACCGCTTCGACGCCGGCGTTCGCTTGGGGGAAAGCGTGGACCGCGACATGATTGCCGTGCGGATCGGTCCGGACATGCGGATGATGGTGGTGGGTGCGCCCAGCTATTTCGCCGGTGCCGGACACCCGACCCATCCCCGCGATCTGGTCAGCCATGCCTGCATCAACCTGCGGCTGGAAACCCGGGGCGACCTTTACGTGTGGGAATTTGCCAAGGACGGCCAACCGCTGAATGTGCGTGTCACAGGACCTTTGACCTTCAACACCCCGGCCCTTTGCCGTGCAGCAGCGGTAGACGGGCACGGGCTGGCGCTTTTGCCAGAGGATCAGACCAATGATCTGGTCGCCGCAGGTCGCCTGATGCGCACACTGGAGGACTGGAGCCCGACCTTCTCCGGCTATCACCTCTATTACCCCAGCCGCCGTCAATCCTCGCCGGCGCTGGCGCTGCTGGTGGATCATCTGCGCTGGAAAGCGGCCAAGCCGGTCGATCCGGCCTGAACCCGCCCGACCCTGCGCCGTGGGATTGGCCCGACCGCAAGGGTCGCAGCCGATCCGGCAAGGGCCATGCAGATCCGCAGCGACTTGGGTTGGGCCGGCATCCACTTTGCAGCGCCGGCTGTCCATTTTCATCTCTGCTTGGGGTTTACAGAGGCGATATCACGGGTTCTACATCTCTGGTTGATTGACCTTGCATCCCTTGACCCGCAGGCCTTGACTGCGCTCTTCGATGCGGGATGGCATGGAACGAGGCGCGACGGGGTCCAACCCGAAGTCCGGATGGAAGCAGGAGCAAGCATGCGATTGGGATGGCCCGGGACAACGGGCAGGACGGCACCTGCAAGGCGCTGGATGGCGGCACTGGCGGGCGCTTTGACGCTTGGCCTGTTGTCAGCCTGCATGGGATCGAGCGGCTCTTCGGGCGGCGGTGACAATCTTCTGGCGGGGGTCGATCTTTCGGCGCAGGGGCCTTCCGCACGCGGCGGCGCGACCCGGGCTGGCAGCGATGCAACCCGCGTGGTCTATTTCGACGACACCGGCACCGAACAACTCGTCCCGCCGGGCATCCAGCCAGCCGGAGAAGGCTATACCGTCAACCTTCAGGGGGTGACGGTGGATGTCGCCGCCAAATCGCTGCTGACAGATATCTTGGGCGCGACCTACACGATCACGCCGGGCACCGATGCCCGGGTGACACTGGCAACCGGCGGACCTGTACCGGCTGACAAGCTTCTGCAGCTGTTCGAAGAGGCGCTGAAAGCCGACGGCCTGATCCTGACAAAGCAGGGGGCGGTGTACCAGATTTCGGCGGCCGGGGACGGAATAACGGCCTCGATGGCGACGCAGGGTTATGGTCTGACGGCACTGCCGCTGCATCATGTCGGTGCCAAGCGGATGCTCGCGCTGCTGGACGGATTTGCCGTGCCGCAGGGCACGATCCGCGCCGCCGACAGCGACGACATGCTGCTGGTCCGCGGCAATTCGGCCGACCGCGCGGCGGTGGCCGATCTGGTCAATTCGCTCGACAGCGGATTGATGGCCAAGCCGAATGCCGGGCTGGCCTTTCTCAAGAATGCCTCGGCGGCGGCGGTGGCCGCAGACCTTGCAGCGCTTGGCGATACCGAACCCGCCGCTTCGGGCTGGAGGGTCCAGGTGCTGGACCAGTCGAACGCGCTTCTTGTCATGGCCCGCAGCGCACCCGACCTGACGGCGGCGATGAAATGGATCCGCAGGCTGGATCAGACTGGCGGGGCCGAGGCAGGTGACGTGCAGGTCTATCAGGTGCAATATGCCAAGGCCTCGGATCTGGCCAAGCTGTTGAACGCCACGCTGGGCGGCGCCACGTCGGCGCCCGCCCCGGCGGCGCCGCAGCAACCGGCGGATGCCACCGGAGAGATGCAAGCCACCGCCGCACTGAATTCGGGCACCGCGGGCGGCGGGACGGACGGGGCGCAGGCTGTGGCCTTGCCACAACCCTCGGGCAACGCGGTCAGCGGGCTGGCGGCGGATCCGGGCGGCGGTGTCGTGCGCTTTACCCCGAACGATGGCGACAACACGCTGATCCTGCGCGCCCCGGCCCCGATCCTGCATCAGGCGCTGACACTACTTGCCTCGCTGGACCGTCCGCCGGTTCAGGTGCTGATCGACGTCATGCTGGTCGAGGTCACGCTGAACGATGCGACCAAGATGGGGGTGCAGGCCTATCTGGAAAGCTCAGCCGGCAATGCCAACGTGTCTACGGGAAGTTCCGCGACGCTTTCCGGCAGCTATCCGGGGTTCAACCTGACGCTGGGGTCGGGCGTCAGCCCCAAAGCGATCATCAGCAACCTGTCGCAGGTGACAAAGGTCAAGGTGATCTCGGCCCCGTCGGTTGTGGCCTTTGAAAACGAACAGGCCGAAATCAAGGTGGTGGAACAGGTGCCGATCGTCACGCAGCAGGTCACCCAGACGACGGCGCCAGATGCACCGACGGTGAACACGGTGGAATATCACGACGCCGGGGTGATTTTGCGCGTGACGCCACAGGTCAGCCAGAACAACCTCGTCAACCTGCAGGTGGATCAAGAGCTTTCCGCCGTGGTGGGCGATACGCCGAATGGCACGACCACCCTGACGCCCACCCTGCGGCAACGTTCCATCACCACACGGGTTGCGGCTTATGACAAGCAGACCATCGTTCTGGGCGGTCTGATCTCGTCCGAGACATCGAAAGCCCGCAACAAGCTGTTCGGCCTGATCCCGAATTTCGCCAACAACAGCGGCGGGCGGACAGAACTGGTGGTCTTCATCACGCCCCATGTGGTGCGCAACCAGCAGGATGCGGCGGCGGCAGGCGCGGAACTGCGCGCCAAGATGCAACTGATGAGCGGGCAATGACCAGCGACGGCGCCGGCCTGGAAGGGGGCGATCCGGTGGCCTTGGCCCGGACGCGGGCAGCGGCGCATGGCTTGCCCCTGATGGCCGAGACCGACTGGCCGGCCGACCTGACCTTGCCCGCCGGGCTGTCACTGCGGTTCTTGCGCGCGGCCGGGATCGTGCCGCTGGGGCTTGACGACGGGATCACGGAACGTGTGGCGCTGGCCGACCCGGGAGATGCGGCGGCCCTGGAAGCCTTGACGGCGGCGCTGGGGCGCAGGCCTGCACTTTACGTGGCCTCGCGCCCGGCCATTCTTGCACGGCTGGACGCGCTGGCCGGGGCCGTCGAGGGTCCCGCCGCCGAAGAGCCCGCCGTGGCCGAAAATCCCGATGACAGCGCCATCGACGCTCCGGTGATTGCCCTGCTGGACCGGCTGCTGGCCCAAGCCGTGGCCGAACGTGCCACCGATCTGCATTTCGAACCCTCCGCCAGCGGGACAGAGGTGCGGGCGCGGGTCGATGGGCTGTTGCGCCCATTGGCCCGGGTGCCGCCGGCGACGGGTCGGGCGCTGGTGGCCCGGATCAAGATCCTCGCCGGGTTGAACATCGCCGAACGTCGCCTGCCGCAGGACGGCCATTTCCGGGCCGTGATCGGTGGCAGCCCGCGCGATTTGCGCTGCGCCACCCTGCCGATGATCGAGGGCGAAGGTGCAGCGCTGCGCATCCTCGCCGACCGTCAAAGCCTGCCCCGCATCGCTGGCCTGGGCCTGACGCCCCGCGACGAGGCCGCCTTGCGCGCTGGCCTGGCGCAAAGCCATGGGCTGATCCTTGTGACCGGACCCACCGGCAGCGGCAAGACCACCACACTGGCCGCCGCAACGACCGAGTTGAACAGCCCCGGGGTCAAGATCATCTCGATCGAGGACCCGGTGGAATACCGCATCGCGGGCATCGCACAGGTGCAGGTCAACCCCGCCATCGGCCTCGACTTTCTGACCGGGTTGCGGGCCTTCATGCGGGCTGACCCCGATATCCTGCTGGTCGGCGAAGTGCGGGACGCCGAGACGGCTGCCGTCACGGTGCAGGCCGCCTTGACCGGCCATCTGGTGCTGACGACGCTGCACACCAATTCCGCCGCCGCCGCCGTGGTGCGATTGACCGAAATGGGGATCGAGCCCTATCTGCTGGCCGCGACCTTGCGCGTCTCGCTGGGCCAAAGACTGGTGCGCCGGCTGTGTCCGCATTGCCGCAAGCTGGACAGCGGCCCCCTGCCCCTCGCCCCCGAGGTGCTGACCGCTGCCGGCTTCGACCCCAGCGTGGTGGTCGAGACCTATGTCCCCGCGGGGTGCGACCAGTGCGGCCAGACGGGCTATTACGGCCGCCGTGCGATCTTCGAGGTGTTGACCCTGTCCGAAACGCTGCGGCGCAAGGTGATCAGCGGCACCGATCCCGCCAGCCTGCACCGCGCCGCCGTGGCCGAGGGCATGACCTCGCTGCTGGCGGATGGATTGCGGCAGGTCATGGCGGGGGTGACCTCGGTCGAAGAGGTTCTGCGGGTGGTGCGCGATGGCTGAAGACGGGACCCGCCTTGGCGCAGCGCTGTTCGGGACAGCCAGACCCCGACCCGCGGATGTGACCCTTTTCACCCAGGAACTCGCCTGGATGGTTGCGGCTGGCGTGCCGGTCGGCCGGGCCATAGACCTGTTGCAGGGCGACGAGGGCAATCCACGCATGGCCCCGGCCCTGCGCGGACTGCGGCAGGATCTGCGTGCCGGAACCGGTCTGGCCGAAGCGATGCGGCGGCAAGAGGGGGTCTTCCCGGAAACCTATCTCAGCCTTGTTGCGCTGGCCGAAACGGCGGGGACCCTTGCCCTTGTCCTGACCCGCCTGCATGAGGGACGGGCGCGCGCGGCCGATTTGCGGCGCAAGGTGGGTTCGGCGATGGTTTATCCCGCCTTTCTGCTGGTCGTGGCCATCGCGGCGGTCGCGCTGATAGCCCTGACCGTGGTGCCGCAGTTGCGGGCCATCCTGCCGCCGCAACCGCTCGCCTCTGGCGGGGATGCCGCGATCCGGCGTCTGATCGCCGCATCGGACTTGATCGCGGCGCATGGGGCAGAGGTCGCAACGGCGCTGGGTCTGGCCGTGCTGGTCAGTGTCTGGCTGTGCAGCCGCCCCGCCGTGCAGCGCGCATTGGCAGAAGCGGCCGCCGCCCTGCCTGCGCTGGGCCCCTTGATCCGGACCGCCCGCCTGGCAGCGCTGACCCGGACGCTGGCCATGCTGACCGAAGCCGGCCTGCCCTTTGCCGAGGCTTTGCGGTTGACCCGCCGTGCCACCAGCTCGCCCGGCCTCGCCCGCAAGCTGGGCGAAATGGAGCAGGAGTTGCGTGCGGGCGGCGACGTCACCCGCCCCCTGCAAGCCGACCGCCGCTTTCCGCCGCTTCTGTCAAGCCTGATCAGGGTCGGACAGGAAACCGGCAACCTTGCGCAAAGCCTTTCGCAGGCGGCGCAGGTCTTCGACGACAAGACGCGGATCGCGCTGGACCGCGCGCTGACGCTGTTGGAACCGCTGATCATCCTTGTCATCTCGACCGGGGTCGGATCGCTTATCTATGTCGTGATCGGGGCGATGATCTCGGTCAACGATTTGTTTTTGTGAAAGGCCAGACGATGCAGGACACAACCGAAGACGGCTTTACACTGGTGGAACTGCTGGTGGTCCTGCTGATCCTAGCGCTGCTGGCGGCTTTGGTCGGGCCAAGGGTGATCGGCTACATGACGGCGTCGAAGGTCAAGACCGCGCAGATCCAGCTGGCCTCCTACAAGACCGCGCTGGAACTGTATCACCTCGACATCGGACGCTATCCCGACAGCGCGGCGGGGCTGGGGGCGCTGACCACTGCGCCCGCCGACGCCAAGGGCTGGTCAGGACCCTATCTGGACAAGGCTCTGGCCCCTGATCCGTGGGGGCATCCTTACGCCTATCAGGCGACGCCAGATGGGGCCGGTTATCGGCTGTCCAGCCTTGGGTCCGATGGTCAGGAAGGAGGCGAGGGTGATGCGGCCGATCTGGTGGCGGGCAACGCGCCATGATGCGAGCCGGGCAGGACAGGATGGGGCCGAGGCCGGGTTCACCCTGGCCGAGATGCTGGTCGTTCTGGTCATCATGGCACTCGCGGCCGGCCTTGTCGTCGGCCACGGCCTGCCGGGAAGCGATGGTTTGCTGCGGGCCAGCCTGGGCGACTGGCTGCGCCAGACGCGCGACCACGCCATGCAATCAGGGCGCCCGCTTGGACTGCGGGTCGGGGACAGCGGTCATGATCTGGTGGCCGACGATGGCAGCAGGCTGGATTTCGGCCCGCAGTGGGCCGTTACCCTTCAGCCTGAAGGGAACTCCCTCCGGTTCGACCCCGACGGAAGCTCGGACGGGGGCGGGGTCACGCTGGCCAGTCCGGACCGCCACCTCATCCTGGCCCGCGTTGCGCCAGAGGTCGGCACCGTCACCACGCCCCTGCCCTGACGAGGCGGGGTTTTCCCTGATCGAGGTTCTGGCCGCGTTGATGATCGCCAGTCTGGCGCTGATCCTGTCGATGCAGCTGCTGGTCCAGTCAGGCCGGGTCGAGGCGCGCATCACGCAGGAAACCGCCGCCCGCGATCTGGCGCGACGGCTTCTGGCAGAGAACAGCCTTGGCGCGGGGCAGACCGGGGATTTGATCTGGCAGGTACAGGTCACGCCTCAGACCCCGGGACTAGCGTTGCGGCAGGTCGAAATCCGGTGGCCGGGTGGGCGCGGCCTCAGCCTCACGCGGCTGGAAGTGCTGCGATGACAGGGCGCGAGGCGGGCTTCACCCTGATCGAGTCGCTGGTGGCACTGGCACTGGGCGCGATGGTGGTGTCGGCGGTGCTGTCGACGCTGCATGTCGCGGCCTCGGGTGCCGACCGTGCCGCCAAGGCCAGCGGCGAGGCCGAGGCCTTCGCCCGCGCCGGGGCCACGCTGTCGGCAGATGCGGACCATGCCATCTGGCTGGACGATGGCTTTGGTCATCCGGTCTTTGTGGGCAGCGCCTTGGCCATAGACCTGCCCGAGGTTCCCCGTCCAACCGCCTCTGACGCCCAGCCGGCGCCCAGTCTGGTGCGCTACCGCATCGACACGGCAACCCTGACCCGCACTTCAGCGGGCGGCCCCCCGGTCACGTTATGGCAGGCAGAGGCGGCAGTGGAATTCCGCTTTCTGGACGACGCCGGACATTGGCAGCGCGATTGGACGGCAAAGGACCGTCTGCCGCGTGCCTTTGCCGTCACCGACGCCCGAGCCGAAGTGCCGGAACTGGTCGCGGCCCTGCCCGATCTTCTTCCCGCCGCCTGTGCCCTTGGCCCCGGAGGATCCTGCCCCCTGTCCGCCGAGGAATTTCCCTGATGCCGCGCGAAGAAGGGGCCGTTCTTTTGATGGTGCTGATCGGTCTGGCCATTCTGGCCGCCTTGACCGGGGTGGCCCTTCGGCTGGGGCAATCGGGTCTGCAGGGGCTGTCCGCCGAAAATGCCGTCTTCAACCGCAGCCTGACCGAGGACTCCGCCCTTGCCGCGATCTCGGACCGTCTGGGGCGCAAGGATCTGCCCGAGGATGGCACGCCCATGTTCCTGACGATTGCCGGCGGCAGGGTCGAGGCCCGCGTCCATGCGGCGGCGGGGATGGTCAACCCGGCCCATGCCCGGCCCCAGGTTCTGGAAACACTGCTTCAGCTGCGCGGCGCTGACCCGGACGAGGCCTTGCATCTGACGCGCGCCATACTTGCCGTCCGCAGCACTCAGCCGCCGGGGGCGCTGGCCGGCCCGTGGGAATTCGCCCCGCTGTTTCAGGGCGATCCCGCACTTTGGCGCCGCATCGCCCCGGACCTGACCTTTCTGGGCAACGGCAGCATGGTGTCGCCCGACCTCGCGCCCCCCGACCTGCGCCCGGGACTTGCGGCCGTGGTTGCGGCGGGCGTGGATCTGACAGCGTCCCCGCCGCAGCCCGGGCTTTTCGAAATCGACATCAGGCCGCTGCCGGCTCCGGGCGAAACGCCTTTGCCATTCGTGCGCTTTTCCGTCCTGCGCGACCGTCTGGGCCGGATGCATCAGCTCTTGCGGTCCTGGCCGATGGAGATGCCGCAATGACGCTGACCCCTGATGTCTTGTCGCCCTTCGCAGCCTTGGCCGAGGCGCTGGAGGATGTTTTGCCGCCGCGTTTGCGCGGGATGACCGAAGTCGGGCCGCTGACCAACCCGTCGAGCCTGCCCGACCGGGGTCGCCTGATCCTGCGGATGGATCCTGACGCCGCGCTGTGGCGTGAGATTGACCGGCCCGAGGCCACCCCTGATCGGCGCGAAGCCGCCATCACTGCCCGGTTGGAGACCGTCTCTCCTTGGGCGCCGGGTGCTTTCCTTTGGGCCGAGGTACCCGGTCCGGCCGAACGGCGCTTGCGGCTGGCCCTGATCGCGGCAGCGCCGGTGCGCGCGCTGGCCGATGCGGCCGAGGCGCGGGGTGGGCGGCTTTGCGAAGTCAGGATCGGGGCGGCCCGTCTGCGGCTGGACGGATCCACCCGCAGACGGCGGTTGCGGTTTGGGGCGGCCCTATGGCTTTTCCTGATGGTTCTGGGCGCGGGGTTGGCCGGGGCCAGCCTTTGGCTGCAGACCGATGCCGAGGCGCGGGCCGCGCAAAGCCTGACACGGCTGGATCGGCTGTCGCAGGATCGCGCCCTGCAGTCTGACCGCGCCAGCGCCATCGCCGGCCACTTGACCGACGCCCGCCTTGTGCCGGAACTGGACGGCCTGGCCGGCAACCTTCCCCTGAACAGCTACCTTCTGACCCTTCGCCTGAAGCCTGATGGCTTCCAGATTGCCGGACAAAGCACGCAGCCCGATGCCATCGTTCCTGCCCTGCAGGCCGGAGGGTTCCAGGCCGTGGATTTCGCCGGGGCCTCGGCGCTTGATCCCGCAACCGGGCTATATTCCTTCACCATCACCGGGCAGGCCGGAGGTGCAAAGTGATGCGCTTGCCGGTTCGCGCCATCCTTGTCGTGATCGTGGCTCCGCTGGTGGTGCTTGTCCTGGGATTTGATCTGCTTTGGCAGGCCGGGCAGGCGATGGACCGGGCCCGCGCGCTGCAAGATCGGCTGGCCCGCGCGGTCAACGCGCCTTTCGCGGCAGGGCAAAGCGATGCACCCCAGTTGATCCCGGGCACGACCGAAGGCGGAACTGCCGCCGCGTTTCAGGCGCAGGTGCGCAGTCTGGCGGATCAGGGCGGGACCGAGGTCTTGCAGGTGCAATCCGCGCCGCCAGTGGCCGAGCCGCCCCTGTCGCATCTTCTGGTCACCGTCCACCTGCGCGGGACCGAGCCGCAGATTGCCGCGACCCTGCGGGCCATCGAAACCGCGCAACCGCTGATCCGGGTGGATCAGTTGGATTTGCAAGGCGAAGGGCAGGAAAACGGACCTCTGTCGGCGACCCTGTCGCTGTCGGCCTGGGCGGCAGAGGTCAGTCCATGACGCGGATGCATGTGATGCTGACCCTGGCGGCGGTCTTGCTGGCGGCCTTGATCTGGCAGAACGGGTCCGGCGGCGGACCCGCGCCCGTGGCCCGGCAGGCTGCTTCGACCGCGGCCCTTTCCGTCGGCAAACCCGCACCTGAGGTGGTGCTTTCAGCCCTTGCAGCGCATCCCTTGTTTTCGCCCTCGCGCCTGCCACCGCCCGAACCGGAAGCGGTGCCCGCCGCCGTGTCGGTTCCCCCTGCCCTGCCACCTGCGCCCCCGTCCGCCGCCGCGACGCCCGTGCTTCAAGGGCTGGTCCTGACCCCTGAGCCCGGTGCCGCCTATCTTGGCGAAGGGCGGGACGGCCCCTCGCATTTTCTGCGACCCGGTCAGTCCGCGCTGGGGCTGACACTGGAGAAGGTTGAGCCGGGCCGCGCGATTTTCCAAAGCGCGGCGGGAGAAGTGGCGCTGCTGCTGGTTCCGGCGGCAACCTCGCTCCCCGAGGCCGCGGCGACGCCCCCCCCCGACGGTCCTGCAGCACCACAAGGCCCGGATGACCCGAATGGAGCCGCCCCTGCCGATCCGGCCGTGTTGTCGCCAGATGCCTTTGCGCCGGTGACCGATCCGCCCGCTGGCGCGGCGCCCGCCCCATGACGCCTTTGCACCAGATTCTAGCCTGGCTGGAGGCCCGAGACCGCCGCGACATGGCGCTGGCGTCCGTCGGGATGGCCTTGGGCGGCTGGGTGCGATTCGGAGGCGACGCGGTCTTGCCCTTTGCCTGCCTTGGCGCCTTGGGCCTGGCCATCTTTCGCCTCGACACGCGGTACAAACTGATCCCGGACCTGCTCAACATCGGCGTGGCGGTGGCGGGAGGTGGCTGGCTGGCTCTGTCCCCCTCCGCAGCCTTGCCGCGCCTGATCTGCGCCACCGGCCTGCTCCTTGCGCTGGAGGGTTCGCGGATCCTTGCGGGCCGTTTGACAGGCCGCAAGCTTTTCGGTGGCGGCGATGTCAAGCTGATTGCGGCGGCGGCCTTGTGGATGGACCCGATCCAGATGCCCACTTACCTGTTCGCCGCCGCGCTGAGCGGTCTGGTCGAGTCGCTTCTGATCGGTCCCATGCGCGCAAGACCGGTGCCGCGCGCCCTGCCCTTCGGGCGCCATCTGGTTCCCTGGCTGTGCCTCTTCGCACTTTCTTTTCCAAGCTTGCACCTTTGAAAGAGAAATCGGCCGCACGGCCTGATCCTTGCATAAACCGGTTGAATAGACCGGCTGTTTAAACCGGCAGGCAAGTGTCTTTCGCCTATTTTGTGACACGATCACATGGCTTGCTGTCTGCACGGCCCGCACTTCGCTGGCCCCCCCCTTTTCGCTCCCTTTCACAGGATGACCTCCGATGCCAACTTACACTTTGAATGTGAACGGCCAAAGCCACACCGTGGCGGCCGCCAGCAGCGACATGCCGCTCCTTTGGGTCTTGCGGGATCTGATCGGACTGACGGGCACGAAATACGGCTGCGGCATCGAGGTCTGCGGGGCCTGCACGGTGCTGGTGAACGGTCACCCCGAGAAGTCTTGTGACATGTCAGTGGCCGAGGCCGTCGGGCGCAAGATCACCACCGTTGAAGGGCTTTCCGCCGATCCCGAAGGCCAGAAGGTGCAGGCGGCCTGGATCGCGCATCAGGTTCCGCAATGCGGGTTCTGTCAGTCGGGGATGCTGGTGGCTGCAACCGGCGCGCTGAAGGCCGGACAACATGGCCAAAATATCGCCAACGAAATCGGCCACATCAGCGTCTGCGGCACCTCTGGCCGTATCGCCGAAGCCTGCAAGACCCTGTGAGGAGTCGCATCATGAAGGATTTCCGCAACGCCACAGTGCCGACCGATGGTCCGGAGCCTGAAACCGAAGGCCTGTCGCGGCGGGGGTTCCTGACCCTGACCGCGGCAGGGCTGTTCATTCCGATGGCCTTCGGGTTCACCGACCGCGCCAGCGCCGCCGCTGTCGCCGGACCAAAGATGGTTGGGGCCTATGTAAAGGTCTCGCCGGCCAATGTGGTCACGGTGGTCATAGGCTCGACCGAGATGGGTCAGGGGATCATGACCGGATTGGCCCAGATCGTGGCCTCTGAACTCGATCTGGCCTGGTCACAGGTGCGCGGCGAACATGCCCTGGCCTCGGCCCTTTGGCCCAACCCTTACGGCAACCCGATCTTCGGCGCGCAGGTCACCGGGGGGTCGACTTCGACGCGCGGATGGTACGGGCCAATGCGCACCGCCGCAGCCGTGGTTCGAGAGATCTTCCTGACGGCAGCGGCGCAGAAATTTGGCGGGACGTGGACGCTGGGGACCGGGGGTGTCGTAACCAAGGGGGCCAGCAGCCAGACCTTCGCCAGCCTTCTGGACGTTGCCGCCACGATCACCCCGCCGACCACCGCGACCCCGAACAATTCGTTGAAATTCGTCGGCAAGACCATGCAGCGGCTGGATATTCCGGCCAAGGTGGACGGTTCGGCCACCTTCGGTCTGGACGTGCGTGTGCCGGGAATGCTGCATGCCTCGGTGGCGCATCCCAAGGTCTTCGGCGCCACGGTCAAGACAATGCCGTCGGCACCAGCCGGAACGACGCTGGTCAATCTGGGCGACGCGGTGGGGGTGATCGCTTCTGACACCTGGACGGCCATTCAGGCGGCGCGGTCAGTCGCTGGACGGGTCGTCTGGAACCTGCCGGCGTCGACCGCCGGGATGGACAGCGCCGCACTTGACACTCTGGCCCATCAGCTCGTGACCTCGACTTCGGTGACGCCCTTTGTTGGTGATACGGCTGGAACACCGAACCCTTCCGCTGGATCGACGAAGATCGACGCGACCTATTCCCTGCCGTTCCTCGCCCATGCCGCGATGGAGGTTTTAAACTGCACCGCCTCTGTCACCGCCAATTCCTGCGAGATCTGGGCGCCGACTCAGGGCCAGCAATTCGTGCTTCCGGTGGCCGCAGCCCTGACCGGCCTGGGCACCGACAAGATCACGATCCACACCACATTCCTCGGCGGCGGTTTCGGGCGCAAGATCGAGACGGACTATGTGGCCCATGCCATCTTGTGCAGCAAGGCGGTGGGCAAACCTGTCAAGGTCACATGGTCGCGGGAATCCGACTTCAGCCACGACATGTACCGGCCCAAGGCGCTAATGCGCGTCCGCGCCGCCACCGACGCGGGCGGCAAGATCAGCCAGTTCGTCTATCGCAACGTTTCGGCGTCGATCAACCTGCAGCGCGGCTACACCAATTCCGCCAACCCCGAGGACACGGGTGCGCTGTCAGGCGCCCTTGACCTGCCCTATGCCATCCCGAACCGCCGGGTTGAATTCGTGGCCCTGCAACCCTGTGACGTCCCACTTGGCTATTGGCGGTCGGTGGGCGAGGGGTACAATACCTTCGCCGTCGAAAGTGCTGTCGACGAATTGGCGGCAGCGGCGGGTCAGGACCCTCTGGCCTTCCGCAAGGCGGCGGTTGCGGGTGCCACCGGCGATCCGCGCGCGCTGGGGGTACTCAAGGCTGTTGGCACCTTGTCGCAATGGTCAACGGCGCCTGTGGCCGGCCACGCGCGCGGGGTGGCGCTGCTCAAAGGGTTCGGCAGTTACATCGCCGTCGTGGCAGAAGTGACCAAGTCCGCCGCAGGAGAGATCAAACCCGTTCATGTCTTTGCGGCAATCGACTGTGGCGTGGTGATCAATCCCGGTCAGGTCCAGTTCCAGATGCAGGGCGGCATCCTGCATGGGCTGAGCGCTGCGATGTGGCATGAGCAGACCTTTGTCGCCGGCGTGCCTCAGGTGCGCAACTTCAACCGCTATCCGGTGGTGCGGATGGGCTCTGCGCCGGGCGTGACGGTGCAGGTGATCTCGTCCACCGCGGATCCGGGCGGCGTCGGGGAAACGGGGGTGCCTTGCGTGGCGCCTGCTGTTGCGAACGCCTGGGCCAAGCTGACGGGCACGCGGCTGCGCACCCTGCCCTTCTATCCCGGACGCACGATGGGCGACGGCTGATCACAGTGGTATGACAGGACCGGCAAGGGTTGAAGATCGTGACACCATGCTCCTTGACGCGAAAGACAAGCGACGCCCCCCGGGCAAGACCGGGGGCGTCGATCGTGATCGGTGCGACGACCCGCAGGGCTTCGATTGGCGTCCTGATCTGAGTTAGGGCGGGCCGTCAGATCCCGGGCCAAGACTGGCAAGGTCGGGGTGACATGCTCACCCCATTTCAAACCAAGGAGCCATCATGGCACGCGATCCCAATGCCCCCGCTCTGGCGGCAGATCTTGACACGCTGATGTCGCAGCTGACCGCACTGAAGGACGAAATGGCCCGGCTGGCCAGCCAGATCGGCACCTCGGCCACACAGAACGGCAAGGCGTTGTCGGACACCGTCAGCTCCGGTCTGCAGGATGCAAAACGCTATGCCGATCACAAGGCACATGATGCGGATGCCCGCATCGAGCACGCTGTGGCGGCCAATCCCTACGTTGCGCTTGGGCTGGCGGCGGGTCTGGGCCTTCTGCTTGGCGCTCTGACCCGGCGCTAAGGCATGACGGGTGTATCAACGGGACGGAGCGTGACATGAACCGCGCAATCGCCCTGGGCCTTGCCGGGTTGGGCCTGTTGTCCGGCGTGGTCCTTCTTCTGGCCGGGTTCTGCACAGGCCTGACGCCTTGGGTCGGGCGGGCCTTGGCTCTGGCCTTGACCGGGATGGTGCTGGTGATCCCCAGCCTTCTGCTTCTGGCTTGGCCCAAACGCCGTGTCCCAGCCGAACCAGCCCGGCAGGACCCTCTTTTGAACCTCGTCTTTGACCTGAGCTTTGCGGCGGGGCGAAGTCTTCGGCGGCGCCGGACGTGACCAAAGGCGAAAGCCCGATCCGGGAAGGATCGGGCTTTTCTGTTTGCCCTTGCCGGTACTGGACCAGACCGAAGTGGACACCATCGCCCAAACTGCCAGACCATTGCACCCGGCCAAGCCTGAGGGCCATCCTTTCGCCAACGGGCCGCTTCGTGGCACGGGCATCGGTCGGCATCAGAACATCCCGGCACGCTCCACATGGCTGGCAGCAGCCTGGATCACGACTGAAGCCGTGTTGCGGTCCTGATCGGGCAAGGGGTTGTCGCCAAGCATGGCGCGCGCCCGGCTGACACGGCTTTTCACAGTGCCAAGCGCCAATGACGTCACCTGCGCCGCCTCTTCATAAGAAAACCCCAAGGCGCCGACGAGCGTCAGAACCTCGCGGTGTTCGGGCGACAGACGCACAAATTTCTTCAGGAATTCCTGCATGGCAAGGGCGCCGTCATGGTCCGGGGCCACGGCCAGGCGGGCGACGAAAGCCCCTTCGGGATCGGCCACCTCACGGCGCCGTTTGCGAAGATCGGAATAGAAGCCATTGCGCAGAATGGTGAAAAGCCAGCTGCGCAGCTGCGTGCCGGGGGTGAAGGAACTGAAGTGGCCCCAAGCGCGTTCCATCGTATCCTGCACCAGGTCATCGGCCTGGTCGGGGCTGCGGCACAGGCTGAGCGCGAAGGCGCGCAGGGCCGGTACATGCAACAGGATGTCATCTCGGGCGGTTCTGGATTGGGTCATCAAGGGATCCTTTCTGGCGCCATGCATCCAGAGCGATGCAAAGCCGCAGCGGCACGGGCTTGGCCGGAACCGGGGACTGGGCCCGTCACAGGGTCTTGTCCGGGGTCCGACATGTCGGTGCGCGCTGCTGGTGCAGGGGTGGGCTCCAGTCCATCACTGGTTCCGCGCTGCGGGGACCGTGATGACCAGGAACATCCGCCAAAGGGATTTGACCCCTTAAGTCTGGCGAAGTGTCCCAACCGTGCCAGAACCGCAGCGGCAGGGGGCTGATCCATGATGGTCTGATCGGGAAAAAGCGACCTGCTTCGGAACCTTTCCGCAGCGCAGCGCGTTTGAAGACCGTCAACCGAAAGGAAAACGCATGTGCTGCGATCAGATCGACACGGACTGGCCCGAAAAGGCCGGCAGCGGCGCATTCAGGGTGCCTGATCGCAATCTGGCCGCGCCGCCCCCGTTGGAACCAAGCTACCACGAGGGTGCTGCCACGTGATCTTTTCCCGCAAATCGGGCCCTTGGTCCGACACCGCCCCGATCCGCGCCGACATCTTCGGTCCCGAGCGCCTTGAACATCACGCCCTGTCGCTGGCAGCGGCCCAGGGTGTCAGCCGGAAGGCCCGCCCGGTCGCCAGCCTGCGCGCCCGGCTGGAGGACAATGGCACCGCTCTTTTGACCGCCTACCGCGCCGCCGCCCGCGCAGTGGAGGCGGGCCAGACCATCACCCCCGCCGCCGATTGGCTGCTGGACAACTTCCACATCGTGGAAGCACAGCTGCGCCAGATCCGCGATGACCTGCCGCCCGGCTACTATCGCCACCTGCCCAAGCTGGCCGAGGGGCCTTTGGCCGGTTACCCCCGGGTTCTGGGTCTTGCCTGGGCCTATGTCGCCCATACCGACAGCCTGTTGTCCGGCCCGCTGCTGTTGCGCTTCGTGCAGGCCTATCAGACCGTGCAGCCCCTGACGATCGGCGAGCTTTGGGCGGTTGCCATCACGCTGCGGATCGTGCTGGTTGAAAACATGCGGCGTCTGGCCGAACAGATCTCTGTTGCGCTGACCGAGCGGGTGGAGGCGGACAAGCTGGTGGACCGCATCATGGCCGACCCGGTCGCTGCCCATGCGGTGCTGGCGGGGTTTCAGCAAAATGACCTGACCGACCTGATGGCAGCCCAGATTGCCAAGCGACTGCGGGGTCTGGACCCGGCCGAGACCCCGCTGGGGCTTTGGTTGGACCAGCGCCTGCAAGCCAAGGGACTGACGGTCGAGACGGTGGTGGCGCAGGCACAGGCACGGCAGGGGGCTTCCAACGTCACCATGCGCAACATCGTCACCTCGATGCGGCGGATGATCGAGATGGATTGGGCCGATGTCTTCGAGGCCGCCAGCCTGGTCGAGACGCGACTGCGGCAATCCACGCTTTATGCCGCCATGGATTTCGCGACCCGAAACGACTACCGCAGCGCGATCGAACAACTCGCCCGCGGCAGTCAATGGGATGAGATGGCCGTGACCGAGGCGGCATTTGCCCTCACGGATGGAGAGATTGATCCCGGATTTGCGCTGATCGGCCCGGGCCGCAAGACGCTGGAAGCCGCGCTGGCCTACCGTCCCAATCTGCGCCAAAGGCTGAGCCGTCATCAGTTCGGCTTGGCCTTCTATCTGGCCAGCATCGGCCTGACGTCGGCCCTTTTCCTGACGATCGCGCTTTGGGTCACCGGCCGCAGCGCCCCTGCTTTCGTCCTGACAGCGGCCTGTGTCGCTTTGGAGGCCGGGATGGCCCTGGCGCATCTGGGGATCAGCCGCATGGTCACCCCGCGCCGCCTTCCCGCACTTGCCCTGAAGGCGGGGATCCCGCCCGACTATCGCACGCTGGTCGCCGTTCCAGTGCTGCTGTCGGGCGCAAAAGATCTGACCACCGTCCTGCAGCGGCTGGAGGTGCATCATCTGTCCTCCATCGGCGGGGCGGTGCATTATGCGCTTTTGTCCGACGGGCCGGATGCCGGCGCAGAAACCACGGTCACCGACCGCGCCCTGATCACTGCCGCCACCGCCGGGATCGCGCGGCTGAACATGCTTTACCCCTCAGACCAAAGCGATCGCTTCCTGCTTTTGCACCGTCATCGCCGCTGGAACCCTTCGGAAGGGGTCTGGATGGGGTGGGAGCGCAAGCGCGGCAAGCTTTGCGAGTTGAACGCCCTGCTGCGCGGGGCCACCGATACCAGCTTCCTGCCCGGCTCCGGCGCCCCGCAAGACGTGCGTTTTGTCGTGACTTTGGACGCCGACACCCGCTTGCCCCGCGACACCTTGCGCAGCCTGATCGGCAAGATGGCCCATCCCCTGAACCGTCCTGCACTGGACGCGGACCGCGGGCAGGTGATTTCCGGCTATGGCATCCTGCAACCGCAGGTCACGCCGCTGATGCCCAACGGTGCCGAAGGGTCCCGCTATCAGCGCATCACCAGCGCACAGGGCGGGATGGAACCCTATGCCGCGGCGCGGTCGGACATCTATCAGGATCTGTTCGCCGAAGGCTCTTTCACCGGCAAGGGCATTTACGATGTCGATGCCTTTGCAGCGGCGCTGGCGGGCCGGGTGCCGGAAAACGCCTTGCTGAGCCATGACCTGTTCGAGGGGGCCTTCGCCCGTGCCGGCCTCGCCTCGGACGTGCAGGTCATCGAGGATTTCCCGACCCGCCATGACGTCGACGCCCGGCGACAGCACCGTTGGGTGCGGGGGGATTGGCAGATGCTGCCGTGGATCTTGGGCACAAGGCCAAGCAAGGGGGGCCTTTCGCCGCTGAACCGCTGGAAGATGCTGGACAACCTGCGCCGCTCGCTTCTGGCCCCGGTGACGCTTGTCGCCCTGGCCTTGGGCTGGACCTTGCCGTTGGATGCGGCCATGGGATGGACCGTTGCCATCCTTGGCCTGACGGCGGTGCCGAAGCTGGTCGGTCTGCCGCTGGCGGTTTTGCCGGGGCGGGCGGGGGTCACCTCGCGCAGCCACTTGCAGGCTCTGCTGGGAGATGTGACGACAGCACTTGCCCGGATGGGGCTTGACGTGGCGCTGCTGGCCGACACAGCAACGTCGCGGCTGGATGCCATAGCGCGCAGCCTGTTGCGCCTACAAAGCGGGCGGCATTTGCTGGAATGGACCACTGCCGCGCAATCCCTGGGCGCGGGCCTGCCCAGCCTGGCCCGCCATTACCGCCTTGGCCTTCCGGGACTGACCGCCGGGCTGGCCCTGTGTGCTTTGACCACTGCCGGCAATCCTGCGGTCTGGCCCCTGACGCTGACCTTTGCGGCGCTTTGGTCGCTGGCCCCTGCCCTCGCCCGGTCTTTGGGCCAACCGCATCCGGTCCACGCCCAGGCCCGCCTGACCGCCGATCAAACCCAGGACCTGCGCCAGATCGCCCGCCGGACCTGGCGCTATTTCGAAACCTTTGTGACCGAGGACTGCCATTTCCTGCCGCCCGACAATTATCAGGAAAACCCCAACCCGGTCGTCGCCCGCCGCACCTCGCCCACCAACATCGGGCTTTACCTGCTGTCGGTGACGGCGGCGGTGGACATGGGCTGGATCGGTCAGGCCGAGGCGGTCTTGCGGTTGGAACAGACCCTAGCCACCCTGCAAAAGATGCCCCGCTTTCGCGGCCACCTTTACAACTGGCATGACATCAGCGACCTTTCCGTTTTGGCACCGCCCTATGTGTCCGCCGTCGACAGCGGCAATCTGGCAGGCCATCTGGTCGCCGTGGCCCAGGCCTGCCTGCGCTGGCAGCACCCGCCCAGCCCCAACCTCGGCGGTTTGCGCGATGCGCAGGCCTTGGCGCTATCGGCGCTGAAGACCGCCCCGGATGCGCAGCTTTCGGCCCTGCTGCATCAGGCGGCAAGCCATCCTGCCCTGGCACATGATGCCGCCATCCGGGCCGAGGCGCTGACCGGACCGGATAGCGAAGTGACCTTCTGGGCCAAGGCGATGATTGCCTGCCACCAGAGCCGACTCGCCGATCCTGCGGCGCCGGACCGGGTTCAAGTCGTGGCCGCCCTGGCCCGGCATTTGGCGCTGGAGATGGATTTCACCTTCCTGCTGCAACCTGACAAGCACCTGCTTTCCATCGGCTTTCGCGTCGACACCAACACGCTGGACGCCAATTGCTATGACCTTCTGGCCTCGGAATCCCAACTGGCCAGCCTGTTTGCCATCGCCAAGGCCGATGTCGAAACCCGTCACTGGTTCCAGCTTGGCCGCGCAGCCACCCCGCTTGGCGCGGGGTCGGCGCTGATTTCCTGGTCTGGCAGCATGTTCGAATACCTGATGCCCGCCCTTGTCCTGCAAACCCCCGAAGGATCTGTGCTGGAGGAGACCAACCGCCGCGTGGTGGCCCGTCAGCAGGCCTGGGGCCGCAGTCTGGGCCTCCCCTGGGGCATTTCCGAGAGTTCGTACAACGCGCGCGATCTGGAGATGACCTACCAGTATTCCAACTTCGGTGTCCCCGGTCTGGGCCTGAAGCGCGGGCTTGGGGAAAACAGCGTCGTGGCGCCCTATGCCACGGGTCTGGCCGCCATGTTCGATCCGGAAGGCGCGCTGGCCAACTATGCCGTCCTGCGCGATCTTGGCGCCGAGGGGCGCTTTGGCTTTTATGAGGCGCTGGATTTCACCAAGGCCCGATTGCCCGAAGGCGCAACCCATGCCGTCGTGCAAAGCTTCATGGCACATCATCAGGGCATGACCATCGCGGCCTTGGCCAATGTGGTCCTTGGCGGCACCCTGCGGCAGGATTTCCACGCCGATCCAATGATCCAGTCCGTCGATCCGCTGCTGCAGGAACATATCCCGCGCGACGTCTCTCTTGCCCCGCCCCGGGCGCGCGAGGTTCGGGCGGCGGCCGAGGTTCAGACCTCGCCCGACGTGCTGCGCCATTTCGATCATCCCGAAGAGGCGGCTCCGACCGCGCATCTTGTCTCGAACGGGCGGTATGGGCTGGTGCTGACGCCCAGCGGCGCGGGGTTCAGTCGTTGGGGCGATCTGGCGGTGACGCGGTGGCGGGCGGATCCGACGCAGGCGCGGCAGGGGTCCTTCATCTTTCTGCGCGATGTGCTGTCGGGCGGGCTTTGGTCGGCAACGCTGCGGCCCCTGGGCCAGAACAGCCAGCCCCACACCGCCGTCTTCAGCGAGCATCACGCGGTCTTCACCCACCGCACCAGGCTTCTGACCACCCGGACCGAAGTCGTCGTCTCGACCGAGGATGACGCCGAAGCACGGCGCGTCACGCTGACCAACACCGGCCGCCATGCGCGCGAAATCGAGGTGACCTCCTTCGCCGAGCTGGTTCTGGCGCCGCCTGCCGCAGACCAATCCCATCCGGCCTTTTCCAAGATGTTCGTGGTGACCGATTATCTGCCCGAACTGGGTGTCCTGATTGCCACCCGCCGCAAAAGAAGCCCGTCTGACCCCGATGTCTGGGCCGCCCATATCGCCGTGGTCGAAGGCGTGGAAACCGCACCCCTTCAACACGAGACCGACCGGGCGCGCTTTGTCGGGCGCGGTAGAGACCTGTCACAGGTGACGCTGGATCAACCCCTTTCGGGCACCACCGGCACCGTGCTTGACCCCGTGTTCTCTTTGCGCCGCAGGGTCCGCATCCCCGGCGGCGGGCGGGCTCGGGTGACGTTCTGGACCATGGTCGCGGCTTCGCCAGAAGCGTTGCTCGACATGGTGGAGCGGCACGGCGACCCGTCCGCCTTTGGCCGGGCCATCACGCTGTCCTGGACGCAAGGCAAGGTTCAGTTGCGCCACATGGGCCTGACCTCGGCCCGCGCGGCCGAGTTTCAGCGGCTGGCGGGCATGGTGATCCGTTTTGATCCGCGCCTGCGGGCGCGTCCGGCGCAGGTGCTGGCCGGGGCCGGACCGCAATCCGACCTCTGGGCGCTCGGCATCTCGGGCGATCTGCCGATCGTGCTGTTCGTGATTGCAGAGGCGGAAGACATCGGACGCCTGACCGAGGTTCTGGCGGCGGTGGAATATTGGCGCATGAAGCTTCTGGCTGTCGATCTGGTGATCCTGAACGACCGCTCATCGTCCTACGTGCAAGATCTGCAGAACGCGGTGGACGCGGCGGCGCGGCGCATGCCGCCTGCCGCTGGCAACGGCGGCAGCGTGCACATCCTGCGCGCCGACCTGACCACGCCAGAGGCACGCCGCGCCCTGCTGGCCGCCGCCGCCGTGGTGCTGGTGGCCAGCCGGGGCGGCATCGGCGCCCAACTGGACCTGCTGGCCCGGCCCGCGGCCTTGCGCGAAACGCTGCGCCCTGCACCGTCGCCGCCCACCCCGGTTCCGCTGCCGGCGCTGGAATTCTTCAACGGCACGGGCGGTTTCGCCGATGATGGACGCACTTACGTCACCGTCTTGCGCGATGGCCAGTCCACCCCCGCGCCGTGGGTCAATGTCATCGCCAATCCGGGCTTCGGCTTCCATGTCTCGGCCGAGGGCAGCGGCTTCACCTGGGCCGAAAACGCGCGCGAGAACCAGTTGACCCCGTGGTCGAACGACCCGGTCAGCGACCCGGCCGGCGAGGCGATCTATCTGCAGGACATGGAAAGCGGCCAGACCTGGACGCCGACGGCCCTGCCGATCCGCACCATGGGCACCTACATTGCCCGCCATGGCTTTGGCCATTCCACCTTCCAGCACGAGGCGAATGGCATCCAGGCCGAAATGACCCAGTTCGTGCCCCGGCTTGATCCGGTGAAGATCACCCGCCTGACCCTGCACAACACCGGAACTCGCAGCCGCACGCTGGCCGTGACGGCCTATGTCGAATGGGTACTTGGCCCGCAGCGCAGCCCCTCCGTCCTGACCGAGGTTGACGCGGCCACCGGCGCCATCTTCGCCCGCAACCCGCGCGCGATGGGCTTTCCGGGCCGCGTGGCTTTTGCCGATCTGGGGCCGGACGTGGCCAGCCGGACCTGCGATCGGGCTGAAGTTCTGGGGCGGCTTGGCTCGATGTCCGATCCGGCCCGGCTGACCGGGCTTTCGGGGCGCAGCGGTCCCGGACTTGACCCCTGCGCCGCCCTGCAGCGCCGCGTGGTTCTGGCACCGGGACAAAAGGCAGAGGTGGTCTTTCTCCTGGGTCAGGCCACCTCGCCCGAGGCGGCGCGGGTGATGATCCAGTCAACCCGTGCCAAAGACCCCAAGGCAGAGCTTGCCAGCGTGACCACCTGGTGGGCGGACCTTCTGGGCGAGGTTCAGGTCACCACCCCGGACCGCGCGATGGACATCCTGCTGAACGGCTGGCTGCTTTATCAGACCCTCGCCTGCCGGATCTGGGCGCGGGCCGGGTTCTATCAGGCCAGCGGCGCCTATGGCTTCCGCGACCAGTTGCAGGACGGCATGGCGCTGGCCGCCCTGCGTCCCGAGATGACCCGCGCCCACCTGCTGCGCGCCGCGGCCCGCCAATTTCCGGAGGGCGACGTGCAGCACTGGTGGCTGCCGCATTCCGGCCAGGGCGTGCGCACGCGGATTTCGGACGACCGCGTCTGGCTTGCCCATTGCGTTGCGCAGTATGTCGAGGTTTCGGGCGACATCGCGGTGCTGGACGAGGTCTTGCCCTTCCTGGACGGCCCCGCCCTTGCCGCCGGAGAGGCGGATGCCTTTTACACGCCAGACGCTTCGGACCAAAGCGCCACGCTGCTGGACCACTGCATCCGCGGGCTGGATCAGGCGATTGCCCTGACCGGGGGGAACGGGATGCCGCTGATCGGCACCGGGGATTGGAACGACGGGATGAACCGCGTCGGCGCCGGCGGCCAGGGCACCAGCGTCTGGCTTGGCTGGTTCCTGATCCAGACGTTGCGGGCCATCACGCCTTTGCTGCGGGCCAAAGACCCGGACCGGGCCACGGCCTGGACAGCCCATGCTGACCACTTGACCCAGGCTATCGAGCGCGAGGGCTGGGATGGTGCCTGGTACCGGCGTGGGACCTATGACGATGGCAGCGTGCTGGGCTCTGCCCAGACGGACGAATGCCAGATCGACTCCATCGCCCAAAGCTGGGCCGTGCTGTCTGGCGCGGCAGAGCCTTTGCGGGCGGCCACGGCCATGCAATCGCTGCAAGACCGATTGATCCGGCCCGACATGGCGCTGCTGTTTGCCCCGCCCTTTGACAAGGGCCAGCACGACCCGGGCTATATCAAAGGTTATCCGCCCGGCCTGCGAGAGAACGGCGGACAGTATTCCCATGCCGCCATGTGGGCGATCCTGGCTGAAACGCGGCTGGGGCATGGCGATCGGGCTGCGGCGCTGTTTGCCACGCTCAACCCGATCAACCATGCCCGAACCGCCCCCGAGGTCCAACGCTACAAGGTGGAGCCCTATGTCGTTGCCGCCGATGTCTATAACGCCCCCGGCCATGTCGGGCGAGGCGGCTGGACGTGGTACACAGGCTCGGCCGCATGGATGCAGCGGGCCGGGATGGAGGGGATCCTTGGCCTGACGCGGCATGGCAGGCGGCTGCGCCTTGCCCCCTGCCTGCCCAAGGGCTGGCCCAAGGTGGAACTGCGCCTGCGCCTTGGCACGCTGCCTTGCCGGGTCACGATCTTGAACCTTGGCGGCACCGGACAGGGCGTAACCTCGGCCCGGCTGAACGGGCGCGATATGCCTTGCGTTGGAGGTTTCACGATTGCCTTGACCGACCTGGCGGGGGATTTGGTCCTGCATCTGGGTGAGGCCAAGCCAGATGCCTGAGCACCTTTCGCCGCCATCGGGCAACCTTTTGGTCAGGGATCGCGGGGATGGCCACGACCTGGGCGCGTCGCCCGCACCGAAAGGCCCGCTGACCGACGCCAGTCAGGCTTGGTTCACAAGAACCGCCGTGGCGCGATGCTGGCCGGTCGACAAAAGAAGCGCCTGCAAATCGGTCGGCTGCGTGTTGGTCAGGCTGACCTCGGTGTCCTTGTCGATCGCCAGCATCGTCCCGATGTTCAGAGGATGGCTTGGCTGGACGCGATCCTCCAGATAGGCCCCCTCGCCCGTCACGACAGACAGAAAGCTGGCCCCCAGCCCATGGCCATTGATCTGCGCGGTAGATCCGGGGCGAACGGTCAGCATTTCCAGCTTGTAGCCGGATGCCGAGATCAGATTTTCCGCCGTGCCCCAGGTTTTGGCTTCGGAAAGCGGGCCGACCTCCCCGGCCCGGTCCTTGGATTTGGGCGCTTCGACCACCTTGGCAACAACCGTGGAACGGCCGCGCTTGGTGACCATTAACGCATCCATGGTATCGACCACCATCACGTCCTCCAGTCCGACCACGACCACCAGCCGCCCGTTGGCGCGGATCATGGAGTTTGTCGTACCAGGTGTCAGAACATCGCCCCGCTTCACGTTGCCGTCGGCGGATTTGGTGGCAAGGTCATAGACCGCGTTCCAGGCACCGACATCGTCCCAGTCCACGACAAGCGGCGCCAAGGCGACGACGGCAGAGTGCTCGAAGATCGCCCGCTCGATCGGCACGCTTGGCGCCTTGCGGAAGGCAACCGGTTCCAGCAGGATCCCGTCCGAGGTTGTGCAGGCATTGGAAACCGCCGCCAGAACGGTGGCGTGTAGGGCGGGTTCCAGCCGAAGAAACTCGTACACAATCCGGGCCGCGCTGAACAGGCAAACCCCCGAAGCCCAATAGGCAACACCCGAGTCAATAAGCGTCTGCGCCGCTGGCTGAGCAGGTTTTTCGACGAAGCGTTCGACCCGGTGCAGGCCCTCTGCCAGATCGAGGACCCCGCCATCGACGATGTAGCCGCAGCCGCAATCGGCCGTGCCGGGGGTCACGCCAAAGATCACGATGCGGTCTGCGGCGGCGACCTGTGCCAGACGCAGGATGGCTTCGTTGATCCCTTCCAGAATGATGTGATCGGCGCGCAGCACCAGAAGCAGCGCCCCAGGGTCGCTGCGCAGGATGCTGATGGCGGCAGCCAGAACGGCGGGGCCGGTGTTGCGGTCGGTCGGTTCGGCGATGATCTGGCCGCCACACTGGATAGCCCGCAACTGGCGGCGGGCCAGTTCGGCATGGCGGTGGTTGGTCACAATGATCGGGTCATGAAACTGTGGCCCGCGATGCCGCTGCACGGTGGCCTGAAACGACGAAAGGCTGATCTTGTCCGCTGCGGGCTGAAACGGCGCGGGCTGGTCGTTCCGCGCCATCGGTTGCAGACGAAAGCCCGTGCCGTCACACAGGACGAGGGGGTAAATCATGCGCATGCTGCGATCCTTGTGTGAATTGCAAGAGCCAAGGGTGGGCAAGGGGGCTTTGCGGCCAGCCGGGCCGGGGCAGTTCGCCCCTCGGTCAGCCCGACCGGCATCTGGGGCCAAACAATGCCACACGCCCCCCCGGCACTGGTCCTTATGGCACGGCAAGCGCCTGTCGAGCAGAGCCGCACGGGGGGGAGCGATCCCGGCATGGTCAGGGCCAGCGCCCTGCAGACCGACACGGGAAGGGTTCCTTCCATGGACAGTCGTTTGCAGGCGCCGTGCGGTTCGCGACGGTCAAGCAAAGTCAGACCGGCACGCAACGCCCAGCGCGCCAGCCGGGCATGCGCGCATTCCGGAAGGTTGATCTGTGCACTGATGCCGTGGCGACGCGACGCGGCCCGGTGGTGCGCCAGGTCCTGCGCTGGCAATCGGGCGGAAACCGGACAAGGCTTGCGACGACCGTGGCCGTCAAGGGCCAGAGGGGCGCAGGGACCACGTCGCAGATCAGGAAAGCCGTGCGCCGGCACCCGGCCCCGGAAAGGCCGAAGCCTTGCAGGCGGAACCGGACTGACCCTGACGTTTCCAAAGACCGAAATGCTTGCCATGTTTGGCCGCTCCAGACTCATTTCAGCAGGGCGCCTTTCGCCTGTGTCCGGGCTGGGGCCCGTGCCAGGCCCGCAATCCAACTGCTTTGCGCTAATCAGGGACCACAGGGCTGCTGGCGGATGGACTTGGGTTCACGGGTCTTATGATGGACCATTCACCGGATGCAGAAACTGATCTGCGTATGTCACTTAGGTCAAAATCAACGCTTTGAGGACTTGACCGAACCGGACTTGATCCGCGCGGTGCGGAAGATGGCAAGCCGGGTCGATGACGATTGCGCGGTGAGCCACGCTGGGGGATCAGGCCTGCCATATTGTGACGGACGACCATCTGACAAACGGGGAAACGCACGGCCATCAGCCGCCGCAATGCCCGATCGCCCGCCCCAGCGGACCACCGTAGCAAAGACACAGACAAGGTTCACCCCCAAGGGTGGGCCAAGGCTGACGGGCCTCATGAACCGCCCCCGATACGGGGCGCAGCAAGATCCGGATCGGTTTCACCGCCGCACCCGAAAACACAATGGCATTCCGCATCTTGCCCGCACGGCCTCCATCGGCGGCGCGGGCGTGATCCTGCCAGCGATGGGCCCTGAGCACTCGGGTTGAACCATCGACGACGGCACCCAGGATCCGTTCAGCACGGCGAAAGTCGCCGGCTTTGGGGCCGCACGTCGGCGCCATAAGCGGGCTTATCAGCAAGGGGCGGGTCTGGCACACGCCGGCGGCTGCGATCCCGCGGCGGCTGATCGCTGTTTGCTGCGCGCAGGAATTGGCTTGGGCGGATGGCGCGCAAAGACCGCCTTGTCCTTGCAGAAGACGCGCTCTTGCCGCCTATGGCCGACCGGCATCCTGCGTGTGACAATCTGGCCCCACCAGCCCGTTGCGCCCAAATTCCACAAAGGGTGGCGCCAAAAGGCTGCCGCAGATCAGCTATGACATCTGCCGCCACGGCTAAACTGACCACCAAGGACACCAGCTGCGCCATGCAGCAACCTTCCCAAGATGCCCGATGAACCGGCCGAAAATTTGAAGGCCCATTATCCCAGCTGACCTCAGGTCTCGGGTTCGACATGCCGCAGTCCGCCAGCGAACCGGACGGCAAGGCGCGTCTGCCCAACATGCGGCCTGACGCTTTGCTGTGGTCGCCCATGCCGGATCCAAGATCCGGTGCCTTGCGTCAAATCCGACGTTGTCTTGTTTAACGCATTCATTCAGAACAGGAAAAAAAATGTCCCTAGGTACAATTCTCGTCATTCTTCTGGTCATCGCCCTCCTCGGCGGGTTCAGCGGCATGGTCGGCGGCTATGGCTACGGCTATGGCCACGGCGGCGTCGGCGTGATCGGCGTGATCCTGATTGTTGTGGTCATTCTGGTGCTGACAGGGCGCTTGTGACGGCTGCCCCTCTGCCCGAGACAGCGGCGGGAACGGACGACCTGCGCACATGGTTCGGCTTTGCCGCCATGTGCGTTGGCATGTTTGCCGCGATCCTGGATGTGCAGATCGTGGCGACATCGTTGCCCGACATCCAGGCGGCGCTGGCGATCCGCCCGGATCAGATGAGCTGGATCCAGACAGCCTACCTGATCGCAGAAGTGGTCGCCATTCCGCTGACCGGCCTGTTGCTGCGCATTCTGACGATGCGGGGTTTGTTTGTCATGGCGATGGGCATCTTCACGCTGGCCTCGGTGGGCTGTGCCGCTTCGGGCAGTTTTGCCGGGCTGGTCGCATGGCGGGTTCTGCAGGGCGCCGCGGGGGGCACGCTGATCCCGGTGGTCTTTTCGGCCGTATTTCTCATGTTCCCCTTGCCGCGTCAGGGGTTGGCTACCACGTTGGCCGGGGTGCTGGCCGTGCTGGCCCCGACGGTCGGGCCGGTGGTGGGCGGCTGGATCACCCAGACCTGGTCCTGGCATTGGCTGTTCCTGATCAACCTTGGCCCCGGGCTCTTGGCGGCCGGCGTTGCGGCTTTGGTCTTGCCCCGCGCCAAGCCGCAATTGCAGCTGCTGCGCAAGGTCGATCTGCCGTTGATCGCCACATTGGCCCTGACCCTTGCCGCTTTCGAGATTGCCTTGAAACAGGCGCCAGAGCGGGGCTGGACTTCGGGCCTCGTTCTGGGTCTGCTGGTGCTGTCGGCGGCCAGTGCGCTGATCTTCGTCCGCCGCAGTCTGGCCGTTTCGCAGCCCGTCGTCGAGTTGCGCACCTTTCGGAACCGTAATTTCGCACTTGGCTGCGCGCTGAGTTTTGTCCTTGGGATCGGGCTGTTCGGGTCGGTCTATCTGATGCCGGTGTTTCTGGCCTTCGTGCGGGGCCAGAATGCCCTGCAGATCGGCAGCGTGATGCTGGTCACAGGCGTGGCACAACTGGGAATGGCCCCGATCGCCGTCGCGTTGGAACGCCGGGTGGATGCCCGTGTGCTGGCCGCTGCCGGCTTTGCCCTGTTTGCAACCGGACTGGGGATGAGCGCATTTCAGACCCCGGCGACCGGGTTCGCCGAGATGCTTTGGCCGCAGATCCTGCGGGGTCTTGCCATCATGTTCTGTCTTTTGCCGCCGACACGGCTGGCGCTGGGGCTTCTGGCGTCCGAGCAGATCCCCGATGCCAGCGGCCTGTTCAACCTGATGCGGAACCTGGGCGGGGCCATCGGTCTGGCGCTGATCGATACCGTGATCTATTCGCGCACGGCCGGGCACGGGGCGGACCTGATGGCGCGATTGCAAAACGCCGATCCTGCGGCAGCGCGCTTTGTCGGCGTGCCGGTGGCGGCGCTGTCGGCCGGGGCGCTGGATCCCACACTTCAGGCCCAGCTTGCGCCCTTGCTGGCAAAAGCGGCGCTGACGGCGGCGATCAACGATGCCTGGGCGGTGATCGCCCTCATGACACTGGCGGCGCTTCTGTGTCTGCCGTTTGTTGACCGCAGTGGCTAACGTGCCGGAATTCGCAGCCAGCCCCCGACGTGCCCGCAGGCATGGGATCCGCGGCCGCGCGCTTGGGCCGGGCGCAATGCCGCCCTTCTGGCGGATGCCGAAGATCGCGCCGCACAAACCGCGCACGAGACCACGAAACAGGGCCGGCGTTCCAGCGGCTGAGGTTGCCAGTGGTCCTTGGACAATCATCCTTGCCCAATACCGGTTGAACGATGTTCCGGATCAGGTGACACGGGATCGCCGCCCTGAACAGGCAAGGCGCAGGATGACTTCGCTGCGTCCCCCAGAGTGAGAAACAGTCAAGCAAGGCCTCTCCGCAGTATTTCAGGCGGAAATAATGACCTTCAACGCCTTGCTTTTTGCGGCATTGCCAAATGTCTCGTAAGCTTGGGCAATCTCGGACAGGGCGTAATGATGCGTGATCAGGCGCGTCGGGTCGATCTTGCCGCTTTCAACCGTGCGGAACAGCATCGGGATCGTGGCAGTGTCCACCAGCCTTGTCGTGATCGCGATGTTGCGATCCCAAAGTGTCTCAAGACGCAATTCGGCCGATTTGCCATGGACGCCGATATTGGCGATGCAGCCGCCCGCGGCCACCAGCTTCTGACACAGTTCGAAAGTTGCCGGAATACCCACGGCTTCGATCACGGTATCGATGCCGCGGTCGCGGGTGATCTTCATCACCATCTCGACCGCCTTGCCATCCGAACTGTTGATCGCCTTGGTCGCCCCAAAGCTCAAGGCGGTGGCCAGACGGTTGTCATCAAGGTCGATCATGATGATGTCGGCGGGTGAATAGAACTGCGCCGTCAGAAGGGCGGCAAGACCCACTGGTCCGGCCCCGACGATGGCGACCGTGCCCCCCGGCTGCACCTTGCCATTCAGGACGCCGCATTCGAACCCGGTGGGCAGAATGTCTGACAGCATCACAAGCGCTTCTTCATCCGCGCCCTTGGGAATGGGATAAAGGCTGGTATCGGCAAACGGGGTCAGCACATATTCGGCCTGGGTGCCGTCAATCTTGTTGCCCAAGATCCAGCCGCCATTCACGCAATGCGAATACATCTGCTTGCGACAGAACTCACATTTGCCGCAGGACGTAACGCACGAGATCAGAACGTGGTCGCCCTGCTTGAAATTCGTGACCGCACTGCCGACCTCTTCCACAACGCCGGTCCCCTCGTGGCCCAGAATTCGGCCGGGCGTGCAGGTCGGCACGTCACCCTTGATGATATGCAGATCGGTGCCGCAGATCGTGGTCTTGCTGATCTTGATGATCGCGTCGGTCGGCGATTTGAGGCTGGGTTTGCCATGGTCTTCCAGGGCGGTCTTTCCGGGACCCTTGTAAACAAAGGCCTTCATCCGTGCCACTTCAGGGTTCGGCGGCGCGATCAGAGTGTGGTCAGCGGTCATCATGCATGTCCTTGCGGTCCCAATTCCCCGGCCCGGCACAGGGTTGCCCCCGTTCGGGGGGCTGGTTGCAGTGTAAAGCGCCACAGATTTCCGGGGCTGATCCGGGTTAGACCGCAGGCGGGCATTGATCGTGACGGCCACATTTCGCCTATGTCGCGCGACGGCGTCGCTGAAGGGCATGGGCCACCGCGTCACGCCAACTTGTGCTGCAATCTGGCAAAACATTGCGCCAGATCAGGAAGACCTGCGCAGCGAAGGCTTAGAAAGGCATGGACAATTCCGGAATCACAGCCATGCCAGACCAAAAGCCGCTTTCGAAATCCCGATGGGTGCCATGGAGTCTCGGGGCTGCGGTTGCTCTGGGGATTGGCGCGGGGGCGATCTGGTGGCCTCCCTTTGTCAAAAATGCGCCCGTGGTTGCCGTGGAAACCATCTCCGCGCGCCCGACAACCCGGGTTCTTGCCGTCAACGGCCAAGTGGCCGCCCAGACCTCGGTCGAAGTGCGCTCGGCGGTGACGGGCAGCCTGCAGGGCGATCTTGTCGCAGTTGGCACGACGGTGCAGGCCGGGACCGTGCTGGCCCGGATCGATTCTCGTCAGCAACAGGCCGTGGTCAAACAGGCACAGTCGGCTTTGGATCAGGGGCTTTTGGTGCAATCACAGGCGGCGGCAGATTATGCGCGGCTGCGCGACCTGAACGGAGTGGCCTCGCGCTCTGCCCTTGAGGATGCGCAGTTGACCCTTGCCGGCACAGCCCAAAGCGTCGAGGCGTTGCGGGCACAGGTGGAACAGGCCCAGATCCAGCTTGACCGCTATCGCATCACGGCACCGATAGCCGGCACGATCCTGCAGGATGATGTCGATCCGGGTCAGTATATTGATCCGTCGACCGCGCTGTTCACCCTGTCCGACCTGACGGCTCTGGTGGTGCAGGCCAACGTTGACGAGGCCTATGCCACCCAGATCACCTTGGGTCAGACGGCCCTTTTGCAACTGGTCGGATCCACCGAAACTCTGCCCGGCAAGGTCAGTTTCGTTTCCCCGCAGGTCGACGGCGCCACAGGCAGCCTGACAGTGAAGATCACGCCCGACGAAAGATTGCAGGCTCCGGTGGGCCTGACCGTTACCGCCAATATTGTGGTCGAAGACAATCCGTCCGCGCTGACCATTCCGCGAGCCGCCATGGTCAGCGGGCCGGCTGTCTTTGTCGTCACCTCGGGGAAGGTCCACAAGACAGCTGTTACGGTGATTGACTGGCCCGCGGCACGACTGATCGTGACCAAAGGTCTGTCGGCCGGGGATGTGATCGTGGCCAATGCGGTCGGTGTGACTGATGGTCAAGCGGTCAAGGTCAATCCCTGATGTTTTACGCCCTGAAAATAGCTGCGCGCTACCTGACCGCATCCAAGGCCCAGACGGCACTGCTGATCTTCGGTGTGGCCATCGGGGTCTTCATTTTCATCTTCATGTCCGCCCTGATCGGGGGGCTGGCCGAATTGATCCTGTCGCGCACCGCAGGCGACATGGCGCATATCACGATCCAGGCCGAGGCTGTGGACCCTGCCGTGCTCCTCCCCGGTACGCCGCTGAGCGTCCAGCAGAAATCGACTCGGTCCGCCGCGAACCTGCCCAGTGCTGCCAGTTTCGTGCCCTTGATCGAGGCCCTGCCGGGTGTGATCGCGGTCTCGCCCGAAATCAACGGCTCGGGTGTTCTGGTGCGCGGCAGTCAGGTTGCCCAGATCAGCATCAACGGGCTGGAATCGGGCAAGGAATCCGCCATTGTCCGGCTGGACAGCTATGTGACCCAAGGGACAGCGCGTCTGGGGGCGGGGGGCGTTCTGATCGGCCAAAGACTGGCCGATGACATGAACCTGCTGCTTGGGCAATCTGTCCGTCTGGCCTCCTCGAACGGGATCGACATGGTCCTGACGGTGACGGGGATCTACCAGATGGGCTCAGGCGGGCCGGACCGGCGGACGGCCTATGTCAGCCTTGGAACAGCGCGCAGCCTCTTTGCCATGCCGCAGGGCGTGACGCGGATCGAGATCAAGCTGAGCGATCTTTACGCCGCCGACACAATCGCCCCGCAGATCAGCACCCTGACGGGCCTGAACGCTGTGTCATGGACCGTAGACGGGGCGCAGTTGCTTGAGGCCTTGGCGGCGCAAAGCCAGACAGGCTTGTTTCTGAAGGGTTTTGCCCTGCTGACCATCGTGATCGGCGTCGCTTCGGCGTTGTTGCTGTCGACCTACCGCCGCCGCCCGGAAATCGGCATCATGCGGGCCATGGGCGCGTCGCAGGGCTTCGTGGTCCTGGTCTTCGTGCTGCAGGGCGCTTTGGTTGGCGTGATGGGCGGGTTGGCCGGTGTGGCCATCGGCTATCTGGCGCTGTTGCCTTTTCCGGGGCCAAGCAGCTTTCGAAGTGGCACCCTGCCCATTGACATTGCCAAGGGATCCTATGGTCTGGCGATCCTGCTGACCTTCATCGGGGCGGTTCTGGCCTCGATCTGGCCCGCGCGCGCCGCCGCCCGGATCGATCCGGTGGAGGCGATTGGCCAATGACGGCGTTGGTGGAGGTGACGGATCTGACCAAGACCTTCGGCGTGGGCGAGGCAGAGACCCGCGTCCTGCGCGGATTGAACCTGACGCTGGAGGCGGGCGAGATGGCAGCCCTTCTGGGCCCGTCCGGTTCAGGCAAAAGCACGCTACTGACCATTCTGGGCACTTTGATGCAGCCAAGTTCGGGAAGCCACCGGATGCTTGGTGTCGATCTGACCACCGCCACCGATCCCGAGCGCACCCAGTTTCGCAACCGTCATATCGGGTTTGTCTTTCAATTCCACAACCTGCTGCCGGATTTCACCGCGCTGGAGAATGTGGTCTTTCCCACGGCAATCCGCGAGGGACGCGAGACGATGGCCGCAAAGGCGCGCGGCGCCGATCTTTTGACCCGCATGGGCCTGGCCGATCGCATCACCTTTCCAGCCTCGCATCTGTCCGGCGGCCAAAAGCAAAGGGTCGCCGTCGCCCGCGCCCTGATGAACCAGCCGGAGCTGGTGCTGGCAGATGAGCCGACTGGAAATCTTGACCGCGCCTCGGCCACGCAGGTGATGGACCTGATCGCCCAGATCAATCGCGACGAGGGCACGACGTTCCTGATCTCGACCCATGATGAACGCATCGCCGCCTGCTGCCGCAGACAGATCAAGGTGGCTGACGGTCTCGTCACCGGCTGACGCGGCCTCACGGACCGGAAGCTGATCTTTGCACGGTCAGGGCGCAGCGTCCAAACGGCACGCCCTGAGGGGCAGATAGCCCACAAACGAGGCGTCGTTTCCCCGTCGGTCAGAACACCAGCACATCGGTGTAGGTCAGCGCCGGGTGGCCGTCGAGGACGGCGATCTGGATTGCGGCTCTGGAGCCGGTGCCATCGGCGTCATAACTGAGCGCGCCGGTGGTGGCGTTGTAGATCACGCGGTCGCTGGCGTCATGGGCTGCGGTGCCGGTCCAGAAGGCGTCGGGCGCCAGGGCTCCGATCGGGCCAAGCGCTGCCATCGCCGCGCGTGCCAGGGCAAGGTGGTCTGACCCCGA
>NZ_CBBQHX010000012.1:0-134283 GCF_964946895.1 Stagnihabitans sp. | reverse complement strand
GGGTCGCCAACCTCGCCGAAGCCCTGAATGCCGAAGACACCAAGGCGGAAGCCGCCGATATCCTGCGTGGCCTGATCGACAAGATCATCCTGCAGCCGGATCCGGATGCGCCGAATGGCCACAAGATCGAGCTTCATGGGGAACTGGGTTCGATATTGTCATTGTGCGACAACGCAGTAGCCACAAAAGCAAAAGCCCGCAGCGGAGCTACGGGCGTTGTGCAAGTGACGATGGTTGCGGGGGCAGGATTTGAACCTGCGGCCTTCAGGTTATGAGCCAAGCTAGGCGATTTTTGTAAAACAACGTGAAATCAACGTTTTGCGGCGCATGCCTTTGAAATCACGCCGGTCCGATCCTGACGTTCACCGGATTTTACAGCTTTTCGCCCGCACAGTCCGCGCGAAACCGACGTATCTCGGTTGAGGTGGCGTTGAGGTGAATGTGAAACCGATAATCGGCGCCGGAACTGCGCCTCCCCTGAATAAATGTGAATGCCCCACAGATTACGTTGCCACAGTGGCGGCAATCTTGGCCGCGACAAGGCCGGTGATTTCAGAGTGCATATCGACGGCATATCCCGGCGCTGAAATTGAGATCACCAATGCATAGCGCCCCTTGTCGTTAAAACGCTTCTGTCCGGGATGGGTCTTCCACCAGCCAGTGACAGGAAAGACCCCGATTGCATCGTGCAAGGCGAGGTCAATTGCTCGCCCGCGCCAAAGATCACAGTGCAGAGATCCTGCCTGAACCGAGTTAGAGCCAAGCAGCCAGAAATCCCCCTCTTGCTGCCGTCCAGTCGAATCCTCGCCCTGCTGACCTGAGACTCTGCGCTTGAACTGCTCCTTAGTGTCCGACCGTTTCTTCATCGCGAAGCGGAGACCCAAAGAGCGATAAGTCTCAGGGCGTGTCGCCGCTCGGCCAGAAAGGTTCGGTTCGACAAAGTATGACAGCGTCACTTTCATCGTGACGATACCATTCTCGATCTTTTCCAGTGCTGCCTTTGGCCAAGGCAAATCGTAGAAGTGCATTTCGTTAAAGACCGGTGCACCACTTTCGCTGATCACATAAGGCTGGATCTGCGCCTGCGCGATCAACGTCACGTCATTATTTGCAGAATTTATTGCTCGCTGAAGGTCCGGCACGCCATACCCGACTTCTCTCAGGATCGCTTGCTTCGAGGCCTTTGTTCCCGTCTTCCAGTGGTCTCCCCTGCCGATCAGCCGCTTGCGAATCGGTTCAGGCCAATGCGCTGAATCAACTGCCAACGCCCTGTGCGTCTCGGGCCAGAGGTCAGGGAGCGCGGCTTGCAGCGCCCCGACGAAGTGTCCGGCCATGCCCGCAGCGGCACTGGTCGCCCAAAAAGGGACAAGCGGCTCGTGCAGCACATTGGAGCCTGGAGCGAGGAGTGAAACCGACGGGCCCCAATCGCAATCACCTGACGGATCGACGATCATGTTACCGGCCTCAAACAGCACTTCGGGCTTGATTGGGGTGAGATCGGACGAAAGTGCCTGGGATCCCAGGCTGAACGGGCTGCGGTGGTTTGCAGGCACGACGGGCTTCAGGCCGGGTGGGCTTCTCGGCGGTGTCTCCTTGCGCGTAAATCCGCCAATGGTGAGCGCGTTCCAGCTTTGCGAGGGGTCTTCGAGAGGATGTGAAAGCCGCACGTCGGCAAGCTTGCCGCCTGACATGTTGCCGGTCGCAACCACCATCAGCCGCTTGGGGCGTTCTGCCGCCGGAACTCCGTCGGCCTGATCACCGGGCATTGAACCTGATGCAATCTGATCCAACGCACCGCTCCAACTGGACGGTCGCTCAGGCGGAAAATCACAGGCCGAATTCGCGAGGCAGAATGCACGTAGTACGTTCGGCCTTTCTGCCTCCACCAGCGCAACCGCGCCTTCAGTTACGACGCCATAGCTCGGCGGCTTCGTCCTCGGGAAGCCCCTCGGCGGAAGGAGCTTCATGGACTCGAGGGCATGTGTAAGTTGCACTTGCCGCGTGTCGTTCACGAGGGGTTCAAGATCCCCATAGAGAGCCAGCCCGGCAAGAGGAGTGCCATGGCCACCTTGCGGGTGGTGGTCATCCGTCCCCCACGCTGCGTCATATGCCCAAGCCCCATGTAGGGCGGGCGCGATAAGTGGGTGGTTCGCCGCGATGCCGGTATCCAAAGCGCAGACCACATTCGCGCCTTGCGGTGGCGGAACGATGCGCTTGGCAAGTTCTGCAGTCCAATCCTGCGACCCAAGACCCTTCGCACCCCGGTCTAGGAAAGGTTCAATAGTCGCGGTTGCCCTCCTTACCTCTGCAATGGCGCCGGGGATACGCCCAACGAAGCCGGCAACTCCCTCGGCCGACGTGTGCACGAAAAGCACCGTAGTATCAGGGAAGATGAGCCTGTCATCGTGAACATCCAGTTCCGCCAGCCGCGCCGCTGCCGCCACTCCTTCCGCGATCTTGCCGCTATGCCGAACCCAAAGCTCCCACCAGAGCGTTTCGTGGGAGGCGAAGTCGACAGCCCCAACAAACAGGGCGCGTGCTTCGGCCGCGCTGATGGTCTCCACCCGCTCGAACTTGTCCACATCCGGCCGGGGCCGATTGCCTTGCAACAGCCCATAGGAACGAATTCGACCTTGCAGAAAAGCCCGGGCATCATCCGGAACAAACAGAAGTGCGCTTTCCGTCCGGTCATCACGTCGCTCGGACCGCAGCACAACCACATCCTGGGAAGGGAATTCCAATCCCTTCGGCAGTTTCACGGCTTGAACGCGACGTCCTTCGGCAGGTGGCATGGTGCCAACCTGGACGATCGCCCCGGCTTTCAGCCCCTCCACCGGCAAACGGCTATCCTGCTTGGCAATAGGAATGTCTCCGAGGGCGACGGTCAACTGATCCAGCAAGCTCTTTGCGTGTGCCGCATAGTCGTCCCGGAGAGGCTCAGGCTCTATTTTACGCCGAGGGAAGGAATAGCCGATTCCATCCCGAAAAACATCAAACGAGATATGCACATGCTTTCGTGTGCCAAAATCACCTTGCTCGGCCATTAGACCCTTTTCCGCTGTTAAACCGGCCAGTCACTCGCGCTCGGCGGGTAAATCTACAGATCGGAGCCCCTCCGAAACTTGCCCTTGAACGCTTGACGATCATGCAGCGCGGCGCTCAGCGCGTCAGCCGAAATCTTTGATGCACCGTCAATAATTGCGTCTTTCACCACAGAATCCGCCGCACGGACCAATTCTCCCGGACTCAATCCCCGAAGCACCGACTCCAATGCCGACCACGAGCGAGTGCTCAACTTGAACTTGCCGAGCCGCTTGTCGATGATTGCCCGCGCTGCTGCCGGATCGGGCAGCACATATTCTACAACTTCGTCAAAACGACGCGCCAACGCTTCGTCGAGAATCTGAACGTGATTGGTCGCGGCAAGCACAAGGCTATCCGTAGAGTTTGGCTCTTCCATAAAGGAGAGCACAGAGTTCAATACCCGCCGGATTTCGCCCACATCGTTCGGATCGCCGCGGCGTGCACCGATGGCGTCAAACTCGTCGAGAAGATATACTCCCCGCGTCTGAGCGATCTGATCGAAGAGTAAGCGCATCTTTGCCGCCGTCTCGCCAAAGTAGCGACTGAACAGCGATTCCAGGCGCACGGTGAACAAGGGAAGCCGGAGTTCCCCTGCCAGTGCCGAGGCGGTCATGGTTTTGCCCGTACCCGGCGGACCGACGAGGAGCAAATGTGTCGCGGGCTTCTGTCCAAAGTCCCGGAGCGTGGCACGTTCCTGCTGCTGCCGCACGACGCGGGCAAGCCGACCCTGCACCTCATCGGCCAGCACCATGTTCGCCAAAGTAATCTTGGGATATGTGCTTTCGACGAGCCCCTGAAGTTCCGAACGCGGCCGAGCCATCGGGATAGGGGTCTGCCCCCCCGGCGGAGCCCCCTCACGGCGCCGGTCTCGTGCCTTCTGCACAAGGCGCTTCAGTTGCTCAGCATCATCGGGCTTCCCGTCGCGGGCCTGCTGCGCGGCAATCTGCAAGGCAACTGAAAGAAACTGGTCCTCGTCGCCTTCAATGTGCGAGTTCAGAAGAGCGAGAATCTGCCGTGTCGTCATCTTGCGCGCCTCCTCTCGACTAAATTGCCATCGGAATCCCAATACGCCCGAGCCTGCGGGCGCTTGACCAATGGAAGAATTCTCTACCCGAACCGTGGATTCTGCGCCACGAAAAAGGCGCGGCTGTGACGTCACGCCCCACCAAAACGGCGGGAACGCAACAGGCTACCGTCAGGGCATTAGAGCCGTCCAACTTCAGGGTGGCGCGCCCTTCCCCAACTGACCGCCACCCTGCGCCACCCCGCCACCCCTGCCCTCATGCATCGCTTGCCTCGGGCGCGAATCTACGCGTCATGGGATGGCGAAAGGAAGGGTGAGTTGCATGGTCAACCGATTGCGTTTGAACGAGAAATCTGTCCGCGAGGCGGAGCCGGTGAAGGGGCGCGACTATCAGATCTTCGACACTGAGGTGCGGGGGTTCGCGGTCTGCATCTACCGATCCGGCAGCCGGGCCTTCACCATCGACTATCGGCATGCCGGACGGCAGCGACGGATGACCATCGGGCGCTGGCCGGAATGGTCGACAACGGCGGCGCGGGAACGGGCCAAGGATCTGCGGCGCGAGATCGATGCCGGGGGCGATCCGCTCGGACAGAAGGAGAGCGGCCGCGATGCGCCACGGGTCAAGGATCTAATCGACCGCTATGTCGAGGTCCATCTGCCAAAGCTGGCCGAGCGCAATGCCGCTGACCAAAAGTCGATGTTGGCAAGGATGGTGGCGCCGGACTGGGGCAATAAGCTCGTGACGGAGATCGCGCCCTACGATGTCGAGAAGCTGCTGAACAAGGTGGCGGCGGGCCGGGCACGGCCGTCGAAGGCGAAGCCGAACAATCGGGCGCGGAAGCTGCAGGGCGCCAAGCCGACCCCGGTCCGCGCCAACCGCACCGGTGAGGTGCTGCGCAAGATGTTCAGCTATGCGGTCAGCTGGGGCTGGCGGGACGACAACCCTGCCGCAAGTTTCCACCGTCGGATCGAAAACCCGCGCGAGCGGTTCCTCACCCTAGAGGAAATCCGCAAACTGGCCGAGGCGTTGGACGCGGCCGAAGACCGGCGGGCTGCCGACATCCTGCGGCTCTGCATGCTGAGCGGTGCCCGTGTCGGCGAGGTGCGCCAGGCGCGGTTCGAACATTTCCACCTTGAGCATCTGACATGGTCGAAGCCCGCCAGCATGACCAAGCAGCGGAAAGTGCATCGGCTGCCCATTTCCGACGAGGCCGCATCCATCGTCCGGCAGCGTCAATTGCTGGTGCCGAAGGGCTGTCCGTTCTTGTTTCTCGGCGACACGCCGGGTCAGCCCGTTCAGGAAATCCGCCGGTTCTGGGCGGGAATCCAGAAGAAGGTCGGAATCCCCGAGGTCCGGGTGCACGACCTCCGCCACACCTTCGCGTCCCTCCTCGTCAGCGGTGGGGCTTCCCTTGAGATGATCGGCAAATTGCTGGGTCACAGCCAGATGCAGACGACCCAGCGCTATGCCCATCTGATGGACTCACCTTTGCGCGCTGGTGTCGATGCAGTGGCGAGCGCTTTCCGGCCCAAACCCAAACTGGTGCATGATGCGGACGAGGTGGCCCTGAAGTCGGCCTGATCGGTGCCACCTCGCTGTCATGATCCTTGCGGCGCTGGGCGGTCAGGAACCGCGCAGCGCCTTCCAGACCGGCGTGATCCGGCGCCGGATGGTGCGCTCGTCCGGGGCGTCGCCTGTCTCGCTGTTGGCAATGAACCATTCCTGCACCTCTCCGACCCATTCGGCCTGGGTTTCCGGCAAACCTTGGTCGTTCACCCGCTTCAACATCGCAACATACATTCCGTCCCAGTCATAGCGCGGGGTTGAGCCGGTAAATGCACCCTGACGGCGGTCGAGTTCCCAGTCCGCCTCGAAGCGCTGCACATCCTCTGCCATGATGAAGAGATCATCGATCGTGACCGGAATTTGGACCTCCGGATCCGCCAAATGGACCCAGTCTTCCTGGTCCGTCGGACGCACACGTTTCAGAATGCCATTGGAATGGCTGGCGCCCGTGCGTCGGAACATGTGCAGGATGTCCGTCACCGAGACGATGACAAACCCCGCCACGGTCTGCATGCCATGCGTCACCGGTGCGATGGCTGTGACGATATGGAGCCTGCCGACCGACGCCCAGGCGGCAATGTCGGCCGTAGTGCAGTTCCAGCGGACGGCCGCTTCGATCAGGGTGAAATAGACGCGTGGTGGCAATGCCATGCCTCAACTCCGTTTCTTGTTGTTTGGAAAACAGGCCTCCTTACCGCGCTCCGGGAGGAGGCGGGTCAAAGGTCTGGTGGTCAGGAAGTACTAGGTCAGCCGGGCGGGCGATCAGCACCGGCCTTGGCGTGGCCGAAGATGAGACGCAGCTTGAAGATGATCTCAACCATGGCTGCCTCCCTCTTTCGTGGCCCGGCGATACGACTCGCCCGGCGGATGTAAGCAATGAATGATAGGAGGCGCAATCCAACTCCCCGCTTGACAGGGTTCTGCGTCAGGCGACTCGGCGGCGCGCCACCCACGCTTTCCGGAAAACTCAATAAAACAAGGGGTGGCACGGGTCCGGCAAACTGACCGCCACCCTGCGCCACCCCGCCACCCCTGCCGATCTGCTCTCGCTGCCTGACGATATCCGCCCGCTCCGGGCGGTGATTTGGAGGCAGAGATGATACAACCGCAGACAGAATCCGACTCACGCCCTGCAACACTGCTGTCGGGCTGGATCACGCGCAAGGACCTGGCCGAGGCGCTGAATGTGACGGTAGACACGCTCGGGCGCTGGGAAGCCCGACGCGTCGGGCCGCCATGCGTGCGCGCCGGGCGCATGGTGCTCTACCGGCGCCGCGCTGTGCAGGACTGGCTGGACGCGCAGGAGATGCCGCGGGCCAAGGCGGCAGGAGGGCGGAAATGACCGACCTCGCAATGACCACTCTCTGCCCCATCTCGCATACCACTTCCGGCGCCGTCTTTGACAACTGGCGGCGCGACAGGACCATCGAAGCCCGCCTGATCCTGGCCGAGGCGAAGTGCCATCGCGCCACGTTAGTCGCCCTCGCATCCCGTGTCCTTGCCGATGCCCCGCAAATCGGGGATGCCGCATGAATCGTCGCAGCACACCTGAAGCCGATGCCCAGCGCGCCATCGTTCAAGCCCTGCGCTTCGCCCTGCCCCGCGATGCCATCGTGCATCATTGCGCCAACGAGGTGACCGAGGCCGGACCACGCGGCGCCCGCCGCCAGGCGATCCTGGTCGGCATGGGCGTCCATGCGGGCTTTGCCGATCTGATCGTGATCTCCGGCGGCCGGGTTCTGTTCCTCGAGGTCAAGAGCCAGACCGGACGGTTGCGGAAATCGCAAGGGGTCTTCCGCGACACCGTCTGCGCGCAGGGTTTTGGCTGGGCCCTCGTCCGGTCCGTCGACGATGCGCTGGGCGCATTGGCCGACCACGGCTATACCAGCCGTGTGCAGCTTCCGACGCGGAGGCCCGCGCCATGAGCCATGAAGCCACCAACTGGGCCATCAAGCAGCGCGGGCTGAAACCCACCACCAAGATCGTGCTCTGGCATCTCTGCAACCGATTCAACCCGGACTATGGCTGTTTCCCCGCGCAGTCCCGTCTGGCGCATGATTGCGAGATCAGTCGGTCTACCCTGAACGATCACCTTGGCCATCTCGAGTCCGTTGGCCTCCTGCGCCGGGTACCGCGCATCGACCCGGCGACCAAGCGACAGTTGCCCACCCGCTACATCCTGGGGTTCGAACCGGGCTTCGCCCTCGTTCCTGCGGTGCCGTGTCCGGAAACCGGACATGGCTCAGAACGCGCCGAAGGAAGCCGCACGGATGCTGAGAATTTGGCGCCAAACGGTGACGTCGACGGCGAGCCATGTCCGGATTTCGGACACGGGATTGATGCAAAAGCCGTGTCCGGATTTTGCCCGGAGCCGTGTCCGGAAAATGACCAAAGCCGTGTCCGAAATCCGGACACTAACCTTGTAAGAGAACCACTAAGTAAACCAGTAAAGGAGGAGGAGGACGCGCAAGCGCGCGATGTCGAGTTTGATCGGTTTTTCGAAGAGCTTCTGGACGCGCTGGGCCTCGATCCCTCCGCCCTCCCCGGCTGGTGGCAAGGCTGGCCACCGCGGCTCCACGTCCAGCGCTGGTGCGACGACCTTGGGCTGAGCCAGGACGAAATCCTCGCCGCAGCCGAGGCCTCGCGTCAAGACCACCCCGAACCACCCGATGGACCCAAAGCCCTTGACCGCGCCATGCAACGTGCTGCCCAACGCAAGCTGGACGATGCTGGCCGGAACCGTCGGAAATCGAAAGTGCCAGCGTCTGCGGTGACGAAGCCGATCACCGATCTGCCTGCCTTCTTCGCCGACATTCTCAATTCCGACCGCTACCTGCCGGTCAGTTCGATCAACAACACCATCCGGGATGCCATGTTAGCCCGTGGCCTCGTCACGCCGGAACTCCTCCGTCAGCGGGGGATCCGTTGAATGCCATGGTGTTTCGTCCCCGACACGGATTGTCCCTCTGCGCAGGCGGCGGCGGCCTGGATCTGGGCCTCATGCTCGCCGAGCCCGGCTATCACACCCGCGCCTTTGTCGAATGGGAGGACTGGCCACGCACCGTCCTCATCGCCGCCCAGCGCGCTGGGTATTTCGCCCCGGCCCCGATCTGGGATGATCTGCGCAGCTTCGATGCGCGGGTCTTCCATGGAGCCTTCGACGTTGTCCTTGCCGGATATCCTTGCCAGCCCTTCAGTGCGGCAGGCAAGCGCGGCGGCGCCGATGATCACCGCCACCTCTGGCCGGAGGTCGCACGTGTCGTCGGCGAGTGCAGCCCCGAATGGGTCTTCCTCGAGAACGTGGCGGGCCATGTCACCCTCGGGCTCGAGACCGTCCTGCGAGAGCTTTGGGGACTGGGCTACACGCCTGCGGCGGGTCTGTTCAGCGCGGCAGAGGTAAGTGCGCCGCACCAGCGGCTCCGGATCTTCATCCTGGCCCACGCCAATGAGCCTGCATCCCGGCACCGCCAGCTACAACCCAGCTGGGAACAGCGACTTTACCCGCAAGGCGGAAGCGCTGGCGCTGGGCATCACCAACTGGTCGACGCCCAAGGCGACGGATGGCGCGAAGGGTGGACCGGGTCAGAGCTATGGCTCGGGCGGGATACCACCCCTGCCAGCACAGGCGGCACAATGGCCGACCCCGGCGGCACAAAACTGGAAGGGCAGCAGTACGGCCAGCATCACCCGGGCCGATGGCAAGAGCCGGATGGACATCCTGCACTATCGCGCGGAGCAGGGCTTCATCCGCCCGGACCCGGCGATCACGCCGCTTGGGCTGCAACCCTCGCATCACGCCCCGATCTCGCGCCCGCTGTGGGCTTCGATGATTGCCTCGCATGGGCGGGTCGTCTCGCGGCGGATCCTGAAGTGCAGATCACGGCGGCGACTGAACCCGCTCTTCGTCGGATGGCTGATGGGCTGGCCCATCGGGCACGCGCTTTGCGCCTGCTCGGCAACGGAGTTCGCCCTTTGGCGGCAGCACATGCGTGGCGCTCTCTCGCTGCTGCCCATGGCCTCCGGCCCGTGGACCTGGCGACCGACGGCTGCGGACCAGGCCCAGCGCCCGGCTCAGATGAACCTCTTTGAAGGAACGGACCCATGAGTTTCCAGGGACGGATCGGCCGCACCGGCGGCACCAAGGTGAAACGCGCGCTGGGCGTGCAGGCAGCGCTGGAATGGGCGTTCCGGGTGGAACATGCGAAGCTTGAGCTGCCCCTGCCCACGGATGTGTCGGAGGAAGGCTTTGGCTTTGGCTTTGGCATGGAATACGTCCTGCTGCAGCGCGCCGCGCTCGGCTGCAAGGTCGACGGCGGTCAGCACAAGATCGGCAGCTACACCCATGAGGACGCTGATGTAATCGCGGCCACAGTCGCAGGGCTCCCCGACAGCCTCGGCGGCAAGCGCATGGCGATCCGCGTGGCCGAACTGGCCCGCGCTGGGCTGACGCCAGACTGGATGCCCGCTGCGGTTCCGCGCTGTGTGCCGATCGAGACCAAGACCAACCAGCATGGAGAAAGGGCCACCACCGTCATCGTCGGCATGGAACGGGTGCTGTCGCGCGGGAAATGGCGGACTGTGGAGGTTCTGGCTTGCCCCGTCACCTGGCGGCCGCATCCTGAGCAGATTGCTTCCGCTCGGCGTGGTTATGAGAATTGGTGGCAGGCACTGGCCTGGGTGCGGGATGGGTTGCTGGCGGGCCGGATGCTGCGGGAGATGGAGGTGACGGCGGCCATGCCGAAGGAGAGGCCGTGGGCTAACTGAAAGGCAGCGTAGGGCGGAAAGCGGCCTATTGTCCCCGCAGTATCCCACGCACCTCATCTCGGAAAAGCAGCCGCTAAATTCCGGGGCCCCAAGTGTTTAGATCCGCGTCATCTCACCAAATTTGGACTGGACGCACAAAGCAGTCGGGTCTGCGGGACCATCCCTATAATACTGGATTCAATAGATAAATCCATCATCGCATTAGTGGAACACAGCACCTCACCCCTATTGTAAAATTTCTATTCTCACAAGATCTTCAAAGCCGGCATCGCGCTCATCGAGTATATAGGGGGCAAGCGCTTGACGTATACGGATGGTCCGAGAGCCAGTTTCGTCCAGTCCGAAGTCAATCCGTCCGATCAAGGGACACTCATGGCTGATCAGGCTTATCCTTACAGTAACCGTTCGCATCCACTCGTCGTCCTTGTGTCCGTCGACATAAGTCGGAATGTCCGTCCGGTCCGTAGAAACGCCAATCATTCGCCCAAGGACAAAGTCTGCGAATCGACCTTTCAGATGGTCAAAGCAGCGCACATGGTACCGGTCGGCGATATTGACGATGGCGTGAGGAGAAATCGGGCGCCACACTGGTTGCGTCGCATGCTGGGATACGTAGAGGATAAAGACTGCCCGATGGTCTTCGAGGCTGCGCACCATCTCCCGAAGGATAACCCGATTGGGCGCAGCCCGTTCAGGCTTGGCTATGACGACGTGCCGGCTCCCGAGCATGACCTTCAGCCACTCATCGATGGACGGAAGTTCCAGATCGGAAAAATCCGGTAATTCCGAAGGATCCAGAACCTGAATTTTTCCGCCATCTAGCCTAACTGCCTCGTTTCCCAATTCAGCCAGCCGTGCCATGATAGTGGCTTGGTCGCGCGACACGGTCGGCCCGCTCACGCCGAAATGGGCCCTGAAGTACTTCTTCTCCTTCGGACCGAATCGGCCGGCGTAGGCAAGACAGGCCGCAATCCAACCGAGACGCGCCTGGAGCTTCATGTTCACCTGGCCTGCAAAAATTTCACAATGGAATTTTTATGCCTTGCCCAACACACAAAGATCAACCAAAACTTGTTCATATTTAGGAGTTAGTCATGGAATTTGAAGTCGACGATAGCCATGACCGACCGCCAGAATCGAAGTCTGGTCGCGGCCCCGGCAAGGCCGATATCCTCAGCTTTCGCGATATGGGTCGGCCGCTGGACTTGGACGAGATCCTAGACGAATTCGCCATTATGCTTTCATTTTTCCCAAAAGGCCTGGCTGCCGATGTCTTCCAGCGCGTCGGGGCAGGCTGCGGGTCGCACCTAGTCAAACTGACCACTCCGCGGGCGGAATTGTCGCAATCTGTTTTGCGCTTTGGCCGAGCATCTTCCAACCACCTTGCGACCTTTGTTCCCTCGGTCAATGCCCCAGACATTCCGATTGCCAAGGTCATCTTTCGCCCGCTTGCCATAAATGGGCGGCCTGCAAGGTCGGTCGTCGATCACCTGCGCGACCCCGACGACATTTCGGCCGCTGTCCTGAAGGATTTTGCCGCCGTATTCGGTCAGGACTGCCTTGATGCTTTGCGCAGATCGCTTTTGGGTCCGGGCGATCCGGTTCTGCGGCTTCCTGATACGGGTGAATTCCCGATTATCTTCCTGCCCCGCCCGGGTGGTGGGGATCTGCAAGCCACGCCGGTCTCACCGGCCCAGACCTTCATGGGCTTCAAGAACATGGCTGCGGCTTGGTTTCAGAAGCAAGAGAAGGATGCCCCACCGGTTCCAAGAGGCTCGTGGACCAAGCAATCCGTGAGCGCCAAGCCCCAAAACATATCGGGTGCAATCGGTGGGCCAAGGCAACGGTTCTTGGCGCGGATGCCGTCCGTCATGCGCGGATACGATGCTGCCGTCCTGCGATATGTGCTAGGAGGGAGCTTTCCGGCCTGGCGCGACGACGATGTCGAAGCGGCTGTCCTTCACTATGCGGGCCGACTTGCATTGGAATGGACCAACAGCGACATCCGCGCAGGCACGGATTGGTACGCTGACAGTCTGATCGCCAATGCAATGGCCTTCATCGCAGAGGTTCGACGGGACGCGCGCGAAATGCTGGAAAGCGATGGGAACGGCGCGCCGAAGCTGAAAGCGCCACCGCAGCCGTCACTGATCCTTCTGAGACGACGCTGGAAGAAAGCCGATCACGACAAGGCGCTTCAGGCACTGACCTCGCCGCATTTCCGCGACCGGGAACGGCTCGCCCTTGAACGGGAGGAGGCGTAACATGCGGTTTGCGGTCCACAATCTGCGCGCCAGCCGCGTCAACCTCCACATGAACGACTATGTCGGTGGCTTGCCAAGCCCGATGGCCTTCCTTGGCCTAGCGGAATCGCTCGGGCGGGATCTGGGGCTGGCCGATTGGACGGCGCGGGTGCTGCCCATTCTTCACGCGGTCCATGTCTCCGACGGTCGCACCAAGCCCGAGATGGAGCCCAAGTCAGGCGTCTTCACCCCCATCGAAATCATGGAGGACATGATCGGGACGGTCGAGGTCTCGTTGATCCTTGACCTGCCGGACTGCGAGAACACCGAAGACCTGCGCCGCCTGATTCTGACCAAACGGATTGCCGGGGGAGCGATCTCGAACACGGAACTGCGCATCGAGGTCGTGGCCTCGGATGGGTCCTGCCTGAAGGGTCTTGCGCGCGGCTATGCCATGTTGCGGCCTGACCAGAAGGATCGACGGATCATCTCGTCGGGCGACCTGGACCAGATGGAGCGGATCGCCCGCATCCTTTTCCCTGAAACCCGCGAGCCGGGGCGGGGCTGGATCATCCCAGTCGCAGTGGGCCATCGCCTTTTGGAAGACCCCACGACCGTGCCGAAGCGGCTGCGCACCCGCCGCGCCGATCTGCCGCATGTCTTCGTGGAACCCTGCCTTGGGATCGCAGAGCTGGTTTCCGTGCGCAATGCTCGGCTGACCGGCCTAGATGACCCTGGCATGGCGGACCGGCTTTGGCGCTGGAGCGCCGAAGGCGATCACGTGCTTGGCCATCCCGCCTACCAACCCATTTACGCATTATCCTGAAAGGAACATTCCCATGGCAAAGATAAAGACTGACACTGCGGCGTCGTTTGAAACGGGCATGCTGGCCTATGCGCGGTCGCTGCAAATCTCCGAAGGGGTGTTCTTCGGACGTGCAGGTGAGCGCGCGATCCCCGTCGAGGTCATGGAAAAGGGCGTGCGCGGGCAATCCTCGGAAGACCGGGCCAAGAACCCGGGGCTAAGCAATCCTCAGACGGTCGAATTCGCCGCCCTGCCGCAGGGCTGCTCGGCGGTCGAGCTGCACTTTTCGGTGCGGGTCCTGCCCAAGGCGATGGAGCCCCATGCCTGCGGCAGCCCGGCGGTGGGCGAGACCTACAAGGAGTTCGCCAAGGAATACCGACGCGCGGGTGGGTTCGAGACCCTGGCGGCGCTTTACGCCTGGAACATCGCCAATGCGCGCTTCGCCTGGCGCAACCGCTTTCAGGTCGACACTTCCAGCGTGACGGTCGTCTTCGGCACCGACAAGCTGGTTTTCAATCCTGCGGGTCTGAAGCTGGAAAGGGTGGCCGACCGCGACGAACTGACCGCCGCCTTGATCCATGGCGACCGGCCCGCGCTGAATCGGTTCATCCAAGGCCTCTCGCGCGGCCTGAGCGAGGCGGCCATCAGCTTCGATGTCTCCTGGATCGGCGAGATGGAGCCGGGCCAAGAAATCTTCCCCTCGCAGGAATATGTGCGCGACACCAACAAGGACGACAAGCTGAGCCGGGTCTATGCCAAACTTCCAGTCTTCTTTGGTGGGCGCGAGATTCAACAGGCCTCGATGCATTCACAAAAGATCGGCGCGGCGCTCCGCCATGTCGACATCTGGCATGGCGACGAGACTTATGGCCCGATCGCAGTCAATCCCTATGGCGGGGTGCAGGAAACGGCCGATGTCCTGCGCGTCGGCAAGAACAGCTTTTACGACATCCGCAAGAAGGCCGATGACGTGCTGGTCCCGCTGCGCGCCGCGCAAACTGCCGCCGAAATCCCGGGTTCGGTCCACTTCATGATGGCCAACCTCGTGCGCGGCGGGGTGTTTGGGTCCTCCACCAAGACCGCTGAGGCCAATGGATGACCGCGCCATTGAACTCCGGGCTTGGGCGGTGCCAGGGAACCGCCCGGTTGCTGATCAAACCCGTCCGCGCGGTCGTTGAACTCGGCGCTCTGCAAGACGTCGTCCTAGCCGCGCTGAATGCGGTCCACCACGCGAACCGCATGGGGGATGTGGCGGATTTCCTGGCCGTCGCCCTGCCCCAGATGGCGATGGGCCGCGAGACCATGCGCCTCGGCCACGAAATCGAGCTATTCGGCTCCGATGCCAGTCTTGCCCGCCTGAACGACCTGGATGGCATCCAGACCCTGCGCCGTCGCGGCATGATCGAAGCCCTCGATGTCGCCGAGGCCTGGCCGGAACCCGGGGCGACCGGGGCGGCATATGTCCGCGACCGGGCGGGCGAGAAACATACACTGGGATGGGTCCGGCGGTCCAAAGCGCGCGCCCTGCGGCGGGAAAAGCCGCTGGGGAAAGGCCTTCCCCGTCCGAGGGCACATGACGAAAACGCCCTTGCGCTATTCTATGGGGAAAGCGTCCTGCACATCCGCGAGGTCGTGGCCCCTCAGTCTGATGCGGCCCTCATGGTTACGACCTATGGCTTTTCTAGCCCCGGCGCGCCCGCGATCCTGCCGGTTCTGCCCGACTCGGTGCGGATGGTTCGCGATGCAGCCTAAGGGCGGCCCCCGCCTTTTGATCACCGACCGGGAGGGCGCGCTATATCTCGAGCGCGCCCGTATCCATGTCGAGGGGCGGCGCATCGTCTATCACATCAGCGACGACGAATTCCGCAGGGAATACAACATCCCCCATGTCAATCTGGCGGTGCTTTTCATCGGGCAAGGCACCTCGATCACCCAAGAGGCCATGCGGCTTTTGGGCGAGGAAGGCGTTCACTTGGCCGTCACCGGAACGGGCGGCACGCCGCTGCAAATGGGCGGCTTGACGGCCTATACCTCGACCCGCCATTTCCGCGAACTTTTGCCGATCTACCTGGACGAGGGGCGCTCGTTGCGGGCGGCCAAGCTGGTCATGCGGGACCGGACGGAACGGATGCGCAAGATCGGCGGGGCCCTGGCCGGGCGACGGCTCAGCCTGCGCGACACGACGCCCCTGTCAAAGATCTGCAAGGCCTTCGAAGACAGGTTGGCAACCGTGGCCACCATTGCCGAGCTTCTGGGCGTGGAAGGTCAGTATTCCAAAGCCTGCTACAAGTATTTCGCCGAGGCCTCTGGACTGTCGAACCCCGGCGCCTTTCGGCGAGAGGCCGGACTGGGCGACACGAAGGAGGACGGAACCGGTCAAGACAGCTTCCGCCTGATCAACCGCCTGATCGACCACGGGAATTACTTGGCCTATGGCATGGCGGGGGCCGCACTTTGGGCCTTGGGCATCCCGCCGCATATGTCTGTTTTTCATGGCAAGACGCGGGCGGGGGGCTTGGTTTTCGACCTGGCGGATGCCTTCAAGGATGCTTTCGTGCTGCCGACCGCTTTTGCCGCGGTGCGTGACAAGCGCGAGGAGGACCCGGAAAAGACCTTTCGAGCCCGCCTGATCGCGGCCTTCGACGACCGCCACGTGCTGGCAGAGGCCATAACGACCGTCGAGCGGATGATCGGCCCGGAAGCCTCACTAAAGGCCGAAGCCGATGCGTGAGATCATCGCCATCTGCCGCTCTCGCAAGGCCGCGCGCGACCAGGTGGCAACCGTGCTCGACCGATATTTCTGGCGCATCGGGGACAGGACCTGGCGTGGCAAGGCCTCCAATGCCTGCCTCGACCGGGTGGCACGCGAATTGCGCAAAAGGGCCAGTCGCGCAACCGCCGTATCAATTCAGGAAGTCCGTAGCTCTTCAGAAAGCCGGATGCCGTTGATCCGCATCGGCTCGCGCGCGGCCTTCTCCGAAGAGGGGATCGCTCCGGTCGCCTCGCATCCGTCAGAGTGCGCCCGGCTTCACGGCACTCCCTCCGAGCGCAATGGTCTAGCCGTCGTCCGTCTTGCGGCGCTGTTCCATGACCTTGGGAAGGCCACGACCCTGTTCCAGGCGATGCTGGCAGGGGCCATGGCGGGCCCCAAGGCCCAGCCCTCCAGCATCCGCCACGAGCTTCATTCGGCCATGGTCTGGGATATCCTGTTCGGCAAGCTGGATGACAAGGCCCTAAAAACCCGCCTGCCAGAGGTGACGCCGCAGGATATCGACGCCGCTTGCTCTGCTGCCATAGACCTGATCCTGGACTGTGCCGCGCCCTGGAACCAGCGGCTGCGCTTTGACTTCCTAGGCGATGAAACCCGGCAGACCTTTGCGGTCGGCATGTTGATCCTGACCCATCACCGCCTCGCGGAGGGCGAGACCGACCACTTGGGCTTGCAAGTGGGCAATCATGCCTCAACCGTCGATGAACACACGCGCGCCGGTCTGCAAATTGCGCCGGGCACGCCGTTTTGGCACGAGCCCTGGTGGCTGCGGCGCCTGTCCAAAGAGGCCGCGACCTTGGTTCCGGGCTTGTCGGTCACCGGGCTGGACATCGCCTTGCGCGGCGCTCTGGTCTTCGCCGATCACATCGGGTCATCCGAGAAGGCGATCTCGACGGAGCCTCAAGCCTTTCATGCCAATACCATTCGGGACGCTGAGGGCCATTCTAAACCCGGCGACAACCTGTCGCAACACACCCAGCGCGTTTATATGGCCTGCCGCTCCGCCTTCGATCTGTTCCACCGCCTGCGCGACCGGCTGCCCGCCTTGGCCGAGGCCCAGTTACCGCTGGATCTGGTCCGGCCCGTGGCGGGGGCTGTGCGCTTCGCATGGCAGGTCGAGGCCGCAAAGGCAGCCCGCAGTTTGGCCGCCTCGGCCGAGGGCGGCTTCTTTGCCTGCCTGATGGCGGGGACGGGCACCGGCAAGACCCGCGCCGCGCCGACAATCCTGGCCGCCGCCGCCTTTGGCGATTGCAAGGCCGAACGCCGCTATTTCCGCATGACCCTTGGCCTTGGCCTTCGCGTTCTTGCCACCCAATCGGCCAATGAATATCAAGCGCAACTTGGCCTGAATGCGCAGGATCTGCGAGTTTTGGTCGGCGCGCCTGTCATCGAGTTTCCTGAAGACCGAGGTCTCGACGCGCCTGACGGATCAGAGAGTTTAAGCGCCTTGCCCGAGTGGCTGCGGCTCGACGGCCCCGAAGGCGCAGTCCCGGCCTTCGGAGCCGAAGCCGAGGCCGACTGGCTGCGCGGTCTCAGCCATGACACGGACCGCGGCATCCCGGCGATCCTTGCGCAAATGATCGAGGTGTCCGGCACCAAGGCCAAAACCTTCACGACCCTGGCGACAACACCCGTCCTTGTTGCCACCGTCGATCACCTGATGAGCGTGGCTTCGCCGATCCGCTCGGCGTTTTTGCCCGCTGCCATTAGAACCCTGACCTCGGATCTGATCCTGGACGAGATTGACCAATACGGCCCCGAGGATCTTGCCGCGCTGGCGCGTCTGGTTTTTCAAACCGCCGCAGGTGGCCGCCGCGTGATCATAATGTCAGCTACCCTGACATCGGACGTCTCTAGCGCGATGCATGCGGCCTATTGCGCTGGATGGAGCGCTTTCGCCATCTCCGGGCAATCTGCCGATCACGTCCATGTCCTCCTGACCGGCGATGCGCCCGGTTCCGTCGTCACCAATGCGGAGTGCGAGGACTTTGCGTTGCTATATGACGCCTGCCGCACGCGCATTCTGGCGACCTTGAACTCCGCCCCCGTGTTGCGCCACGGCCGAATCCTGCCGCCTTGCCACAGCTGGACCGATCTCAAGGATCAGGTCGACGCAGGGTGCCGGGAGATGCATGGGCTGAATGCCGTCGAAATGGACGGGTTCCGCATTTCGGTCGGACTGGTCCGCATGACCCGGATTTCCCATACCACCGCACTATTCTCCCAACTGCCTTCCGGAGCCCTGTCCGGCCGCCTGCGCGTGAAACTGTGTCTGCATTCCAATATGCCTCGCCTTCACCGCGCCTGGGTGGAAAACCGACTGAGGAATGCGCTGACACGGAAGGGTACCCGCCCGCAGGAAGGAATACGGGATCTTTGCAGCACAGACGGCATTTTCGCGCGCGCGGCCACCATCGAAGCGCGTGATATCGAGATTGTCTGTGTCACCTCCCCCGTTATCGAAACGGGCAACGATCTCGATTTTGACTACGCGATACTCGACCCGATCTCGATACGCTCCATCATCCAGGCATCCGGTCGTGTACGACGCCACCGGATGTCGCCTTGGGGCAAGACCAATACGCTGATCCTTGGGCGCAGCCCAGTGGCAATGGAGGGAGGCGCCCTTGCCCGACCCGGCGTCGAGTCCGACTTGCCGACGATCACGACCGTATCAAGGGCAAACCTTTCGGCCTTTCCCGATCGGCATTTTGACGCCTTGGCGGGCAGGTTCGACTTTGACCGGGTAGATGCTGCACCCATTCTGACCGAGGCGCTGCCGTGCCCCCTGCGCGACGCGGAAACTGATTTGAGGCGCGCCATGCTAGCAATGTCCGGCGAAAACGCCCCATTGGGCCGCTACCTGGAACGCAAAGTGGCCCGCATGAACGACCGCTTCGCCCAGACGCGCGTGTTCCGCCGGTCGACCACGCGTTGCTTGGAACTCGCCCGGTCCGGGGATGATCTGGAAACCGCGATCTGGCAGATGAACAACGCCCCCAAGACCTCACCGCCCAACTGGATCGTGCCAAAGATTCACGAGGTCCAAGCTTCCGATCCCGGTGGCGCCTATGTATTCCACGATATCCTGAGCCGAGCCCTGGCTGATCTTGGGCCTCTGGATGCGATCAGTTTGACTGCCGCCTTGAGACGGCTGGTCAGCCTGGATTTGCCAGACTATGGTTCACCGACGTCGGCACTCCCAGAGTTGACCTATGGAGAACAGACAGGCTTCACCCGGAACCTTCCGCAGGATCTTTTTGCTCCTTATGGAAAAGCTGACGACAATCAATAGGTTGCAGCGCTCTTTGAAAAGATGGTATATTTTAAGGCTAAAGATCAAGCCTTTGGTTTCACTCGTTTTAATTTCAAAACGGGAGTCCTCCCCGCCGGATAGGCGGCTGAGAGATCGGGCGGCGACCTAAAAAGCAGCATCAAGGCCCTCCCCGCCGGATAGGCGGCTGAGAGATGCGGGCGAGGCGCAATTGATGGCGGCGCAGACCTCCCCGCCGGATAGGCGGCTGAGAGAATGCCGGTGACAAAGGACACGTCAGTGGGGTTCCTCCCCGCCGGATAGGCGGCTGAGAGATTGCCCCGTGCGTCTGCTTGAATGACGCCAGCCCTCCCCGCCGGATAGGCGGCTGAGAGACATGCCGGTCGCGATGACCTGCGCCGCCGCACCCTCCCCGCCGGATAGGCGGCTGAGAGACAGCGTCATGCCGCCCGCGACCGATGCGCCACCCTCCCCGCCGGATAGGCGGCTGAGAGATTTATGCGGACAAAGCGACAATCCCGGCCCTTCCTCCCCGCCGGATAGGCGGCTGAGAGAATTACCGGCGCGACCTACACCGACCCGGTCAACCTCCCCGCCGGATAGGCGGCTGAGAGAAACAATGGCGCGCCGTTCCTGCGGTTCTGCCCCCTCCCCGCCGGATAGGCGGCTGAGAGAAGGAGGCTCTGATCTGGGGTCGCCTGACGCAACCTCCCCGCCGGATAGGCGGCTGAGAGATGGTCAATGGCGAGGAAGGTCACGCTTGCAGCCCTCCCCGCCGGATAGGCGGCTGAGAGAATCCGTGCCACGTTCGGCTTCGGCGGCAATGCCCTCCCCGCCGGATAGGCGGCTGAGAGATGAAGCTATTGTCGAGTTGGATGCGTTCATCCCCTCCCCGCCGGATAGGCGGCTGAGAGAAAGACGGTGGGCCAACTGTCGGGCGACGCCAACCTCCCCGCCGGATAGGCGGCTGAGAGATGACCCCGGCGTGATCGTCAGCGGATAAAACCCCTCCCCGCCGGATAGGCGGCTGAGAGATTGTACCCTTTGATCGAGTGTTCGGTGCCGTCCCTCCCCGCCGGATAGGCGGCTGAGAGACACCCCTGCGCGAGGCTTTGACGGCGGGCACCCCTCCCCGCCGGATAGGCGGCTGAGAGAAAAATCGGCGTGTGGGTCGCTGGCGTGGCGACCCTCCCCGCCGGATAGGCGGCTGAGAGAAATGCCGCCGAAAGGCGTTGTTGCGGGGTCAACCTCCCCGCCGGATAGGCGGCTGAGAGAAATGACGGAGGCACCGCCCGCCCGGAAGAATTCCTCCCCGCCGGATAGGCGGCTGAGAGACAGACCCTTGAAGCCATAGGTCTTCTCCGGATCCTCCCCGCCGGATAGGCGGCTGAGAGATTGTGCAGCACGCCGCGCGTGATCGGCCCGGCCCTCCCCGCCGGATAGGCGGCTGAGAGACGGAAACGTCTGGCCTTGGCCGTGCTGGCGTCCCTCCCCGCCGGATAGGCGGCTGAGAGAAAAGCCGCCGGCGCGCCCGATCCGGCTGCGATCCTCCCCGCCGGATAGGCGGCTGAGAGATGGACGAGACGGCAACCGCCCTGGCTGTCGCCCCTCCCCGCCGGATAGGCGGCTGAGAGACAGCACACCGGCGGCGATGGTCGCCTCGAAGGCCTCCCCGCCGGATAGGCGGCTGAGAGAATTCCGCCGCCTAAGCTATCCCCCACTCCATCCTCCCCGCCGGATAGGCGGCTGAGAGAAGTCGGCGGTGATGCCTTCCGAGTAGATGTTTCCTCCCCGCCGGATAGGCGGCTGAGAGACTGACCGGCAAACCCACAACCCTCGCAGGTTTCCTCCCCGCCGGATAGGCGGCTGAGAGAATCAGGCCGTTCAGGCAGACCAGCCGGAAGACCCTCCCCGCCGGATAGGCGGCTGAGAGATGCGGGATCAGTGCGTGGCGGCTGGGGTGGCTCCTCCCCGCCGGATAGGCGGCTGAGAGACAGCACGCGGCGCCTTGTGCCTGCCAAGGTGTCCTCCCCGCCGGATAGGCGGCTGAGAGATTACCGAGCGCATCGCCCTGACGGTCGCCTTCCCTCCCCGCCGGATAGGCGGCTGAGAGATCATGGCTATGATGCCAAGGTCGCGGGCTGGTCCTCCCCGCCGGATAGGCGGCTGAGAGATTGGGCCGCTCTTGCAGGGGTACGAGGTCAACCCTCCCCGCCGGATAGGCGGCTGAGAGAATAATGCCGCCGCCCGTGTGGCCAGTCAGGTCCCTCCCCGCCGGATAGGCGGCTGAGAGATCTCGGGCCAGATCGTCCTGTGTTCTCTCTATCCTCCCCGCCGGATAGGCGGCTGAGAGATAGAACCGACAACGGGCTGGCCAATGTCATGGCCTCCCCGCCGGATAGGCGGCTGAGAGATTCATCGACCGCTTCAAAGAACCCTCGACCTACCTCCCCGCCGGATAGGCGGCTGAGAGAAGAAGTGTCGCCCCGACCGGCACATCATAGGTCCTCCCCGCCGGATAGGCGGCTGAGAGACAGCCATGATGCCACCAAACCCGGCAGAAACCCCTCCCCGCCGGATAGGCGGCTGAGAGATACACCCTGGCGCAGTGGCTGATGGTGGCGGCCCTCCCCGCCGGATAGGCGGCTGAGAGAATAAAGGCCCGATGTGGGACCGACGCCATAGCCCTCCCCGCCGGATAGGCGGCTGAGAGACCAGCCGGTATCTGCGGTCGTGACAAGCGGCTCCTCCCCGCCGGATAGGCGGCTGAGAGAAAGGAAGGCGAACGCGCCGTCGAAATCATCGACCTCCCCGCCGGATAGGCGGCTGAGAGACCACGCCAATGGGTCTACGGCAAGCACTATCTCCTCCCCGCCGGATAGGCGGCTGAGAGATGACATCGTGCGGCGCCGAAACGCTGCGCAAACCTCCCCGCCGGACAGGCGGCTGAGAGACCAGGATGAAGTCGTCTCGGTAAAGCCGATCACCTCCCCGCCGGATAGGCGGCTGAGAGATTCGGCAGCGCGGCGAGGGCGGCGCGGACTTCCCTCCCCGCCGGATAGGCGGCTGAGAGACGGATCAAACGCTGCAAATGGGTCTTCATCCACCTCCCCGCCGGATAGGCGGCTGAGAGAAACAGTGCCTAGCGGGCCCAAAAGCTGTGGAACCTCCCCGCCGGATAGGCGGCTGAGAGAATCGGGCCCCGGTTCGTGCTGTCCTGCACGGCCCTCCCCGCCGGATAGGCGGCTGAGAGATCGCCCATGGCCGCAATGAGATCCCATTGCTCCCTCCCCGCCGGATAGGCGGCTGAGAGACCAATACACGGCCAACCGGCCTGAAAGGACTACCTCCCCGCCGGATAGGCGGCTGAGAGATCTGGCGGATCACGCGGAACGCATGAGCATGTCCTCCCCGCCGGATAGGCGGCTGAGAGACGGACGAGCGGGAAGAAGTGGTCGGGGGTCATCCTCCCCGCCGGATAGGCGGCTGAGAGAAGCAGGATGAGGCCCACGTTTCGCATGGCGTACCTCCCCGCCGGATAGGCGGCTGAGAGAATAGCCTGCAATCGTCGTGGGTTTTCCAGTCACCTCCCCGCCGGATAGGCGGCTGATAGATTCTGCCGCATCTTCAAGCTTCACAGCTCTAAGTGTAGTTCACGTTTAACGTTAGCTCAATCGGACGCTTTGGGCCGATATCGTCGCTCATCCCCCCTTCCCATGGTTCCTCCCCGGCCGATCTGTATGCGGGGGGGCGCAGCGCGGCATTTCGCTAGCGACTGGCTTCTTCACCGGGGAATCCACCTGGAATCCACTTGGGCGACGATCTCGGGAAAACCGACTCGTTATCAAAGGGTTGCGGAATCACGATCTTGCGATGCTGGATTCTTTTGCGAAATCCAGCATGGCCAAGTCGTGATTTCGTAAGCCAACTTTGGAAGCCAGTTTGAGGAAGCCACCTCGAGCGGAAGCCACCCAGTGGAAGCCATCTACCGGGAAGCCTTTGAATCCACGTTGCTTTTCCATTTGACAAAGCTGCCCCCCTTGACCTACCCCTTGACTATCGAAGAATTGCGCCCGGAGGAAACCCTCGCGGGCGTTTCTCATTTCCCCCATCGCGGACCCTGATCCTGACGCAGCCCTAGCCGGCGGCGTGCATCGTCATGTCCGCCCTGCCCCAAACGAGCCCTCCCCATGGACCTGGTGTTCACACCGAGCCAGATCGAGACCTGGCCGATCGAACGGCTGCGGCCCTATGCCCGCAACGCCAAGATCCACGGGACTGACCAGGTGGCGAAGATCGCCGCCAGCATGGCGAAGTTCGGCTGGACGGTGCCCTGCATGGTGGCGGACGATGGCGAGTTGATTGCCGGGCATGGCCGGGTGCTGGCCGCCGCCATGCTGGGGCTGAAGGATGTGCCAGTGATCCGGCTGGGGCATCTGGATGAGGCGGAGCGCCGGGCCTACCGCATCGCCGACAACAAGCTGACCGAGTTGGGCGAGTGGGACGAGGCCATGCTGCGCGACGAGATTGCGGGGCTTCTGGCCGAGGACTTCGACCTCTCGCTGCTGGGCATCACGGACGAGGATCTGGACGCCCTGCTGCGGGATCCAGATGAGATCGGCGGCGATGGACCTGTCGAAGGCGAGGATGATGTCCCCGAGCCGCCGGTCACTCCGGTGTCGGTGGCAGGCGACCTCTGGCAGTTGGGATCGCATCGGCTGATCTGCGGCGACAGCACTTCAGCCGATGTCGTCGGGCGCCTGCTCGGCGATGTCCGTCCCCTGCTGATGGTCACCGATCCGCCCTATGGCGTGGAATACGATCCGTCCTGGCGCAATCAGGCGGGAGCGGCCAAAACCAAGCGCACCGGAAAGGTGTTGAACGATGATCGGGCCGACTGGCGGGAAGTCTGGGCGCTGTTCCCCGGTGATGTGGCCTATGTCTGGCATGGCGCCCTGCACTCGTCGACTGTGGCAGAGAGCCTGGTGGCTGCTGATTTCGCGGTGCGGTCGCAGATCATCTGGGCCAAGGACCGACTGGTTCTCAGCCGTGGCGACTATCATTGGCAGCACGAACCCTGCTGGTATGCTGTCAGGAAAACAGGCAAGGGACACTGGGCCGGGGATCGAAAGCAGACGACGCTGTGGCAGATCGCCAACAAGGACCAGGACGCCGAAACGGTCCATGGCACGCAGAAGCCGGTCGAATGCATGCGCCGCCCAATCCTGAACAATTCCAGCCCGGGTCAAGCAGTGTTTGAACCCTTCATGGGATCCGGCACCACTTTGATCGCGGCGGAAACCACCGGGCGCGTGTGCTTCGGGATCGAGTTGAACCCGACTTACGTCGATGTCGCCATCGAGCGCTGGCAGCAATTCACCGGCGCCAATGCCGTGCTGGCCGAGACTGGCGAAACCTTCGCCGACCTGAAAGCCAAGAGGCTCGCTGTATGAACGCGCCCGTCATCCCACAGCGGATCGAATACTGGCCGCTGGCTCGGCTGAAGCCCTATGCCCGCAATGCCAAGACCCATGACGCTGATCAGGTGGCGAAGATCGCCGCCAGCATGGCCGAGTTCGGTTGGACGGTTCCGGTACTGGTCGCAGCCGATGGCGAGTTGATCGCGGGTCATGGTCGCATCCTGGCGGCGGCCCATCTTGGGTTGGCCGAAGTGCCGGTCATCGTGTTGGGCCATCTGACCGAAGCTCAGAGCCGGGCCTATCGGATCGCCGACAACAAGCTGACGGAACTCGGCGGCTGGGACGAGGCCCTGCTCTTTCAGGAATTGCAGGCTCTGATGGCCGAGGATTTCGACCTCGGGCTGATAGGGATCCCCGAAGATGAGCTGGATGCCCTGCTGCGGGATGGTGACGACGACCGCACGGTGATCGATGATGACGAGGCAGATGCCGTCCCGGATGCGCCGGCCGAGCCGATCACGAGGCCGGGCGATATCTGGCAGCTGGGACAGCATCGGCTCTGCTGCGGCGATGCGACGGACGTCGGTGCCGTAGCAAAGCTGATGGAGGGGGAGCAGGCGACGCTGATGTTCACCTCCCCACCCTATGCCCAGCAGCGGGACTATGGGGCCGCAAAGGAGAAAGTCGGCGATTGGGATGCGCTCATGCAGGACGTCTTCGCTGCGGCCCCGGTGACCCCCGACGCCCAGCTCTTGGTCAATCTCGGCCTCGTGCACCGTGACAGCGAGTGGCAGCCCTATTGGGAAGGATGGGTTGAATGGATGCGCAAAGCTGGCTGGCGGAGGTTTGGCTGGTATGTGTGGGATCAGGGGCCGGGGTTGCCGGGCGACTGGAATGGCCGCCTGGCCCCGTCGCACGAGTTCATCTTTCACTTCAACCGCGCCCCGCGCAAACCGCACAAGACGGTGCCGTCCAAACACGCGGGCGAGGTTCTCGGCGGCGGTGGTCTGCGCGGAGCCGACGGCAGCGTGCAAGCCAAGACCGGGGCCGGAAACGCGATCCAGAGTCACCGCATTCCCGACAGCGTGTCCCGGATCATGCGCCACAAGGGTGGGCTGGGTGCGGCCGGATCACATCCGGCCGTGTTTCCGGTGGCGCTGGTCGAGGCGGTGCTGACCGCGTTTTCGGATCCCGGCGATCTCATCTATGAGCCGTTCTGCGGCTCCGGCACCCAGATCGTTGCCGCGGAACGCAATGGGCGGCGCTGCTTCGCGATGGAATTGGATCCGGTCTATTGCGACGTCGCCGTGCGGCGATGGGAGATGGCGACGGGGAGAACGGCGCGCCGATTGACCGACGAAAGGCATGAATGAGAACCGCCACCCGAGTGGGTGGCGGTTTCGTCTTTGCCGAGTGAAGGGGTCGTCAAGCGACAGGCAGTCGATAGACCCGCCCTCTCGCGTCGTCCTTTTCCGAGCTGACTTCGAGGCCCAGCTTCTTCTTCAGGGCCCCGGAGAGGGCCCCACGAACCGTATGGCTCAGCCATTGCGTCTCCGCCATGATCTCGTCGATGGTCGCGCCTTCGGAGCGGCGGAGCATGGCGATCAGCGTCGCCTGCTTGGTCCCCGCCCGAACCACCGGCCCCTTGGGCACAACAGATGCGGACGGCGGCGCGGGCGCCTCGTTGGCCTGCTTGCGTATTGCCACCACCGTCTTGACGACCACCGGGTCGATGCCGATGGCCAGCAGCCCTGCGTCAGTGACGACGAGCGTGGTGCCATATCCATCGCCGGACTCGCGCCAGAGGGGTTCGCCCCGACGAAGATTGGCCTCGACCTCCTGCAGCCAGCCGCGTTCTATCATCTTGCCGACCGTCATCTTTGCGGCTGCACCCACCAGCCCCTTGGGCAGCGGCAGGGCGAGGTTGCCGGGGCGCTGGGCTCCGGCGCTGAGGATCAGGATCTGGGTTTCGGTGAGTTTGGTCTCGGCGGGTTTGGTCTTGCTCGCTTTGGTCATGACGATCTCCTAGCGGTCGTGGGTTGCGAGGAAGGCGGCGATGCGGGACATCAGGTCGTTGAAGCCTTCAGCATCAGCCCCGATGATCACGTCGCCATCGTCGTCGCGGTCCAGATCGGCGATCTCGCGCAGCAGTGCGATGGCCTCGTCGCAGGCGGCGAGGCGTCCGACCTCCCACTCTGCGGTGATGGCATCCTGTTCGATCTGATGGCGTTGGGCGGAATCAAGCGTCATGGCCCGCCTCCCATTTGGCGAAGTCCTCGCCCATCCCCAAGCTTTCGGCGATCTTGCGCAGGATGCCGGGCGACCCGGACTCCAGATCGGCGGCCAGCAAGGCTTCGGCCACGAAGGTGTCACGGGGGAGGTGGTTCAGGACGCCGTAGTGCAGGCGCATGGAGGCCTCCACCCCGGCGGGGTTCAGATCGGGCGCCAGTTCGCGCAAAAGCTTCTGATAGGACATGGTCACTCCTTGGTCGGGGCTGCGGGATGCGGGCCCTTCTACGCCAGCAAGCCTCGCCATCGCGGGGCTCGGCCGGGGCGGGTCCGGGTCAGTCGGCGAATTCGCCTTCCTTGAAGGCGATGTCGGTGATCTGGCGCAGGAGGCTCGCGTAGCGGTTCAGATCGCCGACATGACCCCAATGAATCTCGTCGGGATGGGCGTTGAAATGTTCGTCGCTCAGGGCCTTCAGGCGTTCCAGCTGGGCGTCGATCTCGACCTTGGCGGCGAGGAAGGCGGCAAGCGCCTTGTCGTTGGTGGCGGAGGTGCTGCGGGTGGTCATGGCTGGAACTCCTTCTCAGTGGGCTGCGGCTTGCTGGCCAGCGGCGAAGGCCGCCTTCAGCGCGGAACGGATCGCCCAGACCGAGACTTCATGGAAGTCGAGGCTGTCGGAATTGCGGGTTTCCAGCGTGTCGACGAAGAAGCGGTTGAGGGCGATCTCGAGGAGAAGCGCCTCGCTCGGGGCCTTGGCGCGGGTCTTGGTTTCGGCGGTCATGGCATGAGCATCCTTGGCTAAAGTTGCATCGTCTTCCTGCAGTCAGAGTCGCTCTTTGGCCGAGTATAATCAACGAAATACCAAGCAATAACATTGCTTTATGGTGAACCGGGGACAGCATGGAAGGGATGAGCGAGAGGGACTATTCTGCCCATTCCGGCCTGTCGCGCGGGGCGATCCAGAAGGCGCGGAAGACAGGGCGGTTGGTTGTCTATGGTGACGGGTCGATCAATGCTGCGGCGTCGGATGCGCGCCGGAGCGAGATGACGGACCCTGATCAGCAGCGGCGATCCACCGGTGGCGACACGGGCTTTTCCGGCCCGGCCGATAGTTCGTCCTATCTGAAGGCCCGAACGGCGCTGACGGTCTACCAAGCGCAAGAACGTCAACTCGCGATCCAGAAGAAAAAGGGGACGCTGGTCGACCGGGCACGGGCGGAGTCGCTGGTCTTCCGCCTCGCGCGACAGGAGCGCGATGTCTGGGTGACCTGGCCATCCCGCGTGGCGGCCCTGATGGCAGCAGATGTGGCTGCGGAGGTGGAAAAGCAAACTGGAAAGCCGGTGATCATCGAGGCCGCGATCCTGCAGAGGGTGCTGGAAGCCCATGTCAGAGCGCAACTCGACGCCCTTGCCGACCTCCGGGTTTCGGTTGGATGAAGAAGGAGAAAGTCACGACCTGACGGAAGACCTCGACCTCGGTTTCGAGGGCGCGGAAGACATTCTGCGCGCCTGGCGCCGTGGAATGCGGCCCGACCCGGACCTGACCGTGTCGGAATGGGCGGACCAGCACCGTTGGTTGTCCTCACGGGCATCTGCCGAACCCGGGCGGTATCGCACGGCGAGGACACCCTATCTGCGCGAGATCATGGATGCGCTGTCCCCACGGCACCCTGCTCAGCGCATCAGCTTCATGAAAGCCGCGCAGGTTGGGGCCACCGAGGCCGGCAACAACTGGATCGGCTTTGTGATCCATCATGCGCCGGGGCCGATGCTCGCGGTGCTGCCGACGGTCGAGATGGCCAAGCGTACCTCGCGCGGGCGGCTCGATCCGTTGATTGCCGACAGCCCGGCACTCAGGGAACGGGTGAACCCGGCCCGGTCGAGGGATGCTGGGAACTCGATGCTGTCCAAGGAATTCCCGGGTGGCATCCTGGTGCTGACCGGGGCGAACAGCGCGACCGGGCTGCGGTCAATGCCGGCGCGCTACATCTTCCTTGACGAGGTCGACGCCTATCCGGCCTCGGCGGACGAGGAAGGTGACCCGGTAACTCTCGCCGAGGCTCGGACCACGACCTTCTCGCACCGGCGCAAGGTGTTCATGGTCTCGACCCCCACAATCCGGGGCATCAGCCGGATCGAGCGTGAGTTCGAGGCCAGTGATCAGCGCAGGTACTTCGTGCCCTGCCCGCATTGTGGCCATAAGCAATGGCTGCAGTTCGAGAGGCTGCGCTGGGCCAAGCACCAACCTGATACGGCAGCCTATCATTGCGAGGGTTGCGAAAAGCCCATCGCCGAGCATCACAAAACGGCGATGCTCGAGCATGGAGAGTGGCGGGCAACGGCGATTTCTGCCGATCCGCATGCCATCGGCTTCCACCTCTCAGCGCTTTATTCACCCCTTGGGTGGAAAAGCTGGGGCCAGATCGCGCGGGACTGGCTGGCGGCTCAAGGTTCCGACGAGATGCTGCGCGCCGCCCGCAACACCCTGCTGGGCGAGACATGGGTCGAAAGTGGCGATGCGCCGGAATGGCAGCGCCTCGCGGATCGGCGCGAGGCGTTTGCGGCCAATGTGCCGAACCTTGGCCTCTTCCTGACCGCCGGGGCGGATGTGCAGAAGGACCGGATCGAGGTCGATGTCTGGGCCTGGGGCCGGGGACTGGAATCCTGGCTGGTGGAGCACATCGTAATCCCGGGTGGACCGGAGGATCCCGGGGCGTGGGACAAGCTCACTGCCCTGCTCGGCCGCACCTGGACCCACGAAAGCGGGGCGGTGATGCAGCTCTCGAAGCTGGCCATCGACACTGGCTATGAAGCGCCAGCGGTTTATGCCTGGTCGCGCGCCGTCGGCTACGCACAGGTCACCCCGATCAAGGGTGTCGAGACCTTCAACCGCGCAACGCCGGTGTCAGGGCCGACCTTTGTCGACGCCACGATCGGCGGCAAGCGACTGCGCCGTGGGGCCCGGCTTTGGACCATCGCAGTCTCGACCTTCAAGGCGGAGACCTACCGCTTCCTGCGTCTGGAGCGCCCCTCGGATGAGGACCGGGCGCTGGGCGTCTGCGATGCTCCCGGCACCGTCCATCTGCCGAACTGGGCCGATACCGAATGGCTGAAGCAGCTGGTGGCCGAACAGATGGTCACGGTGCGCAACAAGCGCGGCTTCGGCCATCAGGAATGGCAGAAGATGCGCGAACGGAACGAGGCGCTGGACTGCCGGGTCTATGCCCGGGCATCCGCTTGGATCCTCGGCGCCGACCGCTGGGATGAAGCGACTTGGCGTTCCCTGGAAAGTCAGGCGGGCGTGCAAACCAAAGAACCCGTGGCCGTCCAGCCGCCAGCGCCAACGACCCCGCCGGTGCCAACCGCCGGAACCGTACTGACCCCACGCCGACGTCGCAACGGCGCGGTGACCCCGTCCTACCTGAGGAAATGACCGATGACCCTTGAGGAGATGCAAGCGCTTTTGAGCGCCCTTCTCGGCATGCGCTTCGCCGGGGTGCGGTCCGTCACCTATGACGGCCGCCAAATCAGTTATGGCTCCGACTCCGAACTGGCGGCCGCGATCTTCGATCTCGAGCGGCGCATCGCTACCGCCGACACTACAAGGTCGCGCTCGCGCGTGTCGCGGCCCTACGCGTCGAAGGATCTCTGACCGTGGCCGTCATGAACTGGCGCGCCCGGCTCGAGGCATGGGTCGGTGGTTTCGGGATCCCGGGCGGGTTCGACGCCACCTCCGGCCAGCGGCGGCTGAAGGGCTTCGTCACCACCCGCGCCCATGTCAACGCGCTGATCGCGGCCTCTGGTCCGGAGATGAACGCACGTGCGCGCTGGCTCGTCCGGAACAACGGCTATGCCGCCAATGCCATCGAAAGCTGGGCAGCCAACACGGTCGGTGACGGCATCAGCCCGAATTCCTCAATCACCGAGGATGCCCGCAAGGATGCAGTGCAGCGGCTCTGGCTGGCCTGGACCGACGATGCCGATGCCGAAGGTCTGACCGACTTCTACGGGCTGCAGCGTCGCGCGTCCCGCGAGGTGTTCATGACCGGCGAGGTCTTCCTGCGTTTCCGGCCCCGTCGCCTTGAGGACGGGCTCTCTGTACCACTGCAGATCCAGATGCTTCCATCAGAAATGCTGCCCCTTGCCCACAACGCGGTCGATGTGAACGGCAACCTGATCCGCCAGGGTATCGAGTTCGACTTGATCGGTCGGCGCGTGGCCTATCACTTCCTGCGTCGCCATCCGGGCGACAGCACCGATCCGGGCCTCTCCGGTGAAACGGTGCGCGTCCCGGCTTCAGAAGTCCTGCACATCATCGATCCAGTCGAGGCCGGACAGTTGCGGGGCGTGTCGCGCTTTGCACCGGCCATCGTGAAACTGTTCCTGCTCGACCAGTACGACGACGCGGAGTTGGACCGCAAAAAGGTCGCGGCCATGTACGCGATGTTCGTCACTTCGCCTGCCCCGGACAATCCTTTGGCCCCGCCTGACGAGGAATATGAGGTGGCCCCAGGACAGGTGGTCCGTCTCGATCCAGGCGAGGATGTCACCGTCAGCGCGCCTGCGGATTCCGGCGCCACCTATGAGCCGTTCCAGTACCGCACGCTGCTACAGATCTCTGCGGCGCTGGGCATTCCTTACGGCTACCTGACCAATGACGGCGCCAAGGGCAACTTCTCGAACTCGCGCTTGTCGCTGATCGAATTCCGCCGCCGCGTCTCGGCCTGGCAGCATTCTGTCATGGTGTTCCAGATGTGCCTCCCCGTCTGGGCGCGGTTCATGGACACCGCCGTATTGGCCGGGGCGTTGAAAATGCCAGGCTATGATCGTCGGCGCGCCGAATATCTCGCCTGCAACTGGCTCCCGACCAAGTGGGATTGGGTCGATCCCTTGAAGGATGCCAATGCCGAGATCGCCCAGATCGAAGCCGGGCTGAAATCCAGGACGCAAGCCATCGCCGAGCGCGGCTATGATGCCGAACAGGTGGACGCCGAGATTGCCCGGGAACGGCAGCGTGAAAGACGGCTCGGTCTGGACTTCCGTCGTCCGGGATCGCCCGCACAGGGGCCAGGTGCGGCAGACCCGAATGGATCCGATCCGAATGCCGGTGATCCGGCCTCAGCCGACGCCAATCAGGATCCACCGCAAGACCCTGCACCGCAGGAGGAAAACTGATGTTCCATGCCCAGATCGCCCAGCGCGCCTTCAACACGCCGCTGCTGGTCGAGCCCTCCAAGGCCATAGCCTTCCTGGCAGGGCTCGGCCCACGCATCACCGGGCGTCAGTTGCGGTTGACTGCCCTCGATGCCGCCCCCGAATTTCTGGCCCGAGCCGCCCTGCCCGCCCGGGCCGGTATCCTGACCAACTGTCTCGCCGAACAAGTCCAGCGGAATGGCCAGTCGCCCTACGCCTTGGCGGACGGGGTGGCCGTGATCGAGATCTCCGGCGTGCTGGTCCATCGGGGCGCGTGGATCGGCCAGTCGTCAGGCCAGACCTCCTATGAGGGGATTGCCGCACAGCTTGCCGCTGCCGTCTCGGACCCCTTGGTGCATGGCATCGCCTTGGAGATCGACAGCTTCGGCGGCGAGGTCGCGGGGGTCTTCGATCTTGCCGATGCAATCAGGGCTGCACGGGCGGCGAAACCGGTCTGGGCCTTCGTCGCAGAACATGCCTTCTCGGCAGGCTATGCGCTCGGCTCTCAGGCCGACCGGATCATCTTGCCGCGCACCGGCGCCGTCGGCAGCATCGGTGTGGTCGTGATGCATGCTGATCTGAGCGGCCAGCTGTCGGACGCTGGGGTGACCGTCACCCTAATCCACTCCGGGGCGCACAAGGTCGACGGCAATCCTTACGAACCGCTGCCTGACCCGGTGCGTGCGCGCATTCAGGGCGAGATCGACGGACTTCGCAATCTTTTCGCCGAAACCGTCGGCGCTGGGCGCGGGCGCCGACTTTCAGCTGAGGCTGCGCTGGCAACAGAGGCGGACTGCTATCGCAGCGCGGAGGCTGTGACGGCCGGTCTCGCCGACGAAGTCTCCGATCCGTCTTCGGCCTTCGCTGCCTTTACCGCGCTGGTGAACGGACGGGGGTCTGGTCGCACCACCTCGCCCCGGCGCACCGCACAATCTCAACCGACCAAGGAGCTCGCCATGAAGCCTGAAGCCACCGCCAATGAAGACGCCGCCGATGAAGCTGAGGACCAGCCTGCGCCGGTGCAAGCGCCGGAAACCCCGGCCGCGCCGATCTCGCCGACCACGCCTGCCCCGGCTCCGGTTCCCGAGCCCGCACCGGGCGAGACTGGTGACACCGCAGCGGCTGCCGCGGTCTCCCGCGCCCGCATCGAAGCGGGGGAACTGGCCACTATCGCCGCCCAAGCCGCCCGGCTTGGCCTCACCGTGGATCTGGCGGAGGCCGTGACGAAAGGGGTGTCGCCGGACGTCCTGCGCGCTTCGGTCCTAAGCCAACTGGCCGCCCGCAGCGATGCGGCCGCCATCGTCGCGGTGCCGCCGCCCAAGTCCGCCGCACCGGAAAGCCCGCTCGTGGCCGCCGTCAAGCGCGCCAGCAAGGCAAGTTGAACCTCTGATCGCCAGAACCCTTGACCCGAAAAGGATCCCGATATGACCGCGCTGATCAAACCGCCAACCCTCGGCGATGTCCTCAAATACGAGGTCGAACCCAACTACACCCGAGACGCGATCACCCTGCTGGCTGGCATGCCCTATCCCGTGGGCTCGGTCCTCGGGAAGATCACCGCCTCCGGCAAGTACAAGCTCGCGACCAGCGGCGGCACCGATGGCGCCCAGACCGCTGTGGCGGTTCTGCTCTATCCCGTCGATGCCACCCTCGCCGATGCACAGGGCATCGTCGTGGCGCGCGGCCCGTCCATCGTCTCGCGCGCTGCGCTGGCCTACGACGCCACCGTCAACGACGGGGCCAAGATCACCACCAAACTCGGCCAGCTCGCCGCCGTCGGTATCATCGCCCGCGACAGCGCCTGACCCCAGGCACTTCCGCCAGCCCAGCGCCACTCCACTCTCCCTTCATCCCCCGGAGCTCCCCATGAACGCCATCATCCGAAATCCCTTCGACGCCGGCGGCTATTCGCTGGCCGAGATGACCCAAGCCATCAACATCCTGCCCAACCTCTACACCCGCCTCGGCCAGATCGGGCTCTTCCGCTTCGAAGGCGTGACCCAACGCAGCATCGTCATTGAGCAATATCAGGGCGTGCTGAGCCTCTTGCCCTCGGTCCCGCTCGGCGCCCCGGCGACGGTCGGCACCCGCGAAGGCCGCTCGATGCGCTCGTTCGCCCTCCCCTGGATCCCGCACGACGACGTCATCCTGCCTGCCGACATCCAAGGGCAACCGGCGCTGGGCGTCTCGGATGCCGCCGATCCCCTTGTCGAGGTCATGACCCGCAAACTGACCCTGATGCGCCGCAAGCATGCCCAGACCCGGGAATACATGGAGATGAACGCGCTCCGCGGCATCGTGAAGGATGGGGCGGGCACCACGCTCTACAACTACTTCACGGAATTCGGCCTGACCCAGATCTCGGTGGACTTCGTTTTCGGCACAGCGGGCACCAATATCCAAGGTAAGGTCCGTGAGGTGCTGCGCGGGATCGAGGACAACCTCTTGGGCGAGTCCATGGTCCGGGCCCATGCCCTCGTCAGCCCGGAATTCTTCGACAAGCTGATCAGCCACCCCAAGACTGAGGATGCCTACAAGTTCTATTCGGCCACCGGCGGCCAGCCCCTGCGTGAGGATGTCCGTCGCGCCTTCCCCTTCGCGGGCATCCTCTTTGAGGAATACACCGGCAGTGCCACGCTCTCGACCGGCACCGCCGAGCGCTTCCTGCCTGCGGGTGAAGGGGTGGCCTTTCCGATCGGCACTTTCGACACCTTCACGACCTATGGCGGACCGGCCAACCTCCTGGAAGCCGCCAACACCATCGGATCGCCCCTCTATGCCCGCCAGCATCTCGACGAGAAGGGCCGCTGGATTGATCTCATGACCGAGGCATCAATCCTGCCGGTCAACAAGCGGCCACGGCTGGCGATCCGGCTCTTCACCTCGAACTGACGCAAGGACAGGCAACCCCATGTCGGTCTTCGAGGCGGCGCTGGGCCGCATCTTCGGCAACATCTCCCTGGCGGTGGAGGCCCTCTGGATCTCCGCCGCCACCTCCGAGGAACGCCCTATCCGTGTCATTCGCCGCGCCCCGAACCGGATCACCGAATTTGGCGCTGGTCGCTTTGTCAGTGCCACGATGATGGTTGATGTCCGCGTCTCGGATTTGGCCGATCCCCGCCCGGGCGACCTGATCGTGATCGGTACCGATAGCTACACCGTCCAGGGCGAGCCCGTCCGCGACAACGAGCGGCTGATCTGGACCCTGGACCTGAGGCCAGCATGAAAATCCGCGTCGATATCACGCCGAACCTCGTCGCCCTGATGCGGGAAGAGGTGAAGGCGGGCCAGAAGGCTGTTTCCGCTACGATGACCCAAGCGGGAGCCAGCTTGAAATCGGCTTGGCGTGGCCAGATCACCGGCGCAGGTTTGGGCCAGCGGCTGGCCAACACGATCCGCGCGCAGACCTATCCCAAGGGGCGCAACAGTCTTGATGCCGCGGCCCTCGTCTGGACCAACGCCCCTGTCATCATCGGCGCGCATGACACCGGACCTCTGATCCGATCCGCAAATGGGTTCTGGCTAGCGATCCCGCTGCCTGCGGCCGGAAAGGCGCTGGGCGGCAAGCGCATCACGCCCGCAATGTGGGAGCAAAAGACCGGTCTGCGTCTGCGCTTTGTCTATCGCAGCCGGGGGCCGAGCCTCCTGGTGGCGGACACCGTCCGGCTGAACACGCGCGGGCAGGCGGCCGTCTCCAGGTCGAAAACCGGGCGCGGTCAGGTAACGGCGCCGATCTTCCTGCTCGTGCGGCAGGTCAAACTGCGCAAGAGGCTGGATCTGGCGCGGGATGCCGAGCGGGCGCAGGCGGCCATTCCGGGCAGCATCGTGCGGAACTGGGTTGAGGTTCATCTCTGAGAGGTCGGTGGACGGAACAAGCGATCGGCCTATAAAGACGGGAAGAACAAGGAGCGTCCCATGCCCGGTGGAAGCGACTATCCGACCGTCACCCATCCTGACTTCGTTGACCCGACGGAGCGTGACGCATCAAACCTCGATGCGTTGCGTCAGCGGATCGGCGACGGTCTGGATCAGGCACGCTCGGGACAACTGGCCGCCGGGAGCGGCGAAGATGCCATTCGACGTGCGTTCACTTCAGCGCGGCATGCCATCTGAAGGATTCCACCGTCGGGCGTGGGGTTCTATAGAAGGATCCGTCAGTATCCAGCCTCACGCTGATGCCGAACTGCGAGGATAACTGCCGTTTCGCCGTCAAACCGGTAGAGGGACACATATCCGCTGTCGCCGAAGGTGATGAACCACTCACGAAACTCAGGGGCCATGTCCTCGACGGGTCGTCCTGCCCCGGGCTGGTCCCGCAGGATCTGCATACCCTCGCGGATGGATTTTGCTGCGCGACGGGCTGCATCAGGGTTCTTTTCGGCAAGGAAACGATAGAGCCGGTCAACATCCCGGAGGGCTTCGGGCGACCAGATCAGCTGTGGCATTCAGGGACGGCCGCCTCTTCGCCTGCTTCCAGTTTCGCCAGCCAGGCATCGGCGGCCTCATGGCTCACATGCAGACCGGTGGCCTGATACTCGGCCCATGCCTGAAGGCCGGCCTGACGAAACGCCTCGCGTTTTTCTTCCCGTTCGACAAACTGTGATACCGCTTCCCGCAGCATCCAATGGGTGGAGCGATCCTTCGCTTCAGCAAGCCGCTTCAGACGGTCGCGGGTGTCCTGATCCAGCTTCACGGCAACAGGGCGGATGGCGTTCATGGGGCGGCTCCTGCGAGTATTCACAGGTATTACCTTTAGCACGCCGGCGGCCTCGGCAGAAGTCACAATTCTGAAAGAGCGTAGAAATGCCCAGTGTCCGCGAGACCGTCCTCGCCGCCTTGCATGCGCGCCTGCAGACCCTTGCGGCCCCGGTGCTGCGCGGGGATGTCCTGCCAGAGCGCATTCCAGCAACCGGCCTGATCATCCTGCGCGACGGCAAGCCGGGCGAACCGGAGGTGACGCTCTCGCCACTGACCTATTTCTACGAGCACCGGGCGGAGCTTGAGGTCGTGATCCAGGCTGGAACCGGGCGGGATGCGCTGTTCGATGCACTGATCGCCTCAATAGGGACGGCGCTGGCTGCCGACCGCACCTTGGGCGGTCTTTGCGATTGGGTCGAAGCCGAAGCCCCCGAACCGGTCGACCTGCCCATCGAAGGGGCGGCGGCTCTGAAGGCAGCGGTGATCACCGTCGTGCTGCACTACGCCAGCCCTGATCCGCTGGGCTGACCGACTGACCTGATTTCCCTCACGAAAGGACACTGACATGGCACGCGCACAGGGCGCGCGGGCGCAGATGGCGCTTGCGTTCGAGACGGTTTACGGGACCCCACCGGGGTCCGGTTTTACCCAGATGCCCTTCATCACCTCATCACTTGCGGCCGAGCAACCGCTCCTGGCCTCGGAATTGCTGGGGTATGGCCGCGATCCTCGGGCACCCTTGCTGGATGCCATCACCACGGACGGCGACGTCGAGGTGCCGATCGATGCGGTGGGCTTCGGCTTCTGGCTGAAGGCGGCGTTTGGGGCGCCGACCACCACTGGAACGGTCGCCGCGACCGGCTCGATCATGTTTTCGGCACAGCCCACAGCCAACAGCACGCTGACGATCAACGGCACGGTCTTCACCTTCGTGGCCTCCGGGGCAACGGGCAATCAGGTCAACATCGGCGCCAATCTGGCCGCGACCATGACGGCGCTGGCCGTCGCGCTAAACGCCAGCGCCGTCGCGGGCGTGGCGCTCGCCACCTACACCGGCACGGCGAGCGCCCTGAATATCGTGCATGATACGCTGGGCAGTACCGGAAACAGCTTCACATTGGCCGCTTCAACAACGCCCGTCTCCAACGGCACGGTTTCGAGCGCGACGCTGATCGGCGGCCTGAATGCCCACACCTTTACGTCTGGCAACTGGACCCTGCCCAGCCTGTCCATCGAAGTGGGCATGCCGGAAGTCCCGCGCTTTGCCATGTATTCCGGCTGTATGCTGGATCAGCTGTCCTGGTCGATGGAGCGCTCGGGCCTTCTCGGCGCCAAAGTCATGTTGGTGGCGCAGGGGGAGGCCATTGAGCCCGCCACTGCCGCAGGCACACCTGCCGCGATTGCCCTGAAGCGCTTCGGCCACTTCAATGGATCCATCAAGCGCGACGGGGTGGCGCTGGGCAATATCGTCTCGGCCGACCTGACCTATGCCAACAACCTCGACCGGATCGAGACCATCCGGTCCGATGCCCGGATCGATGGCGCAGACCCGACCATCGCGGCGCTGACCGGCAAGATCGAGGTGCGCTTTGCCGACACCACGCTCCTGACCCAAGCGATCAACGGCACTGCGGCGGCCTTGGAGTTCAGCTATGCGCTGGGCAGCGGCGAAAGCCTGACGCTGACCGCCCATGCGGTGTATCTCCCCCGCCCTCGCATCGAGATCAAAGGTCCGAAAGGCGTGCAGGCGTCCTTTGATTGGCAGGCCGCTCTTGCCTCCAGTCCGGCACGCATGTGCACCACAGTCCTCGTCAACAGCATCGCAGGTTACGCATGATCCGGATCCAGCTCTCCCCCGAACCGCAGTGGCTCGATCTCGGCCACGGTGTGCGCTTGCGGCTTCTGCCACTGACGACCGCCCTGATGGTCGCGACCCGCGCTGACCCGGCCGTGCAAGATCTGGACCCGGAGGCCAGCAACGACGAACGGGCCGCGATCTTCGCCGGGGCGCTGGCGCGGCGCGCCGTGGTGGATTGGGACGGTGTCGGCGATGCCGAGGGCAATGTTCTGCCCGTCACCCCCGAAGGCATCGACGCCCTGCTGTCGCTCTGGCCGATCTTCGAGGCGTTCAACCTCCTCTATGTCAGCCGCGGCATGCTGCTGGATGCGGAAAAAAACGGCTCTGCGCCCTCGCCGACTGGCATTTCAGCGGGGGCGACAAGTATTGCGCGGCGTGCTACACCAGCGAAGGCGCGTGCCCGGACTGCCCCGCCCGGCTGAACCAGCCGCAAAGCCATGATGGTTGGCAGGTCTGGGATCTGGTCGGGCGACTTGGTGGCCAGATGCGGGTGGCGGGACAAGCTGTCTTGGGCTGGGACATGACTGCGGCCTTGGCCCTCGCCCACGCGCTGGGCGTCAATCCCATGGTGGCGGCGGAACTGCTGCCGGAACTCGAGGCGGTGATGGTCCGCCGCATCAATGAGAAGATCGGAGAGGCTGATGGCTGAGAAGCGTGTATCCGTCCGCCTCGCAGCGGTCGGCGGCAAACAGGTGCGCGCCGAGTTGGAGGGCGTCGGCGATGCTGGCGTCAAAGGTTTCAGTCGCATGTCCCGCGAGGCCGAGATCGCCAATGCCCGGCTCTCGGCCTTTGCAACCCGCGTGAAGATCGCCGCCGCGGTGGCCGTTGCTGCTGCCGCCGCTGCCGGTATCGCGATGATCAAATCCGGACTCGAGACGATCGATGCGCAGGCCAATCTGGCGCAATCGCTCGGCACCACCACCCGCAGCTTTCAGGTATTGGCCTTTGCGGGCGATCTGGCCGGAGTCTCGATGGATGAGATCGCGGCGGCAACCAAGAAGCTGACCCTGAATCTCTCCGATGCGGCAGGTGGGACCGGCACGGCAGTATCGGCGCTGCAGCGGTTGCACCTGACGGCCACCGATCTGCAGGCACTGCCGCTCGATGAGCGCATCGTCGCCATTCAGGACGCCTTGGCCAAGTTCGTCCCACCCGCCGAGCGGGCGGCGGTGGCTTCCGCCCTGTTCGGGGACAAAGCGGCCTTGGCCTTCAGCCGGATCGACAGCGCCACTCTTCGCCAGGCTTCTCAGGACGTGACGGATTTCGGCGTGGCGGTGTCGGATCAGGATGCAGATCAGATCCGGACCGCTGGCGATGCCGTGGACCGGCTGGGGCTGGTCTGGCTCGGCCTCACCAACCAGCTAACGGTGGCAGTCGCCCCGGCATTGGAAACGGTGGCCAACGCGCTGGCTGACGCGACCCGCAAGGGCGGCCTGTTTCAGACCAGCATCGCCTTCCTCGGCGGCCACATCGGCGAAATCGCCAGCATTGCCGGGGCTTTCGCCACCTTCTTCGCCGGGCGGTTTGTGGTCGCCCTTGGGGCTGCAGCGCTGGGAGTCACCGGATTTTCTTTGTCGCTGAGTACTTTGAGAGGTGCTTTGATCCGCACCGGGATCGGCGCCCTGATCGTCGGTGCGGGGGAATTGGTCTATCAGTTCTCGCGACTGGTCGAGGGGGCTGGCGGCTTTGGGGCGGCGCTCGACCTCCTTGGTGACCTGGCCGCCGAGGTCTGGGACCGGATCGGACTTGGCCTTGATGCGGTGGTGGCGGGTCTGGCCGCCAGTTGGTCTGGCATCACTTCCACGGTCGCCGAGGCGATGCAGGGCGCGCTGGTGGCTGTCGTGGGCTTTGGCAATTCTGCCACGGGCGTGTTCCAGGGGTCGTTCGATGCGGTCAAGGCGATCTGGGCGGCCCTGCCCTCGGCCATCGGCGACTTCGCCTTCCAGGCCGCGAACGGGCTGATCGACGGCGTGGAGGCCATGCTGAACGGCGTCGTCAACCGGATCAACACCTTCATCGGGGGCCTCAATGCTGCGCTGGCCCTGCTGCCGGATTGGGCCACGGGCGAAGGCGGTATCCAGATCGGCACGCTCGATCCGGTCACGCTGGGCCGAGTCGACAACCCCTTTGCCGGGTCGGCCAGTGCTGCTGGAACCGCCGCCGCCGATGCCTTCAAGGTCGCGATGGGCCAGACCTACCTTGAGGCGCCCGACCTTGGGCTTGGCACCATGGCGAGCGATGCCCGGTCTCGCGCCGATGGCTACCGGGAAGCCTCGGGCATGCTGGCGGATGCCGCAACCCGACCGCTGGCCAGCTGGCAAGCACTGCAGAGCGCGATGACGGCTGCCGGAACTGATGGGGCTGCCGCCCTTGATGCCGCCACTGTGGCCGCAGATGGAACGACCGAGGCCCTTGATGGTGCGGGCCGTGCCGCCGGAGGGGCCGGGGCAGCTGGCAAAGCCGCAGTCGATGCGACGGCGGCAGGTGCCGAGGCGGCCAAGACCGGCTGGGCGGCTGTATCGGCTGCCCTCTCCGACTATGCAGCCAAGGCCAGGGACATCGGTGGCAATATCGGCCAGTCGCTCGTGGGGGCGTTTCAGAGTGCTGAGGACGCGGTGGGCAATTTCGTGAAGACGGGGAAGTTCAGCTTTGGCGATCTCGTCACCTCGATCCTGGCCGATTTCGCCAAACTGGCCGTGCGGAAGTCGATTCTCGGCCCTCTGGCCAATCTTCTCTCCGGTGCGCTGGGCGGCGCAGGCGGGATCTTCGCCAGCATCTTCCATGCAGGCGGCATGGTTGGCGGCGCTGGTCCTGGCCGCATGATCCCGGCGCTGGCCTTTGCCGGAGCGCCTCGCATGCATTCCGGTGGTTTCGCTGGGCTGCGGCCGGACGAAGTGCCCGCCATCCTGCAAAAGGGCGAGCGGGTGCTCTCCCGAAAGGAGACTGCAGGCTACGGCACCGGCGGCTCGGTCAACATCACCATCCAGACGCGTGACGCGGAGAGTTTCCGCCAGTCGCGCACCCAGATGGCGTCCGACATCGCGCGCGCCGTCTCCTTTGGACGCAGAGGTATCTGAGCCGGAAATCGCTACGGCGTCCGGTTGCGTGGATCAAAGCACGAGGCATTGAGAAGAGAGATGAGCTTTCACGAGATCCGGTTTCCGGACAACATCAGCCGGGGTGCCAAGGGTGGACCCCAGCGCCGCACCCAGATCGTGGCCCTTGCCTCGGGCGATGAAGAGCGCAATGCCAGCTGGGCCAATTCGCGGCGCGCCTATGATGCGGCCTACGGGATCCGCCGTGCCGATGATCTGGCGGCAGTCGTGGCCTTCTTTGAGGCGCGGAACGGCAGGCTCCATGGGTTTCGCTGGAAGGATTGGGCGGACTACAAGTCCAGCGTGCCCTCGCAACCCATCACGGGCTTTGACCAGCCGCTCGGTTTGACGGATAGCACCACCTCCGTCTTCCAACTGGTCAAGGAATACAGGTCGGGTGCCCAGACTTGGGTGCGGCCCATCACCAAGCCGGCGGCGGGAACCGTCGTGATCAATGGCACCATTCCGGAGGGGCCGGAACTGGTCGAGTCCTGGGACGATCTGCAGGATAATACGACCTGGTTCAATTCGGGCACGCTCGGCGCACCATCGTCGGACACATATGGTAGGTTCAACAAGGCCTATCTCCTCGGCACCTCGGGGCTGGGCATCCGGCGCAACCTCGGCGGACCACCGGGCTATCTGGGCTCCCCCGTGGTGCCGGGGACAACCTACCGGGTCAAAGCCTGGATGAAGGAAGGCACGACACTGACACCGGAGGTGCTGGTCCGCTCACCGCTCTACGATTCCGGGATCCGTGGCCACTATGCCGCCCCGGTCGCCTATCAGACCGGTTCCGGCTGCGCCGTCGTCTCGAATGTCACCGCCACCCACCTCGGCGGCATGGACTGGCTTTGGAGTTTTGACATGGTGCCGAATGCAGGGGTCACCAAGCTTCTCCTCTGCATCGGCTCTTACGGGACAGGGGATCGGAACCTGACGATCTATGCCGGGAGCATCCGCACGCCCGAAGTGACCGGACCCGCCACCGGCTGGACCGTCGATCCGACCACGGGAATCGTCACCTTCGCTTCGCCGCCCGTGGCAGGCGGCGTTCTGACCGCGGGTTTCGAATTCGATGTGCCGGTCCGCTTTGACACCGACGATCTGCCGGTGACGCTCGACCTCGAGCGGCTGGGAACGATCACCTCCATTCCCCTGATCGAGGTACGCCGATGAAGATCCTGCCCCCTGGACTGCAAGCCCATCTCGATGAGGGCACGACGACCCTTGCCTGGTGTTGGCGCATTGAACGACGCGATGGCATGATCTTCGGCTTCACCGACCACGATCTGCCGTTGGTTTTCGGTGGCACCACATTCGCGCCGGAGAGCGGCTTCTCGCCCTCGGAAATCCGGGTGTCGCAGGATTTTGGTGTCGACTCCCAGGACGTCGAGGGCGCCCTGACCTCCGATGTCATCACCGAGACCGACATTCTGGATGGGCGGTGGGACAATGCCGCCATCGAAGTCTGGCGTGTGAACTGGCAGGCGACCGACCAGCGCGTGTTGATGCGGCGCGGCAATCTGGGCGAGATCCGGCGCGGGCGCATGAGCTTTGTCGCTGAAGTACGTTCGCTCACCCATTTCCTGAACCAGACCGTGGGGCGCACATATCAATATTACTGCGATGCTGATCTTGGCGATGCGCGCTGTGGCGTCGACCTGACGTTGGCGGGACGCTTCGTCGCCGGGACTGTGTCCAGCCTCGCCGGAGACCGTGGATTTGCATCAGCAAGTTTGACTGGCTTCGACGAACAGGTCTTCGCCCAAGGTCTGGTCACCTGGATCACGGGGGCCAATGCGGGCCGCAGGGCCGAGATCGCTGGCTTTGTCGGCGGGGTCCTCACGCTCTTCGAAGTGCCGGTGCGGGCTATTGCGCTGGGCGACAGTTTTCGCGCCACTGTGGGCTGCGACAAGCAGTTTGCCACCTGCCGGGCCAAATTCGCCAATGCGCTGAACTTCCGGGGCTTTCCCCAGATGCCGGGCGAGGAGGCCACTCTGCGCTATCCCAATCGTGGCGACGCCAATAATGGCGCCCCGCTCGCCAAACGGATCTGATCCATGCAAGACCCTGTCCTTCGCGCGGCCGATCCTTCGGTCGTGATCGCCCGGGCACGCGCCTGGATCGGCACGCCCTATCTGCATCAGGCTTCCACAAAGGGCGCTGGGGCCGATTGTTTGGGCCTTGCCCGTGGCATCTGGCGCGAGTTGCATGGAGGCGAGCCCTTTGCCGTCCCCGCCTATACGCGCGATTGGGGCGAGGTCGGTGGCCGGGAAGTGCTTCTTGAGGCCGCGCGCCGGTTCCTGATCGAAGTCCCCGTCGATCAGGCCGGACCCGGCGCCCTGCTTCTCTTTCGGATGGCTCCTTCGGTTCCGGCCAAGCACTGCGGGGTTCTCGCGGCGAGCCTTGGAGGCGGACCTGACCCTTTGAGACTCATCCATGCCTATGACCGAACGGCCGTGATCGAAGAGCCGTTCACGCGCCTTTGGCAGCGCCGTATGGCCTTCGCCTTTCTCTATCCCGCTGCCGTCAATTCCGCCCATCGCGATCCCGCCTTTCCCAAGCCCGAGGCCCCCTGACATGGCAACTCTTCTTCTTGCGGCTGCAGGTCAGGCCATCGGCGCTGGCTTCGGTGGATCAATCCTCGGTCTGTCCGGTGCTGTCATTGGTCAGGCAGCCGGATCGATCGTCGGCACGATCATCGACAGCCGGATTGCTGCTTCCTTTCAGCCGAACCAAATCTCCGAAGGCGCGCGTCTCGAAAGCCTGCGCGTGACCTCCTCGACCGAGGGCGCAGTGATCCCGAACCTCTATGGTCGGATGAAGATCGGCGGCACGATCTTCTGGGCCACCGATTTCCTCGAGGCAGCCACGACCACCACGCAGGGCGGCGGCGGCAAGGGTGGCGGGGGCGGCAAGGTCAAGACCACGACCTATGCCTATTCCGCCTCCTTCGCCGTGGGCCTCTGCGAAGGACCAATCGCGGGCATCGGCCGCATCTGGGCAGATGGCAAACCCTTCGATGTGCCAGGTGCGGTCTGGCGCGTCTATCTCGGCACCGAGAGCCAGATGCCCGATCCCTTCATCCAATCGAAGATGGGCACGGACAACGCCCCGGCCTATCGCGGTCTGGCCTACGTCGTCTTCGAAGAACTGCCGCTTGAGAAGTTCGGCAACCGTTTGCCGCAGCTCTCCTTCGAAGTCCTGCGACCGACTTCCGCCAGCGGCGCGCTCGAAGACGCCATCCGCGCCGTCAACCTCAGCCCCGGTCATGGCGAGTTCGGTCTTGCCACCGAGACGGTGCTGCGCTCGGTCAGCGGCACCAGCCATCCCGAGAATGAGACCAGCACGGCGGGGCAGTGCGACTTCCTAGCCTCGCTGGACCAGTTGGAACAGGTGGCGCCCAATCTCGAAAGCGTCACGCTCGCTGTCAACTGGTTCGGCACTGATCTGCGCGCCGGGTCCTGCCAGATCAAGCCCGGCGTGGACACTGCCACCAAGACCACTACGCCCAAATCTTGGGCCGTGAGTGGGGTCACACGCGCCGGCGCCCATGTGATCAGCCAGACCGGCGGCCTTCCGGCCTTCGGCGGCACACCTTCAGACTTCGCGGTGGCGCACGCCATCGCCGAACTGCGCGCCCGGGGAAAGCGGATCGCCTTTTCCCCCTCGGTCACGATGGATGTGCCTGCCGGGAACACCCTGCCAAACCCCTACAGCGCCAACGCTGCGACTTTGGGCCAGCCCGCCTATCCCGGACAGGGCCAGATCACGATCTCGCCCGCCCCCGGTCAGACTGGCACGGTCGACAAGACAGGGTCGGCGGCGGCACAGATCGCGGCGTTCTTCGGCTTGGCCACGAGTGCAAACTTCTCTGTGAGCGGCACGGCTGTCAGTTGGACCGGATCGCCCTCGGATTGGGGCTATCGGCGGATGGTCCTGCATTATGCCAAGCTTTGTGTGGCCGCCGGGGGCGTGGACACGTTCCTGATCGGCTCGGTCCTGACCTCCCTGACCCGGGCGCGCTCCGGTGCCAGCACCTATCCTGCGGTCGCAGCCCTGCGAACCCTTGCTGCCGACTGCCGGGCGATCCTCGGGTCGGGAACCAAGGTGAGCTATGCCGCCAATTGGGACGACTATGCCTGTCACCGGCCCGAGGATGGCCCGGGCGATGTCTTCTTCCACCTCGATCCGCTCTGGTCGGACGGCAATATCAACTTCGTGGGGATCAATGCCTTCGCACCGATAGCGGATTGGCGCGATGGCTCAGCCCATCTCGATGCCGGTGGCGGCTGGACCGGGATCAATGATCCGGAATATTTGAAGTCCAACATTGAGGGTGGGGAGTTCTACGACTGGACCTATGCCTCGGACAGCGACCGGATCGCACAAATCCGCACGCCAATCGCGGATCCCATCTATGGCAAGCCTTGGGTCTTCCGGCCCAAGGACCTCCGGAACTGGTGGCTGAGCACGCACCGCAATCGCCCGGGCGGGGTGCAGAGCGGCACCTCGACGGCATGGGTGCCCCAGTCCAAGCCTATCCGCTTCCTTCAGCTCGGCTGTTCGGCCGTGGACAAGGGCGCCAACCAGCCGAGCGTCACGGTGGATGCCAAGAGCAGCGCCAGCGCCCTGCCATGGTTCTCGAACGGTCGGCGCGACGACCTGATCCAGCGGCGGCACCTCGAGGCGCAGGTCAGCTATTGGACGGACGCATCGAAGAACCCGGTCTCTGCCGTATATGGCGGCCCCATGATCGACATGGGCGAGTGTGCCGTCACATCCTGGGACGCGCGTCCCTTCCCGGCCTTTCCGTCGCGGACCGATGTCTGGAGTGACACCTCGGATTGGGCCTTGGGCCGCTGGCTCAACGGGCGCCTTGGCACTGCGAGCCTTGGGGCTTTGGTCGCGGTCCTCTGTGCTCGGTCGGGGATCGACCTCGGCGCCCTCGATGTTTCACGTCTGGCCGATCTCGTGCCGGGCTATGTCATCACCGCGCTTGAGAGCCCGCGCTCCTCGATTGCGCCCTTGGCGCGTTACTTCGGCTTTGATGCAGTCGAGAGCCAGGGTGTATTGCGGTTCGTGCCTCGGGGTGGGTCGGCAGTCGCCGCGATTGATCCCGGCACCCTTGTGGCGGCGGGCAGTGCCGATGCCGAGCCCATCGAGTTCACCCGGGCGCAGGAGACTGAACTGCCGCGCGTCCTGAAGTGGCGGCTCCTGTCGGCGGATGAGAATTACGAGGCGGTGACGGTGGAGGCGCGGCGGGTCACGGTGGACTCCGTGCGTGTGGCGGCGGAGCAATTTGCCATCGCACATCCGCCAGCGGCGGCGGACCAGAATGCGCGCCGCGCGCTTCTGGAAGCTTGGGTCGGGCGCGAGACGGCGACCTTTGCTCTTCCGCCGTCCCGGTTGGCACTGGATCCGACCGATGTCGTCACGATCACCCATGACGGCCGCGACCTCGACTTCGTCCTGACCAAGATCGCGGACAGCACCGTGCGCCGCAGCGACGCCGTGCGCCATGACGCTGCGGTCTATGATCTGGCAGAGGGGCCAACTCGGGGGAGCGCCCCAGCGATCCCGACCGTCTTCGGACCACCCGACGCCGTGATCCTCGATCTGCCGCAACTGAGCGAGGATGTTCCAGCCTGGCGCCCGCTGGCCGCCGTCGCGGCGTCGCCATGGTATGGAAGAGCCGCGATCTGGCGCAGCGCTTCGCTTGATGGCTTCTCGCTCTTTGCAACCGGGCAGGTACCAGCACAGATGGGCGTCCTTGCAGATGCGCTGCCTGCCGGTCCTTCGTGGCGCTTTGACCTCGGCAACACCGTGCTGCTCGATCTGGCCTCCGGGTCTCTCACCAGCGTAACGGACGAGCAACTGTTTGCGGGGGCGAATGCACTGGCGCTGCAGACCTCGCCTGGCACCTGGGAGATCCTTCAGTTCGGCACAGCCGCTTTGATCTCGCCCGGGCGCTGGCGTCTTTCGCGTCTCCTGCGCGGCCAGTCCGGCACCGAGGATGCCATAGTCCCCGTTGCACCCAAAGGCAGCCGGGTCGTGATCCTCGGCCAACCGCTGGTGCCGCTGCCCATTACTGAGGGGGAGTTGGGCATGCCGTGGAACTGGCTCTTTGGCCCAATCGACCGGTCGGCCAGCGATCCGGTCAATCTGGGGCTGATGTTCACACCGCAAGGACGTGGCTTGCGCCCGTGGAGTCCCGTCCGGGTCAAAGGCGTCTGGACGGGATCCGGCGATATCGCGGTCACTTGGGTGCGGCGCACGCGGGCGCTCTCGGGGGACTCTTGGTTGGCGCCTGAAGTGCCACTTGGCGAGACGACCGAGTCCTATGACGTCGATGTGCTGGACGGTGACGGCGCTGTCATCCGGACCGTCGAAAGCCTTGTCTCGCCGTCCTGGACCTATCTGGCCTCCGACCAGACGGCAGACTTCGGGGCGCCCATCACCATGCTCCGCCTGCGCATCTGTCAAAACGGCCAACTTGGTCGCGGCGCGCCTGCAACGTGCACGCTCACTGCCTGAGCCGCAATCACTGCGGTCCAACCCTCCCTATCAGCTTGAGGAAGCCCCATGACGACTTCTCCCAACCTGGTCCTGCCCTTTCTGGCAGCGAACCAGGCGCAAAAGCATGTCACGGTGAACGAGGCCCTGCGCGGCCTCGACGCCGTGATCCAGATCAGCGTCCAGAGTGCGGCTTTGGCATCGCCACCACTAAGTCCCTCCAACGGCCAGCGCTGGATCGTGGCAGCCTCCCCCACTGGGGCGTGGGTTGGACAGGCCACGAAGATCGCCGCCTGGCAGGATGGCGCTTGGGCCTTCTATGCCCCCCTCGACGGCTGGCAGGCCTGGGATGTGGCCACGCGCCGCCTCCTCTATTGGGATGCGCTGACCGGCACATGGGGCCTGCTCACCAGCACAGTCTTCTCGGACGCCAGTTTCACCTGGCAGGACAATGGCGATGCCACCAAACAGGCAAGGGTCGAGCTTGCCGGGATTACGGCTGGGACCACGCGGACCCTGACGCTCCCCGATGCCAGCGGCACCATCGTGCTCGATGGTTATGCCGCAACCCTGACCAACAAGACGATCAGCTTTGCCTCCAACACCTTCACGGACTATCTGCCCGCCGCGAACCTGCCCGCCCTCACCGGCGATCTAACGACACCGGGGGGCTCGACAGCCACCACGATCGCGCCCCACGCCGTGACCAATGCCAAGGCGGCACAGATGGCTCATGGCACGATCAAGGGCCGAACGTCTGCGGGTTTGGGTGATCCCGAGGATCTCTCTGCCGGGGATGCGACAGCACTTCTGGATGTCTTCACATCAAGCCTGAAGGGGCTGGCGCCCGGCTCGGGCGGCGGAACCACGAACTATCTCCGCGCAGACGGCTCATGGGCTGCCCCGTCCGGCACAGCCACGATCTTTCCCGACACCGCCTTCACCATCCAGAACATCACCACGCCGTCCAAGCAGATCGCCTTCGACGCCAGTCTGATTGCACCAGCGACAACACGCACCCTCAAAGCACCCGACAGGTCCGGAACACTGGCCCTGGTCGAGACCTCACTCGGCCAAGGCATCCTGCAAGCACGACTTCAAGGCATGGGAGCCTACTGACATGGCAGCAAATACCTCACCGATCTTCGGACTTTCAGTCAAGAACAGCTGGTCCGGTGCGATCACAGCCGCGGACACGTCGCTGACGGCGCCCAGCACCGCCGGCGCGCAGGTCATGGTCGCCGGATCCGAGGGTGCTTTCGTCAAGCGCCTCATGGTCAAGCCCTTGGGGACCAACCTTGCCACCGTGCTGCGCATCTTTCTCAACAACGGATTGGCCCTCGGCACGGCCGCCAACACCGCGCTGATCAAGGAGATCACCCTGCCCGCCACGACGATCTCTCAGATCGCCGCCGGCATCGATTACGAGATCCCGCTCAATCTTCAGATCCAGGCGGGCTACAAGCTTTACGCCGCAATCGGCACCGCCATCGCCGCCGGTGTCATCGTCACCGCCGAATATGCGGATTACTGACGGATGAGCGGTATCCCTCAACCCTTTGAACCGGGCGCCTCCCGGCTGATCATCGGCACGGGTCAATGGGTCGCTGTAGATCTGCCCGACAGCGCCAACCTCCTGCACCTGATCCTCGTCGGCGCGGGCGGCAATGGCGGCACCGGACATAGCGCAGTTGCCGCGAGCAACCGGGGTGGCGGCGGCGCGGGTGGCGCCGGAGCCATCACGCGCGGGTCGATCCCTGTCTTTCTGCTGCCCAATCGCAAGCTGTTTCTATTTCTGGGATCAGGCGGCAGTGGCCTGGACAGCCGGGCGGCGATCAGCCCGAGCACCAATGTCGCGAGCCTCTTCCTCGGGGCTGATGCCGGGAGCAACGGCACGGGCGGATCCTCCGTCAGCGGTGGTCCGGGCGGATCTGGCGGCGCGGCCATGCTGACCACGCTCGGAATCCTGACTTCCGCCATCAGCTTCAACTCTGTCGCAGGCGGCCAGGGCGGCGCGGGCGGGGCGCAGACCGGGCTAGCGGGCGCCTCCTACACCGTCTCGACCTCCGGCAAGTTCGTGACCGGCGGCGGAGGAGGTGGCGGGGTCTCGAGCGGAGGACAGGCGGGCGGCAGCGTCACCGGGACCGGCTTCATCCCGACTGTGAACGGCGGCGCTGCCGGATCGAACAGGGGCGAGGATGGGTCGCTCAACCGGCCGCCGCAGATGTTCTTTCTGGGCGGCGGCGGGGGTGGATCGTCCAATGCCAGCCTCGGCGGCGATGGGGGGGATGCTGCCCCCGGTGCTGGCGGGGGTGGAGGAGGTGGCGGCACCACCGGCGGCGCGGGTGGCAAGGGCGGACCAGGCTTCGCCCTCGTTTACTGGAGTTGAAGATCGGCCGAAAGACCAAGGCAGCGGCCTTGGTCTGCAGCGCCCAACAACCCCGCCGAAGCAGTATCAATGGAAGGGACAGACCCATGGAAGACAACGGCGACCGCGGCATCACCATCAACAAGGCAATGGCCTGGACCATGCTGGTCACAGCCACTGGCTTGATCTGGTGGGGCGGCGGGACTTTGGCCTCTTTGCAAAGCGCCGCCGACCGCCTCACCACCGCCCTGACCGAAACCCGCGAGATGATCGTGGCCGAGCGGGCCAGTTCCGCTCAACTCGAGGCCCGCGTGCGCACACTGGAAAACAGCGCGACCCGGCAGGACACCCGCTTTGATGCGCTGTCGGTGTCGATCAACGAGTTGAAGCAACAGGCCCGCGAGACGAACACGCTCCTGCGCGAACTGGCGCAGCGCCCCTGAGCCGACCGGAACCTAATCCACCGCCGGAACCATCCCGGCCCGCCTCTTCGGCGGGCTTTCTTGTTGTCCATGACCATGCCCGCAACCCGGGCAGAAGGAGGAAGACCATGACTGCCGACCCAAATGAAGCCATCCGCCTGATCCAGACCGGCCTTGACCAACTTGGGCACACACCCGGCGGCATTGACGGCCAGTGGGGCGTGCGCACCGCCCGGGCGTTGAAGCAGCTGATCGCCGCCAATGGCCGCGCGGCATCGCTGGGCCCACCAGGACCCCTGCCGTGGATCACCGAGGCGAAAACCGCGCTGGGCCGTCACGAGGCCCGCGATCGGTCGTGGCTGATGGATTGGCTGAAACGCGATGGCCGCAGTCTGGGCGATCCGGGCAAGAACCCTTGGTGCGGTGATTTTGTAGAAACCTGCATCCGCATGGGCTTGCCCGATGAGCCGCTCCTCGGTGCACTCGGCACCAATCCGTACTGGGCTCGCAACTGGCTCCTGTTCGGGCAGGCGGTTCAACCGGTTACCGGCGCCGTCCTGATCTTTGAACGCAGCTCCGGGGGGCATGTGGGCTTCGCCGTCGGGCAGGACGACTCACATTTCTACGTGCTGGGCGGCAACCAGTCCGACGCAGTGACCGTGGCCCGCATCGCCAAATCCCGCCTCCTCGGCGCGCGTTGGCCCGCGACCTGGCCGCCTCGCCTTCAGCGCCTGCCGACCATGAAGCCCGGCGAATTCCTCACCACGACCAATGAACTCTGAACGGGAGAACACCATGCTGAAACCTGCAATTCTGGCCATTGTACGCCAGATCCTTACTGTGGCCGGCACGGCGCTGGTCGCGAAGGGCTATGTCGAGGCGTCTGATGTCGAGCCGGTGATCGGCGCTATGTTGACCATCGGGTCGGTAATCTGGTCGGTGGCTGACAAGAAGGGGCGAGGTAAAGTGCTGCCGGCAAGGCGCAACACCTTATTCCGTTGAGCGCTTCCGGCGGGCCTGTCTGGCGAAAGCTCCTTTGGTCTGAATTTGCAGGTCAGTCCAGCAGCATAAGATTGATATGACCATGGCATCCCCACGGATGCTTGCCCCGCAGTTGCTCAATTCCAGAGAAAGTCAGTCGTCGCGATTTGGGTGACTGCGGTCAGGCCGGTCAGGTTGATCGTGATGTCGGCGACGCCATCGCCATTGGTGTCCACGAGGATCTGAGCGCCTGAGATCCGGGCTTCGGAGTTGTCGGATCCGCCGGTGAAGGCTCCTGTGCCGAGGTAGACGAAAGTGCCGACCAGCATGCCCTGGAATTCAAGCACGTCGCCCTCTTCGGCACCGCCGTTGAGCTCATTGAAGTCGGTGATGGTGTCGGTGCCACCGCTGGTGTTGAAATAGATAAAGTGATCGGCACCGGTTCCGCCGGTCAGGTTATCATTCCCGAGGCCACCGGTCAGGCTGTCGTTGCCGGTCCCCCCGTTCAGCGTATCGACGCCGCCGAGACCGAGGAGGGCATCATCGCCGCCAAGCCCAGACAGGTTGTTCGCGCCCGTGTTGCCGGTGATCACGTTGGCGACGGCATTGCCGGTTCCGTTCAAGGCCGAGCTGCCCGTCAACGTCAGGTTCTCGAAGTTGGTGGCCAAGGTGAAGGTTATGGAGCTCGTCACCAGATCGGTGCCCTGATTGGCACTTTCGACCAGCACGTCACCGTTGGAGTCAACGACGAATGCGTCGTTACCGGCGCCACCGTCCAGAGTATCGTTTCCGGCCCCCCCATCGAGGCTGTCATCCCCATTCCCGCCATAGAGGTGGTCATTTCCGCTTCTTCCGTCGAGACCGTCGTTCCCGTCGTCCCCGGAAAGTACGTTGGCGCCGTCGATGCCGCCTGCGACAGAGTCATTGCCTCTCAAGGTGTCGTCATGGATCGATCCAACAAGGTTTTCGATGCTGATATAGGTATCTCCATCCGCCTGACCTGAGTTTGTTCCCGGAGACTGCAGGTCCGCGACAATGCCGATCCCGGCGGCATTATAGGAGGCTGAATCAATTCCGGTACCGCCGTCCAACAGGTCAGCCCCGCCGTCACCTCGGAGTGTATCGTTGCCGTCGCCGCCGTAGAGCCGATCGAATCCATCCTGCCCGACGATGCGATCATCACCGGCAAGCCCCCAAAGGTCGTTTGACGTGCTGTCGCCGTTCAGAGTGTCGGCGCTGCTGCTGCCTTCCAGACTTTCAATGAGCGTCAGAACATCACCGGCCGCTTCGCCGCCCTGCAATGAATCTTGGATGGCCAGTGTCAGGTCGACAGTCACGCCGATCGTCGCATCTGCATAACTGGCAATATCCGCGCCATTCCCGCCATTCAGCGAGTCCGCCCCGGCACCGCCATAAAGCCGGTCGTCACCGTCACCGCCCAACAACGTATCTTTGCCGCCCCCGCCGTAGAGATTGTCGCGATAGGTTGTCCCGGTAAGGGCGTCGTCGATGCCAGTGCCGTTCACTTTGGTCGCATCCAGAATGTCATCCAGCGTCCAGACTGTGTCGCTGAAGACGATCCGCTCTATCCCGTAGCCGGTTGTCACATTGTTGAACCGGTTGGTGATCGTCAGGATTTCGGAAGCGGCACCCTCCATGATGGTGACAAGGAGGGTGTTGCTGCCCGAGACGCGGCTCAAATGAACCATGTCCGATGACACATGCAGTAGCGCATTGTCGCCGCGCGTAAGGTCAATGGTGTCGACCTCGGTCAGGGACGTCGAAAAGTCCCGGATTTCGTCATTGCCGTCATGGATCGACCACAGGTAGGTGTCGTTGCCGCTGCCACCGTAATTGCCCGTCTCGCCACACAGGGTGTCGTTGCCTGCCGCACCCTCGATCGTGTCATCGCCGCCGTTGCCACTGATCACGTCATTGCCGGCGCCTCCGACAAGGTGGTCCCTGTAACCCGTGCCCGAGAAGGTGCCGCTCGAGGTTGCGGTCGTGTGATTGAGGATATCATCCAACGTCCAGATCACGCCATCCGAGAAGATGATCTGCTCAATCCCATAGCCCAAGGTCGGATCGCTGAACCGGTTCAGAACCTTGATCACCTCGATGGTTCCGTTGATCGCGATCTTCAGATCGTTCGAAGCATTGTCGCGGGTCAGAGTTACGTCCGTCGAGGCGATGTTGAGCGCAGCGGTGCTGTTCCGGCTGAAATCGAGAATGTCCGATTCAGCGACGGAGGTGGCCGCATCATTGACCGTATCGCTCCCGTCGCCCCTGGCAAAGACATAAGTGTCATCGCCATTGCCACCGACCAGGGAGTCCGCGCCGCCGTTGCCGACAAGGGTATCGTCGCCATCCAGGCCTGACAGCGCGTTGACCGCGGCGTTTCCGACGAGATTGTCGCGCAAGGTGGTACCGATCAGGTTCAGGGTGCCGCCGGAGGCATCAACTGTGACTTGGGTATGGTCAAAGATGTCATTCAGCATCCAGGTCACGCCATCATCGAACGTGATGGACTCAATGCCGCGCCCGGGAAGCGGGGCGTTGAACCGATCCTGGTCGGTGATGTCGCCATTTCCAGTGTGAATGATGATATCCACACTGCCAGTTGCCCGGGTCAGGGTCACGTCCGTCGAATTCACCCCGGTCAGAACCAGATGGTCGACTTCCGTCACAGAACTGCCAAGATCCCCGATCGTGTCGTTGCCATCACCGAGAGACCACCGGTATTCATCCGCCCCATCGCCACCGCGCAGGGAATCCACGCCTTTTCCACCGCTCAGCGTGTCTTCACCTGCGGCTCCGTTCAGTGTGTCAGCGCCCACATTTCCGACCAGACTGTCCCGGAAGGCCCAGCCGTTCAGCGTATAGTTGGAACTGCCAGTACCCGTGATGGTTTCCGTGGCAACAGGGTCGTCCATAACTTGAATCGTGACGCCATCATTGAAGGCGATGAGCTCGATGCCGTTGCCGCTTCCGGCAATGAAGCGGTTCGTCACAGTGATCAGCGACGAACTGCCGGCGATAGTGATCAACAGGTCATTGCCACTCTTGGCAAGCGTCGCCGCCGTCGAGGCGATGCCAAGGGTCAGGGAATCCACCTCGGCGGAAGCGCTGCCGGTGTCCGTGATCGTGTCGCTGCCATCACCGGCAGACCAAAGGTACTGGTCATTGCCATTGCCGCCGTTCAGCGTGTCATTGCCGGTACCACCATTCAGAAGATCGTCGCCGTCGTTGCCGGTCAGGACATCAGCGCCCGCCCCGCCAGACAGATTGTCGGCAATACTTTGCCCCACCAGAGTATCAGCCGCCCCGGTTCCATTGACCCAGGTACGGGCGACGATGTCGTCCAGATTCCATACCACGCCGTCATCGAATACGATCGACTCGATCCCACGGCCCGGAAGCGGGATATTGAACCGGTCCTGATCGGTAATGTTGGCGGTCCCGGTGTGGATCACGAGATCAATGCTGCCAGTTGCCCGGGTCAGGGTGACTGCTGACGAACTCACCCCGTGCAGAACCAGGCGATCGGTCTCCGTCACGGAACTGCCAAGGTCCTCGATCGTGTCCCCCCCATCGCCGAGTGACCATCTGTATTCATCGGCACCCGCACCCCCCAGCAAGGAATCGATCCCGGTCCCGCCCTCCAGCGTGTCATCGCCATTTCCACCGTTTATCGTGTCTACGCCCGTCGTGCCTTTCAGACTGTCGCCATAATCTGTCCCCGCGTTTGAGGTCGTGCCGGCATGGCTCAGCAGATCGTCCAGCGACCAAGTGACCGCAATCGGATCCGTGCCAAACTGGATCACTTCGATTCCCTTTCCTGCCGTCAGGCTGCCGAACCGGTTCAGCACGGCCAAGGTGGCGCCGTCCGTTGTCGAGCCCACGCTGTTGGCAACCGCAAGGGTCAGCGTCGTGCTGCCCGCGATACGTGAAACGGTCAGATCCGTGGCGCTGACCCCATTCAGGATCAGCTTGTCGATTTCCGTGACGGAGGCGCCCTGATCGTCAATCGTGTCGGCGCCGTCGCCCCGGCTCCAGATGTAGGTATCGCCGCCATCCCCGCCCGCCAGAGAGTCTTTGCCAGTAAGACCCTGCAACGTATCGTTCCCGGCCCCGCCGGAGAGGGTATCGCCGGGCAGGCTGTCGTTTTCGCTGCTGCCGGTCAGAATATCTCTGTCACCGGAGCCCACAAAATTCACGGCACTCGTGGTGCCCGACAATGCCACCTTGGCAATCAGATCGTCGCGGGTCCAGACCGTTGGGCTCCCCGTCGTATTGTCGAACACGATCTGTTCCATTCCCCGGCCATCTGCGCCGCCGGCGAATTCGTTCTTGATGGTGATCGTTTCGCCGGTCGAGGTGACCGTCAGCTTCAGATCATTCGAGCCGCTGTCGCGGCTTGCAGTTATACCGGCTGCTGCATGGTTCACGAATTCGAGGGTGTCCGTATCAGCTCGCGAGCTGCCGCCGTCCGCTACACTGTCGTTGCCTTGGCCATTCGACCAGAAATAGTGGTCGCTGCCATTCCCCCCATCGAGGGTGTCAACCCCGAGGCCGCCATAGAGGTTGTCGCTGCCGTCTCCGCCGTAGAGGACGTCATTGCCAGCCTGACCATCGATCGAGTCCGTGTTGTTGCCGCCATAGAGCGTTTCGTTGGCACTTGTTCCAAGCACGGGGTTGGGTGCGCCGCCAGTAACGGCATTGTGCAGATTGATGGCGCCGTCATGGTCGATGCTTTGCGCAAGGGCCACGACAAACTGCGCTTTCGTCAACCGGCCAGCACCCAGATCATCAACCCAGGTGGCAAGCTCATCGGCGCTCGGACCCCGACCGAGCCCGTTCAGGAAAGCTTGTTGTACGAAGTCACCGTTGCTGGCCTGATACCAGAGCAGACTGTGGGAATGATCGCCATTTATGTCGCTGTCCGTGTTCAGCAAACGATTGACGATTGCCAGGGTGGTGTCCGTACCCTTGAGGAGGCAGTCCGAAATATACTGCTTCTCAGCCGCAGTTGCCTCGCGATCGTAGAAAACGTCGACAATGGCCTTGGCCTCATTTTCAACGAAGACCCTGTCCAGACTGCGTTCAAACACCGCCGGGTTCATGATAACGTCGAAATTGTTGGTCGACAGATGCCCATTGCCGACAACGCCATGCTCAATGGAATCGTTGACCTGCAAAGCGAACTGGGCCCGCGTCATGGAGCCCAGGGAATGCAACGCGTTGTCCATTTCTGTCAGGGTCGTGCCGCGCCCGAAGGCGTTTTCAAAAATCTGCGCCACGAATTCGGCATTGGACTGATTGGCTGAATCATAGCGCGTCTGAAACTCCGCTGAGCCAACCAATGCCGAGGTCAGGCCCAGCCGGTCCAGTTGGCCATTGACAACAAACCGCGCCAGAAGCTCAGCCTCGTTCATGTCGATGCCGCGATCCAGCACCGTGTCATAGATCTGCGCGGCATCCGTCATCGCCTGGGTCTTAGCTGTGGCATCAAGGCGCGCGACGTTGGTGACCGTTATGTTCGTCGTGCCATTGAACACAAGTTCGCTCACCGTCCAGGTCTCGATCCCCAGCCCGTCCACCTCATGGCTGACCGTTTGGTGGCCTGCTCCACCGACGCCGTTGTCCCAAATGTAGCTGCCGTTGTTCACCTCGGACCGGATGATGGTCTGCGCGTTGCCTGCCCGCGCAATCGTCGAGATCAGCCCATCGGCCGAGGTTTTGGTGATGAAAGTCTGGCCGCGCATGCCGCCGACACCGTAGGCCATTTCTGTCTCGACACGCGATCCGTCCGCACCAATTTCAATCGTATCGATCTTGTCCCAAAGCCCGTTGCCGTCGAAATCGTCCTTGACCGCGATTGTCCGACCGTCGGCACTCGTCTCCATGGTATGCAGGGCACGCAAGGCGCCATCGGCTGCGGCCCCATATCGCGTTTCTTCGCGCAGGCTGCGACTGCCATCGGCATTGAGAGTTGTGACGGAAAGCGACGTACCATCAACCGAACCATTGCCGTCAATGTCGAATGTCGTTGCAACCCTGAATCCATCCGCAGACGTGGTCTTGGTCTCGACATAGGCCGTATGCCCTGTCCCGTAGATTTCCTTGAAGGTCTCGACCTTCCCGCCAGGGGCGGTTGTCGCTGTCGCCGCGTTGAAACTGATCGTCGAGGCGCGGGTCAGATCGACAGTCCCATCGGCGCCGAAGTCCATCGCGAATTCTGTCCGCGTGTCATTGGCCAGCGCTGTTTCGCTGATCGACTTCGTGTTGGTTCCGTCCCGTGCCACGTCCTCAAATACCGTTTGGGTCGTTTGGTTCGGATTGATCGTCGACACGACGCGGCGGTCCGTAAATCCATCCCCGTTCAGGTCATTTTCGATGACATGGGTCCGGCCATCCGCAGATTGGCTTTCAAACGTGGAGGATATGAGGTCGGTCCCCGCCCCGAGATTGCGGGTCAGCGAAGTCCAGGATCCGTCCGCCGCGCGCGTGACCGTCGACAGCCGGTCGATGGACTCATCGCCTGTGTAATCGGCAGAAGTCGTGGTCAGGAGCCCATTGCCGCTGGTCAAGGTGGTGATCAGGGATTGCTGGTTTGATGCGGCATCAAAGGTTGTCAGTGTTCGCAACACATCGCCATCAGCCTGATAGACCGTCCGGTCCTCGCTGCGGAATTCAATGACCCCGTCGCCGTCGAGATCCAGTGCCACCGATTTGAAGAGGCCGTCATCGCTCTGGACGAAGTCTTCTGTTCCGTGAATGACATACCGGTCATCGCGGTGCTCGACGTGTCGCAACGTGGAGCCATCGTCTTCCAGCGTGGTCACATCGCTGATGAAATGATCCACCCTGCCATCCGCGTTGCGGTCCACGGCTTCTGATCGCGTCAGACCGTTGGCACTGGTCACCGTGACATCTGTGCCCACAAGAACGCCAAAGCGCGAATTGAAGCTGGTGGAAACGGTCGTGTCACCCGAGGCCGCAATCGTCGTCACCGACACGCGGTCGTTGAACCCGTTCGCATCCTGGTCAAAGCTCTCGGTCACCGTCCGGTGATCCGCGCTTGTCACGCGGGTCAGTTGATCCACATGCGTGGTGCCCTGTGCCTGATGGGCAGCCGTTGCTGCGATTGCCCCGCCGGAATAGGTATCACTTGTCTCGGTGGTAACCCCGGCGCTGTTGACCGACGCCGTGGAAATGGATTGCCGGTCAATCACCCCATCGCCATTCAGGTCCTGGGTTTTCGTGATCTTTTGATGGTCGTCGCTGGTCTCGATGAAGGTCCGCTGAAACACCGCCGAATTGGAAAGTTCGGCGAAGATCGTCTCTGTCCGGGATCCGTCAGCGTTCAAGGCCAAGGCGTCGACCGTGATCCGTTCAAAGGAATTGTTGCCATCTGAATCGGTGCTTGTGATGGTTTTTGAATGGTCGCCGAGAACCGATTGGATCACCTGGCTTTGCGTCGCGCCGGACGCATCCTTCCGCAGCGTAGCCGTGGTCACTGTACCGTCGACACCGACGGACCGCGTCAGCACCTCGTCAAAGTTCGTGTCCCCGTCGACATCGTGGCTTGTGGTTACGGTACGGCCGTTGTTGGTGAACTCCGTCTTGTCGATCGACAGAACTGCGCCGGTTGCCAGAGCCGTGGTTGCAATCGTGGTCGTGCCGCCATTGGTCAGTAGGTTGGTGGTTTCGGTCCGGATGATGTCGAAGTCCAGATCGCCATCGGCGTTCGATTTCGCGACAACGCTCAACCCATCGTCGCTGGTTGTGGTCTGCGTCTGGCCAAGCAAGGTGCCGTTTGCCGCCGTCGTCGTCTGCGTTTCCTGAACCGAGCCATCTGCGTTCAGCACCTTGATGCCTTGCGAGATCCGATCGAAGCCGGTTCCCGTGGCGACGTTGCTGTCACCGTTGACGTCGGTCTTTACCGTCGTGATCAGGTGATCATCGCTGGTGACCGTCACTGTCCGGCCGCGCAGCCCACGGTTCGCATTCGTCGTATCAAGGATTTCCGTGGTGGTGCCATCCGCCCCGAGCAGGACAGTGTCATTCACCTCGGTCTCGAAGATGCCGTCGCCGTTCCTGTCAACCTTTGTGTCGGAGGTCAGCCCATCTGCCGAAACAACTTTCACCGTCTTGTCGGCCACGCTGCCAAGATTGAATCCCGATCCGTTCGATGCGCCATCGGCGAAGTAGTCGACAACCGTGACGGTGGTTTCACCGCCTACTCCAATCGATTTCGTCGTGATCTGGTCAACATGAAGATCGCCATTGGCATCAACGCTCGTGGTTGTGGTCAGCCTGTTGGCAGAAAGCAGCGTCGTGGACGCGGACTGCAAGGTTGCGGTTCCGGCGGCACCCACGAACACACCAGCCGCGTCATATCCCTGACCGATGGCCCATTGCTGAACCGTTTCGGTGACCGATCCATCGCTGTTGCGAACCGTCTTGTCCTCTGACTTGACGTCAAAGGTCGGGGCCGTCCCGCCAAAGCTGTGATGATCGCGGTCGACATAGGTTGTAATCGTCAGCCCGTCTGCCGAAGTCACCTTTTCGACACCGGATCGAGACGTCCCGTCGGAGTTCTGCGTGTCCGTGAAATCGACATATTCGATTGCCCCGCCGGTCCCGGTCCGGCTGGTGATGGTTTCCAAGATCTTGGTGTCAAGCGTGGCATCGGCATCCTCAAAAATGCTCTGAACCTTGGTAAGACCGCCGTTCGTCGTGACGGCAACAACGTGGCTGTTGATGGAACCGTTGAAGGTCCGGTCCCAATCCCACTCGGTCACGGTCAGGGTTGAACCTGTTCCGGTGACCGTGACGTCCCGCAGCTTCTCGCTGGCTCCGAATGTTCCATCAAGGTTCAAATCCGCAAAACGCGTCGCGGTGATCTGATCGACCCCGAGCGTTGTCTTCTGGCCGGAATGCACGGTCCCATCGGAATTTGTGATCACGGTCGTGCGCACCCGGCCGCCTGAAGCGTCGATGACCGTACCATCCGTCGTGGTCGCGTCCGTCACGCCGTCGCCATTGCGATCTTCGGCGACCGTGCTCGACAGCGCATCTGTCGCCTGGGTCGTGGTCACCACGCTCCGAACCGAAAGATCCCCGTTCCTGACCGTCTCCGTCGATGTGGTGCTGCCGTCTGCATTGACAACGATCACGCGGGTATCGCGCACATCGGTGCTCCCGTTGCCGTCGAGATCGCTGACCACCGAGTTGGTCTTACCATTGTCCGTCGTTGTCAGAATCGAGCTGGACCGCAGCGTGCCATCGCCGTTCCTGACGGAAACCGTTTCCGTACGCGTCGCCGCAGCTGCCCCGGTTATGACATGCGTCTCGACCGTCTCGAAATTGCCCTTCTCTGCCGTGCCGTTCGCATCGGTCCACAAGGAGGCGCCCGTCGAAGCGCCGTCCTGATCGAAGTCACGATCAGAACTGATGACCCGCGTCAGCCCATCCGCCGACATCGTTTCCGAAGATTTGCTGATCGCCGTCCCGTTTTGCGCCAGCTCCGTGATCACCGTCGTCCGTGTGCCACCCGTCGCGATGGTCCGCACTTCGGTCTCATTGTACCAGCCGCCACCGCTGGCGTCCCGGCTGATCGACACCGATGTGCCATCCGCCGAAGTCACCGTCATCACCCGGTCTACCAGCGCGCCCGTCCCGGTGCTGGCACCCTTATAATCTGCCACCGTCTCGGTCACCTGACCCGCCGCCGTCGCCCGCGTGATCACCTGCACCCGATCAAATGCACCATCACCATTGTCGTCATACGAGTTCGTCGTAACCACCGTGGCCGAGGTCAGACCCGTCACGACCGAATTCATCTGGCTGATCACATGGCCAGCCGCATCCTTGGTCACGCTGACAATGGTCTTGTTATCCGCCCCCGTCGAGGACACCGTCTGCGTCACCTGATGCCCGTTCGCGTCCGCAACCAGCGTCACCGCCGCCGCAACATGGGTCACCCCGCCCATCGTGAACGTCGTCTGTCCGGTGATCTCTGACCCGTCATCGAACCCCACATGCGTGGCATCCGGCCGCAGGTTGATTTCGGTGATGCCAAGCTCCGTCAGCGTCTTCGCAGTTTGCGTCCCGTCAGGGTTCGTCACCATCACCTTGAAATTGGCCCAAGCCGCATCCGCCGAGGTCAGCTTGCCATCGCCATTCGAGTCAAACCGCGACCGGAGGGCAGCCATATCATCCTTGGCCGTCGGGTCCCATTCCGTGAAGACATATTCCCGCTCCTCGGAGATTTTCCCGTCATTCCCCGCATCGTAGAACAGCACCCCATCGCCCGAGCCCGCCCAGGCCGTCCGGTGCTGCAACCCGTCGCCGTTGGAGTCGAGGAAGGTATTGGAGCGGTCAAGCGTCGCGATCTCGACCCCGTTACCGTTCAGGTCGAGGAGGATGGGTTGTGCGCCCACAAACCCATCATCACCCCGTGTCCGTCCGTGGCTATCCGTTACAGAATGCGAAGCGCTACCGGACACAGTCCCGTTCTGAGTCCCTTCGCGTCGGGCATCTCCACCCGCGCTGCCGCCAAGTCCAATGCCACCGGTAGTCTGGGTATTTCTCGCTCCGCTACCCCCTGACGTTACAATCGAGGTATTTTCGGCTCGCCCTGAACCCGGGCCACCTGAACCCCCATCGTCGGGGTGGTGTCCATTTGCCGCCGCATCTGCCCGCGCCGCAGCCAATTGCTGCTCTCTCACGTAGGCGTCGATGCCGATCTGACGGGCTGAAATGGAGGTGTTGTCAATTTGCGAAACTTGACCGCGCGCCACTGCACGCAGAATCCCGTCATCGTAAACATAAGAGACATCCATTGCGGCCAAAGCTGCGAGGTTGTCCATTCCAAGATTATGAAATGCTTTTGACAACGCAACGGCAACTGCGTCATGCATCGAACTTGGCTCTTTGGAGAGGTACTCAGTCAATTGCTTAGCGCCCAACTGGACAAGTTCCCAATCGGCATTCTTTCCAAGAGCAGAATTGTACCTCTGTTGAACAATGTCTGAGGTGGATGGCTCTACTTTCTGAAACCATCGGGTTGTACCATTTACATTCCCAGTTCTATTAATCAGAGAGACGATTGCCGACAACGACTCTGCATATCCGTCATTTTCCGACTCGAAAACTGTTTCGCGGCCCCAAACCTCCCGAATGGCTGATAGGAAGTTCTGCACCTTGGGAAGAACATCTCTCGCAAGATAGGATTTCGTAGCTGAATCGATTATTGCCTTTGATGCTGGTTCGTTGAAAACAGCGGTCAAGGTCTTCAAATCGCTCCGAATCGTATCGTGTAGGCCAGGCTGAAGATCCGGGCGTTGCACGCCATTGTATGAGGTCAGGCGAGCGTAGTTTTCATCATTTACAATTGGGACGGGTGCAAATCGTGCCGAAGTTAGCATATTTGTATAAGCGCCACTGGCTACTTTATTATTTGCAATGTCCAACTGAGCAGCGCCAAAAGTTATGCCGCTACTATTTCCAGATCGATCGACTCCCCAAATCGAATTCGGCACGGCAAGGCTTGCTTTATAAGTATTGCTGAGGTTGCCACCCATCTCTGCACCAATCAGAATCTGGGTAATTTGATCTACGGTAACTTCCATGATTCTATTCCTCCGCAATGATATTGACTATCGCCTGAACCTCGACCACCCTTTGACTAATCATCCGAATTGGGCAAGTATAGGATGCCGTGACACTGGCAGGAGTCCCTTCAAGAAGCTCGGCCTCCAACCCACAAACCGCCCGGTAAGCAACCTCAAAGCTGTTATTGGATTCATCCAACTTCAAACCTAAGCGTCGAGCAACTCCGCCGCGCTTTGTATCTAAAAGGTTCTTAAGTCGAAGCGTTGTTTCGGACAATGACTGATTCCATGAAATGAATTCAGCGTCCCAACACGATCGAGATGAAAAGACATCGTGGCCCAGGTCAGCCAAGCACTTTGAATGAACTATTTCCGCACAAGTAGCGCCTGTTGCCGCCTCACCTGATTCCTCGGATGCAGCAACACAGCTTTCTACGTAGCCATCCACAACTTTCTGGTCCGCGTCCTGCGCCCAAACGCCCGAGGGATAAATAGCTACAACTGCCAATAACAGCCAGCGCATCGTCCTTGAGATCAAGAAATTCCCAACTTTTTTACTTAACTGGACGCGTTGGGCAGGTGGAACCCGCGTCTCAGTACCTTTCCACCCGTCAGCGTTCTTTAGCAAGCGTAGGGTGGGTGAAACCCACCGAATTTCCAAGACCGACATCACGTTCCCACCAAGCCTTCCCAACCATGACAGCATCCCATCCCTCCCCCGCGCGATTCGCCCCATTATGGTTAACACACACGCACTTCCCCGCGCGTAGAGACGGAAGGAAGACGAAAGTAAGACGCCTGCAAGACAGGCTCCTCCGTCCAATTTCGCCCAATTAACCGAGCGCCCGCAAGCCCTTGCCGCACCCTCCCACCCATCTTGAACCTCGTCTGCCCGGTGATCTGCGAGCCATCGGCAAAAGTGATCACCGTCGCGTTGGTCTTGAGGGTGATCTCCGTGATGCCCAGCTGCGCCAGCGTCTTCGCCGTCTGGCTGCCATCGGCATTGGTCACCATCACCTTGAAATTGCCGAACTCCACGTCCGCCGCCGTCAGCTTCCCGTCGCCATTCGAGTCAAACCGCGACCGCAGTGCCGCCATGTCGTCCTTCGCCGTCGAGTCCCATTCTGCGAAGACACAATTTCGCGCTTCGCTATCGCACGAGCGCAGCCGGATCCATTCCGTGGTGTTACTGAGATGGCGTTGTTTAACGCGTTTAGGGACCGGCGCTCCGATTGCATCGAGTGCACGAAGAACTCTGGCCCGAGCAGGATTTCCCGAGAAGGAGAACCTGCGAAGCGCGGGCAGCCACTTTTGCTCGAATGGAGAGATCTTCCTTACAAAGGTATCCGTGGGCGCGCCGTAACCGGTCACTAGTCCACGGTGCTTCCTGGGATAAAACGTCCGGTTCCGCACAACCGGTCCCGGCGACAGGTGCAGCCAAACAGTCTTCACAATCGACCCGACAATACCCACCGCCCAAAGTCCTCACCAAATCGTGAGGGCAGGCTAACCGAGCAACACGCGAATTGTCGACTCCAATTTACAACTCAAACACGAAGCGCGTTGACATCTTTGGTTGCACCGCAACTCTCCTCCATCACTCCCCACCAATCTGCGACGCGAACTTCGCCGGCCATGAGGCCGCAAGTACCTACTTCGCCATCAGAAGGTTTCCGAGCGCTGCGATGGCAAGGGCATATTTCGGCTGGGCTGGGTTTCGGAAGGTGCCGAAGGCATCGAGGGTCATTGCGACCGAGGCGAGGAAGTCCTCGAAAAGGGAGCCGCAAGCGTTGGTTTCTGGGCAATTTTTTGAGCTTCCGACGGATGCTCCAAACGCACACATCAAGCAATCCGTCGTCTGATACACAGTTGCTGCAACGACCGGTCGTGCCGCAGATTTTGAGGGTGACGCATTCGCACTGAACGACCGTTTTGGGCGGAGGCTGTGTGGAAACAGCTGATATGATATGCTTTCGCCATGGTCGGAGGGCGGGGATGGCAGGTTACATCGAAGGGATCGACCGGGGTCAAGCAGTGCTGTTTCCCGAGCACCTGGACAACTGGATTGGCGAAGATCACTTGGTCCGGATCATTGATTTGTTTGTGGATGAGTTGGAACTTGCGGACTTGGGCTTTGCGCGGTCGACGCCGGCTCGGACAGGGCGGCCAGGCTATCATCTATCGGTTCTTCTCAAGCTGTTCATCTATGGCTACCTGAACATGATCCCCTCGAGCCGCAGGCTGGAACGCGAGGCGGGGCGGAATGTCGAGGTGATGTGGCTGACGGGACGGCTTGCGCCGGATCACAAGACCATCGCTGATTTCCGCCGCGACATCGGGGCCGGGATCAGGAAGACCTGTGCACGGTTTGTCGAACTTTGCCGCCGGACCGGGGTGCTGGCGGGCGGGACCGTCGCGATCGATGGCAGCAAGTTCAAGGCGGTCAACAACCGCGACCGCAACTTCACCAAGGGCAAGATCGCCAGCCGGATCGAACACTTGGAAGCGAGCGTCGGGCGCTACATCGAAGAGATGGTGCGGGTCGACCGTCAGGAGGAAGGCGAAGCCCGAGCGCTGAAGGTGGCGCCCCTCGCCCAGAGATATGGCCGTATCCGGCAAGAGATCCGTCGGCTGCAGGAGATCGATCAGGCGCTGACGCACGCGCCGGACGGCCAAATCTCGCTGACGGATCCGGATGCGCGGGCCATGGCGACGCGGGCGAAGCACAGCGGCCATGTGGGTTACAATGTCCAGACCGCAGTGGACACCGAAACCCATCTGATCGTGGCGCATGAGGTCACCAATGTCGGACATGACCGCGATCAGATGGCCCCGATGTTAATTTCCGCGCAAAACTGACCCGGGATTTGCATCGAGAACTGACCCAGCAGAGGGTTATGTTCTGGGGGTCAGGCTGGGGTCAAGTCATGTGTGACCTCCTTCCTTTTCCGGGTTGCTGCGGCTGAGCTGGCCTTAAAGCGGAAGCTGTCGTTTCCGGTCTCCAGGATGTGGCAACGGTGGGTAAGGCGGTCGAGCAAGGCCGTGGTCATCTTGGCGTCACCGAAGACGGTGGCCCATTCGCTGAAGCTCAGGTTGGTGGTGATGATGACGCTGGTGCGTTCATAGAGCTTGCTCAGGAGGTGGAAGAGCAAGGCACCGCCCGACGCGCTGAACGGCAGGTAGCCCAACTCGTCGAGGATCACGAGATCAAGCTTCGTGAGGCTTTCGGCGATCTGGCCGGCCTTGCCCTTGGTCTTCTCCTGTTCCAGGGCATTGACCAGTTCGATGGTCGAGAAGAAGCGGACTTTTCGGCGATGATGCTCGATGGCCTGGACGCCGAGGGCCGTGGCGGCATGGGTCTTGCCCGTGCCTGGGCCGCCGATCAGCACGACGTTCTGGGCACCGTCGAGGAATTCGCACTTGTGCAGTTGGCGGAGCGTGGCCTCGTTGATCTCGCTGGCCATGAAGTCGAAGCCTGCGAGATCCTTGTAGGCCGGGAAGCGTGCAGCCTTCATGTGATAGGCGATGGAGCGCACCTCGCGTTCCGCCATCTCGGCTTTGAGCAACTGTGACAGCATCGGCACGGCGGTCTCGAAGGCTGGGGCGCCCTGTTCCGTCAGGTCGGTGACGGCTTGGGCCATGCCATACATCTTCAGGCTGCGCAGCATGATGACGATTGCGCCGGCGACTGGATCATGACGCATGGCGGCCTCCGGCGATCTGGGCGCGCAGGCCGTCATAACGTTCAACGTTGGCCTTCGGTTCGCGTTGCAGTGTCAAGGCCTGCGGCGTGTCGACACCCGGGCCACCGGTCGTCTTGCCGTCAATCAGCCGGTGCAACAGGTTCAGCACATGGGTCTTGGTCGGCACGCCGCCCTCCAGCGCCAGTTCGACGGCGGTCAACACGGCATGTTCATCGTGATGCAGAACCAATGCCAGGATGTCGACCATCTCGCGATCACCACCTGGCTTGCGCAACATGTGATCCTGCAACTGTCTGAACGCCTTTGGCAATTCTGCGAACGGGGCGCCATTGCGAAGTGCCCCGGGCTTGCGTTGAACGACTGCCAGATAGTGCCTCCAGTCGTAGATCGTGCGCGACGGCACATCATGAGACCGCTGGATCAGCCGCGCATGCTCGCACAGGATCTGGCCTTCGGCGGCGACAACCAGACGCTCGGGGTAGATCCTCAGGCTGACGGGGCGGTTGGCGAAAGACGCCGGAACGCTGTAGCGATTGCGATCAAAGCTGATCAGGCAGGTCGGCGACACACGTTTGCTCTTCTCGACAAAGCCGTCAAAAGCCTGCGGCAGCGGCATCAATGCCGCCTGTTCCCCGGTCCAGACATCGGCGATCGTGCCGGGCACAGCGCCATGGGAGATCTCGCGCCACAACTCCATGCAGCGCTGTTCCAGCCAGGTGTTCAACGTGGTCAGATCGGGAAAGTTGGGCATCGGCAGCCAAAGACGCGGCCGGGCATCCTGCACGTTCTTCTCAACCTGGCCCTTCTCCCAACCCGATGCCGGGTTGCAGAACTGCGGTTCGAACACATAGTGGTTCGTCATGGCCAGGAACCGAGCGTTGACCTGACGCTCCTTGCCGCGACCAACCCGGTCCACCGCCGTCTTCATGTTGTCGTAGATGCCGCGGTCCGGAACGCCACCGAAGACCCGAAAGCCATGCCAATGGGCGTCAAACAGCATCTCGTGGGTCTGCAGAAGATAGGCCCGGACCAGAAAAGCCCGGCTGTGCGACAACTTGATATGAGCGACCTGCAGCTTTGTCCGCTCGCCGCCGAGGAGGGCAAAGTCCTCGCTCCAGTCAAATTGAAACGCCTCCCCCGGGCGGAAAGCCAGGGGAACGAAAGTGCCGCGGCCCGTCGTTTGTTGCTCTCGCTGCCGATCCGCCCGCCAATCTCGGGCAAAAGCCGCGACCCGGCTGTAGGACCCGGTGAAGCCCAGTGCCACCAGTTCCACATGCAACTGCTTCAGCGTCCGACGTTGTTTGCGAGACTTGCCGGACTCGGACGTCAGCCAGCCGGCAAGCTTCTCGGCGAAAGGATCCAGCTTGCTCGGACGGTCAGGGATGGCGAACTTCGGCTCTACCGTGCCCGCATTCAGGTGCTTCTTGACGGTATTGCGCGATAGCCCCGTTCGTCGCGCAATCTCGCGGATCGGAAGCTTCAGCCGCAGCGACATGCGCCGGATCACGTTCAAAAGTTCCATGTTGATCACTCCATTGCCCCCCGCAGCGCGCTGCCTTGGGGGAAGGGTCACATGGGTCAATTCTCAATGGAAATTACGCGCCCAAATGGGTCACTTCTGGGTGGAAATCAACAGGCCCCGATGGCGAAAGCCGCCAAGGTGGCTCTCGGTCGCGATGAACTGACCGCCCTTGCCGACAAGGGTTACTTCAGTGGCCGCGAAATCCACGCCTGCCATGACGCTGGCATCACCACGACCGTGCCCCGGCCCGAGACCTCGGGCAACCGGATCAAGGGCATGTATGTGAAGGCTGACTTCGCCTATGACGCCGCTGCCGATGTCTATCGCTGCCCGGCCGGCGAAGAGCTGACCTATCGCTACACCACCGAGGAAGATGGCCTGCAGCTGCGGCGCTACTGGGTCAGCACCTGCCAGACCTGCCCGGTCAACGCCAGATGCACCACCGGGAAGGAGCGCCGGATCACCCGCTGGGAACATGAACATCTGATTGAGGCCATGCGGGACCGGCTGGGCGTGGAAGGCAATGGGATGACAGTCCGTCGCTGCACCGTCGAGCACCCGTTCGGCACGATCAAGGCCTGGATGGGCGCCACCCACTTCCAGATGCGGCTGCTTAAGCACGTCCGGACCGAAATGGCGCTCCACGTCCTTGCCTACAACATCAAGCGAATGGTCTCGATGATCGGTCTCCACGGCCTGATGGAAGCAATCCTGGCGTGAAAAAGGCCGGAGAAGGCCGCTCCAAGCTATCAGCAGCCTCAGCGGCACGGTTCAACCCGACCGAAACCGGTAAGCTGCCAGATAAAGGCTTTCGGACTTGGGCCGTCACGAGTTTCCACACAGCCTCGGCGGATTGTGTTGAAAAACTCGCCTGTTCGCCGCCACAAGTCGGATCACCAGAATTCCCCCCCCCAAAGCCCGCTTTTGAAAGCAATGTTTGCCTAATGATCTGTCATGAGAACAATGTTCCAAGTTACGGAGGCAATTTTCGCGCGACGGAGTTCTTCAACAGTATCGGCGGCTATTGAACCTTGACCGGCTGCAGTATGCCGTCGGTATCCAACTGAAGCGCGCTACGCCAAAGTGGCGTCTTGAAGACGTGGTGCACGGCCCTTCCATCTCGCACCTCACGGGTCTCGGCAATTAGCCCTACCCATTCAAGGGGGCGCAAGACGCAGGACGAGAACGCCGCCATTTCTCGCCAACCGGCGTTGTCCCAGTCATGCTCCTGGCCATAAAAGGCCGCGTACAGAGCGCGCTCGGTCGTTCCGTGGTCGGCCTCGACGTTGATGACGTTCATCCAGATGTCCCAATTGCCAAGCGGACGGCCCTCGAGACGGGCGTAGGAGGAGTGGTCGATCTGAAGAACGAAGAAGGGGATCAGTTCGACAAACAGCCGCGCTGGCGCGCTCGCGAGTTCGGCCCCGCGCTTGGTCGGACGGAATTCCCCCTTGAAGTGGCGCCCGAGGCGAAGGTTGATCAAAAGTTGATGCAATACCTCGAGCGGCGGGAATTCGAATTCGTTGATGACCTTGCTGTAGCGGAACATCTCCTCGGCGGTCTTCCCGGGCCAGTCAAAGTGTTCCACCGCCCAGTGGACGAAGACCCGTTTGAAGGCCATGGTTTTGGTCAGACCGATGGCGCCATGCTCCTGCGCGTACTGAAGCGTCAGCTGCGCCGCGCGCAGCAGGGGCGAACGCGCCAGATCAGGGTGGTCATCTGCAAGGGTGCGGAACTCGATCATGGGGCGATGATGCCACAGGACTTTTCCGGGTGCCAAACGCAAAAAGCCCCCGCTTTTCAGGGGGGGACTCGTCAAACGTTGAGGTGGCGTTGAGGTAAAACAGCAGGTGTTATACACAAGTGTTTTTGTCGGGTTATAACGCTTTGTAAAGGTTAGAAATTTTGGTTGCGGGGGCAGGATTTGAACCTGCGGCCTTCAGGTTATGAGCCAAGCCCGGCGCAATTTGCGAAATGCAATGAAATCAACGAATTACGAGACATACCTTTGAAAACGCTGCATTTTCCTTCCGGCCTCGACCGATCCTTCCCGCGTTTCGACTGCGCTAGCCGCACGAAAACGACGTATGACGGTTGACGTGGCGTTGACACGAACCGTCGCCCTCCCGAAAATCCTGATCGATTGCGACCCGCGCGTGCCCAAGATTCACGGCATCGACTTCGGCCCATTTCGGCCAGTGGGCCTTTGATCCCCGGTTCCTAGAAGCGGTCGCTCAAGCGGAGTGCGGCTAGGGGACGCCCCGTCCCCTTGGCACATTCGCGCCTATTGCAGATCTGTCTCGGCTTGCACTCGCCAACTGTAGGATGATGACCGACGCAAACAAGGGCAGAATGAAAGCTTACGGAGTTAGAGGGGCAGGGGAATTTCACCAGCCTGACGGATATGACCCATAGAGCCAACAGCTCGGAAGTTGTAAGACTTAGACCGAATAGTCTCTGGGGGCCACTTTGTCATTCAAGCTTGTACAGTCGGCGATCACTAGCTTTCTTGGACGATCCGACCCGGAGGTGCTCTGCATTAGAGGCAAGTGGGGGGTCGGGAAGACTTATACTTGGGTCAAGGCATTGGAAGCTGCCCATAAGGCGAGACAGATCAAATTGGCGCGCTACTCCTATGTATCGCTCTTTGGAGTGAACGCGCTAGACGAACTCAAGTTTGCCATCTTCGAAAATGTCGTGACCTTGAGCGATGGCCTGAGGAAAGCAGACCTGGAGACCCTCGATGCATACGTTTCCAAGATCGGGTCTTGGCGCAAGCTTGCAAAGCTTGCTCAATCGGTGCCAATCGTCAAAAACTGGGTCGGCGGCGAAATCGGTGGATTGGTTTCATTTATGACCATCCGAGATCAAATCATCTGTATCGATGACCTCGAACGGCGAGGGCAAAAGCTCGATGTCAATGACGTACTCGGCTTGATCTCGTACCTGCGCGAACAACGTAACTGTAAAATCGTTCTCTTGCTCAACGATGAACAACTCGCCGACGAGGCGCGGCAAGCCTTCGATCGAAACCTCGAAAAAGTGGCAGACGCATCGCTGGTCTTCCAGCCGTCGCCCGAGGACTCTGCGAGCGTAGGCATCCCTTTCAAAGCAGAAGCAGACAAGCTTGTTGCTGAGCGCTGCATCTCGTTGGGGGTCACCAATATCCGCGTCATCAAGCGCATACGTGCCCGTATTGCCGCTCTCGAGCCGATGCTGGCCGAATTTGACCCGGAGGTCCTCAAAGTCGCCGCAAGTTCGGTGGCGCTTTTCGGCTGGTCGCACGATCAGCCTGGCGAGGCGCCACCTCTCAAATTCCTGAAGGGGAAAACACCGAACCTGTATGCCGGAAATTCTAACGAGGTCCCGGCCGAGGAAGCAGCTTGGAACTCACTGCTGGAGGCTTACGGCTATGTCTGGACCGATGAGTTCGACCAAGCACTCATCAGCGGCATCGAACGCGGATACTTCGATCCAGAACTGATCAAGCTCACCGCTGCTGTTGTCAACGAAAAGGTCATCGCCGCGAAGGCTGATGGTTCCTTCGAGACGGCCTGGAGTGCCTATCATGACTCCTTTGCCGACAACCGGAACGAGGTGCTCGACGGCATTTATGCTGCGTTCAAAGCAAATGTGAAATACATCAGCCCAACGAACCTCAACGGAACGGTGTCGCTGTTCAAAGACCTTGGTCGATCCGACCAAGCCAATGAAATACTTGAATATTATATGAAATCCAGACAGGATCCGCGAAGGTTCTTCGATCTGCAAGAGTACACCTTCGCCGAAAATGTAACGGATCCGGATGTCCGTGCAGCCTTCAACGCGCGCGCAGCCGCGGTGGCCGAGACACGCGACGTCGGGGCGATACTTTCCTCAATCAAGAATGGCTGGAACGATGACGCCCTTGCCGCTCTCGCAACGGCGTCAGTTGATGAGTATGTGAAAATACTCAAGGCAAAATCGGGCCAAGAGTTACGGCGCCTCCTTTCTAATGGCTTCCAGTTTGATCGGATCAGCAATTCCACTGATCAAATGAAGGCGATTCCCCAAAAAATTCGTGCTGCGCTCGGCGTAATCGGCAACGAATCCCTAATTAACGCACGCAGGGTCAAGCGATTCGGCGTAACCGTCGCGGTACCGGCGCTCACAAAGTCCGAGACGGAAGGCTGAAGTTTGCCCGTCGTTATCCAATCTCTTCAATCGGCAGCACTCCAGTCGGCAGTGGCCTGATTGGCGATTTTCCGGTACCGTTGGATCACCCCAGACAGCCTTGATTTGCATTCAAGGATAGCGATCTGGCGGCCTTTGTAGGGCATGATGTCAGCACTACGCGCCATGGTCAACTTAGTTGCTTGCTAACAGGAAAGGGCTCGACTGATGCACGGAATGAACGCCCGCTTTTGCAAGGCCGTCCCAGCACGGCGCTGCGCCCTCATCAGTCGGCCTACCTCCCAATTCGACTATGCGGCGGACGATGGCGCACCTCTGACCCCCCGAAGCCGCGTGGATCAGGCGGTCTTGCGATCCATCGGGGCCGCATCGGCATCATGCACCAGCTTGGGGCGTGAGCGGAACATGCTTGCGACGGCATCGACGCCGGCACGCAGGGGCGAGTCCATGAGGTGAGCATAGCGCTGGGTCGTCTGCATCTGGCTGTGGCCCAGAAGCTTGCCGATCATCTCGAGCGACGCACCGCCGCTGACCAAAAGGGAGGCGAAGGTGTGCCGTAAGTCATGGATGCGAACACCGGGCAGTTTGACCTGCTTCTGGATCTGGGTCCAGAAACGGCGGATTTCCTTCACGGGTTGGCCGGGCGTGTCGCCGGGGAACAGCCAGGGATGGCCCTTCTGTACGAGAAGCTGGCGCTGGCGTACAATGGCGGCGACTTCGGTCGAGATCGGGATGCGATGGATCTTGCGCTGTTTGGTGGTGGCGGCAGGCTTTGACCAGATGCCGAGTTCCAGGTTGAACTGTTCGAACCGGGCTTGACGCACCTCGCCGACCCGGCTGCCGGTCAGCATGCAAAGGCGGATGATGCCCGCGGCGCGCTGATCCGTGGCAGCATCGAGCGCTTCGGCCAACCTGCCGATCTCGTCCTGCGACAGGAACCTCTCGCGCGCCGTCTCGAGCCGCTTCTTGAAGCCCGTTGCCGGATTGTCCGTCCGCCAGCCCCAACCGATGGCGAGGGTGAACATCTTGCGCAGCACCTCGCCCACCCGGTTGGCGCGGATCGGCGTCGGTTTTGCGCCCTGAAGCTTGCGGGCCCGGTTGTTCGGCTTCTCCTTCGACGGCCGGGCCCTGCCCCCGGCGATGATATTGAGAAGCTTTGCCACCTCATGCGGCGTGATCTCGGTGACCAACTTGTTGCCCCAATGAGGGGTGACGAGTTTGCTGAGCATCGACCGCTGATCGGAGGCATTGGTCGGCGCGAGATGCGGGACATGCTCGTCCAGATAGCGCTTGATCAGGTCGCTGACCCGCGGAGCTTCGCGCAACTGTCCCCGTTCACCCAACGGGTCGCGGCCTTCGTCAATCTCCCGGCGCAGGTCTCTTGCGCGCTCCCGGGCCGCGGTCACCGACCATTCGGGCCAGCGGCCGATGGCCATCCGGCGCTGGCGCCCGGCGAAACGGTAATCCAGAGAGAACGACCGGCTCCCGGACCGCAGGATGCGGATCGAGAAACCGCGGACCTCAGTATCGAAGAGCTGATAGTCACGCCCCACCTCGGGTTCGCTTTCCCGCACGGACTTTTCGTTCAATCGCAGTCGTTCAGGCATCGGCACTCTCCGCTTCTCCCTGCGACACAGGCGTAGATTCGCAGGCTTATCAAGCGAAGCACGGAGATCGGGGTGGCGGGGTGGCGGAAGGTGGCACTGATTTGCCAGACCCCGCGCCACCCCTTGTTTTATTGAGTTTTCTTGCAGAACGGGTGGTGCCCTCTCGGCAAGATCATACGGTTCCCACCATGGCCAAAGGTGCTGCCCCGCTGATTTGCCACGCAAATCCTGTGAAAAGTCGCAGCCGCCGCATCTCTGCTTTCTTGTCCATCACGATCCCCGGAGCGCCCTCCAGACCGGGGTAACCCGTCGGCGGATGGTACTTTCATCCGGCACCTCGCCTTTCTCGCTGTTGGCGACGAACCACTCCTGGACTTCGCCCACCCATTCGGCCTGGGTCAAAGGAGGGCCGCGATCGTGGATGCGGACCATCATCGCGATATACATGCCGTCCCAATCATAGCGCGCTGGCGCGCCAATGTTGGACGCGGGGCGCCGCAGCAGGTCCCAATCCGCCTCGAAGCGCTGCACGTCGTCAGCCATGATCAGCAGGTCATCAATGGTGACCGGAATATGATCCGATGGATTGGCGAACAGGATCCAGTCTTCCTGATCGGCAAGGCGCACCCGCTTCAAGAGGCTGTTCGACGGCCCGGCTCCGCTGCGCCGGAACATATGCAGGATATCGGTCACCGACACGACAACGAAGCCCGCGACGATCTGCAGCCCATGTGACACCGGTGCTATCGCCGTCACGATCTTGAACCGCCCGACCGAGGCCCAGCCGGCAATATCCGCGATGGTGCAGTCCCACCGAGCGGCCGCTTCGATCAACGTGAAATAAACCCTTGGCGGCAAAGCCATGCCCCAACTCCTTCATTCTTCGACGTGAGCCAGCAAGCCACGCCCAGAGAATGGGAGCAGCCTGAGGCATGAGACTTCGGAAAAGACGGGAGATCAGCCGCGCGGAATGTCCCTGGCGGCCGAGGGGGAAAGGAAGATCAGACGCAGCTTGAAGATGATCTCGATCATGTCTGCCTCCCTCGCACACTCGCCCTAAGGCTGATTCGGCCAAGGCATCAAACTCTGGAACATCGGCGGGCGCAAGCAAGTGCCCGGCAGACCTCTGACGACACGACGGAGCATGTCCCGGGTGTGACCCTGCTCTTCAAGAAAACTCAATAAAATAAGGGGTGGCATAAGTCCTGGCGTTTCACCGCCACCTTCCGCCACCCCGCCACCCCTGTCGATCTGCTCTGGCTGCCGGACGTTGCCGACCCATCCCGGGCGGCGATCCGGAGACAAAAGAGATGCAAACGCAGATTGAACCCGACACCCCAAACCCCGGCCTGCTCTCGGGATGGATCACCCGCAAAGCGCTGGCCGATGCGCTGCACCTGACTGTCGACACGCTGGGCCGCTGGGAGGCCCGCCGCTTCGGCCCGCCCTGTGTTCGCGCTGGGCGCATGGTGCTTTATCGGCGCCGCGCCGTGCAGGACTGGCTGGCCACGCAGGAGATGCCTAGGGCCAAGGCGGCGGGAGGGCGGAAATGAGTGCTCCCGTCATCAGCCCCGCCGCCCGGCCCCTGCCGGTAGTCCTCGAGGCCACTTGTTTCGAACAATGGCACTTCGACAGGGTGATAGAAGCACACCGCATTCTGGCCGACGCGTCGCGCCACCGCAGCACACTGGTCGCACTGGCGGCCCGCGTCTTGGCTGACGCCCCGAAGATGGGCGGTGCCGCATGAACCGCCGCAGCACCCCCGAAGCTGACGCCCAGCGCGCCATCGTGCAAGCGCTGCGCTTCGCCCTGCCCCGCGACGCCATCGTGCATCATTGCGCCAACGAGGTGACCGAGGCCGGGCCACGCGGCGCCAGACGACAGGCCATCCTAGTCGGCATGGGCGTTCATGCAGGCTTTGCTGATCTGATCGTGATCTCCGGTGGCCGGGTTCTGTTCCTCGAGGTCAAGAGCCAGACCGGCCGGTTGCGTAAATCGCAGGAGGCCTTCCGCGACACCGTCTGTGCGCAGGGGTTCGGCTGGGCGCTCGTCCGGTCCGTCGATGATGCGCTGGGCGCCCTAGCTGATCACGGCTTCACCAGCCGCGTGCAGCTTCCGGCGCGGAGGCTCGCGCCATGAGCCACGAAGCCACCAACTGGGCCATCAAACAGCGCGGGCTGAAACCCACCACCAAGATCGTACTCTGGCACCTCTGCGACCGGTTCAACCCGGACTACGGTTGCTTCCCCGCGCAAAGCCGTCTGGCGCATGATTGCGAGATCAGCAGGTCCACCCTCAACGATCACCTCGGTCATCTCGAGTCCATTGGCCTCCTGCGCAGGGTGCCGCGCATCGACCCGGCGACCAAGCGCCAGCTGCCGACCCGCTACATCCTGGGGTTCGAACCGGGGTTCACGCCGCAGGATCCCAAGCCATGTCCGGAAACCGGACACGGGGATTTTGCCTTCAGCTACGACCATGAATCTGCATCGGAAAGCGGGTTGGAGTCCGACATTCCTGTCGAGCCATGTCCGGATTTCGGACACGGGATTGATGCGGAAGCCGTGTCCGGATTTTGCCCTGAGCCGTGTCCGGAAAATGCCCAAAGCCGTGTCCGGAATCCGGACACTAACCTTGTAAGAGAACCACTAAGTAAACCAGTAAAGGAGGAGGAGGACGCGCAAGCGCGCGATTCCGAGTTTGATCGGTTTTTCGAAGAGCTTCTGGACGCGCTGGGCCTTGATCCGGCTGCCCTCCCCGGCTGGTGGCAAGGCTGGCCACCTCGGCTGCACGTCCAGCGCTGGTGCGACGACCTGGGGCTGACCGAGGACGAAATCCTCGCCGCAGCCGAGGCCACGCGTCAGGACCACCCCGAACCGCCCGATGGACCCAAAGCCCTTGACCGCGCCATGCAACGCGCTGCCCAGCGCAAGCTGGACGATGCTGGCCGAAAGCGTTGGAAGCCAAAAGCGCAGCCGCCCGCAGCGGCGAAGACGATGCACGACCTGCCAGCCTTCTACGCCGAGATTCTCAATTCCGACCGCTACCTGCCGGTCAGTTCGATCAACAACACCATGCGCGATGCCATGCTGGCTCGGGGGCTCGTCACGCCGGAACTCCTCCGTCAACGGGGGATCCGGTGAATGCCATGGTGTTTCGTCCCCGGCACGGGTTGTCCCTCTGCGCAGGCGGCGGAGGCCTGGATCTGGGCCTCATGCTTGCCGAACCCGGCTATCACACCCGCGCCTTCGTCGAGTGGGAGGACTGGCCCCGAACTGTCCTCATCGCCGCCCAGAGCGCCGGGTATTTCGCCCCAGCGCCGATCTGGGATGATCTGCGCAGCTTCGATGCCCGCCCCATGCGCGGCGCCTTCGACATCGTCCTCGCCGGGTATCCCTGCCAGCCCTTCAGCGCGGCAGGCAAGCGCGGCGGCGCCGACGATCCCCGCCACCTTTGGCCCGAGGTCGCCCGTGTCATCCGGGAATGTTCCCCCGAATGGGTGTTCCTCGAAAATGTCGCCGGGCATGTCACCCTCGGCCTTGAAACCGTCCTGCGAGAGCTTTGGGGACTGGGCTACACGGCTGCGGCGGGTCTGTTCAGCGCGGCAGAAGTCGGCGCGCCGCACCAGCGGCTGCGCATCTTCATCCTGGCCCACACCGATGAGCCTGCATGCCGGCACCGACAACTACAACCCGGCCGGGAACAGCGACTTCACCCGTAAGGCGGAAGCGCTGGCGCTGGGCATCAGAAACTGGTCGACGCCGAAGGCTACGGACGGGGCGAAGGGTGCGCCGGGCCAGAACTATGGCTCGGGCGGGATGCCACTTCTGCCAGCACAGGCGGCACAATGGCCGACACCGGCGGCGCAGAACTGGAAGGGCAGCAGTCCGGCCAGTGTGACCCGCACCGATGGCAAGAGCCGGATGGATATCCTGCACTACCTGGCGGAGCAGGGCTTCACCCGCCAGGACCAGGCGATCACGCCGATTGGGCTGCAACCCTCGCATCACGCCCCGATCTCGCGCCCGCTCTGGGCTTCGATGATTGCGTTGCATGGGCGTGTCGTGTCGCGCAGGGTCTTGAAAGCCCGGGCGCGGCGGCGGCTGAACCCTCTGTTCGTCGGCTGGTTGATGGGCTGGCCCATCGGTCACGCGCTCTGCGCCTGCTCGGCAATGGAGTTCACCCACTGGCAGCAGCGCATGCGTGGCGCTCTCTCGCTTCTGCCCATGGCCTCAGGCCACTGGATCTGGACGCCGGCGGAGGGGCCGGAGGGCCCAGCGCAGATGAACCTTTTTGAAGGAATGCTGCCATGAGCATGCAGGGACGGATCGGGCGTGCAGGCGGCACGAAGGTCAAACGCGCGCTGGGCGTGCAGGCGGCACTCGAATGGGCCTTCCGGGTGGAACATGCACAGCTGGAGCTGCCCTTGCCCAAGGACGTCACAGATGAAAGCTTTGGTTTTGGCATGGAATACGTCCTGCTGCAGCGCGCCGCGCTGGGCTGCAGGGTGGACGGCGGCCAGCACAAGATGGGCAGCTACACCCATCAGGACGCCGAGGTGATCGCCGCTGCCGTCGCCGGGCTTCCCGACAGTCTTGGCGGCATACGCATGGCGATCCGCGTGGCCGAACTGGCCCGCGCTGGGCTGACCCCGGACTGGATGCCCGACGCGGTTCCGCGCTGTGTGCCGGTGGAAACCAGGACCAACCAGCATGGCGAGCGGGCGACCACCATCGTTGTGGGCACGGAACGCGTGCTGTCCCGCGGGAAGTGGCGCACCGTCGAGGTGCTGGCGTGCCCGGTCACTTGGCGGCCGCATCCGGAACAAATTGCCTCGACTAGGCGCGGCTATGACGATTGGTGGCAGGCAGTGGATTGGCTCCGGGATGGGCTGGCGGCTGGTAGCATGCTGCGGGAAGTTGAAGTGACGGCCGCGATGCCGAAGGAGAAGCCGTGGGCTGGCTGAAGGTCGGCGACTGGAGGAGAGCGGACGGATGCACTGGAAGCATAATTGCACGTGCACGCGGTCCCTGTCACCTCAAGCTAGAGTCATCGGAACTGCGCCACTTTCGACGCAGCTGCCGCAAGCTATAGCGAGCAGATCAACCTAGAGCACCAGTGGCACGCGAGCGACGCGAATAAACGACTACTTTTGTCAGACTGGACGGATTTAGGCTGTTTCCGACCGAACACCGCCGCCCGCTCGCTTCCCGGCGACATCCTCAGACGCCTCGGCTGCCCCGCCCGAGGTCATCCCGTCGCAGCCGAACTATACTTCGAGAGCGACAACCGAACGTGAACGCCCAAAAAGATCCGAAACCCTCCCGCACAGCGAGATCCTGCAGATCCGCCATGGCCACACATTGCGCTACCTGGACAACCCGAGCCTAACGCGAACGCACATCAGGGCGTGCGGGCACGCCGCGAGCGAGGCCGCGAATACATGGCCGCACCCGTCAGCTGCGGGCGATCACAGCCCCTTTCTAAGAGGGCTAAATTCGCCGCAGGGTACGTGATCAGGCTTTGACCACGTGATTCCCTTTGGTGGCGACAAGGCGCAACCCACCGTAACCACGGCAAACAGGCTTAACCGGTTGACGCTACCGAACCAAGCAGCCTACCTTGCCCAGAAATGGGGGGGCTGAATGTCATTTACACGAGTCAACGATCGCCGCGACCTCTTTAGGGACCTTACGGTCTGGCCAAGGCAACAAGATTTGAACGTTGAACGCTGGCTCACAAACTTCCATCCTCAAGAGACCGAGCTCGCCAAACGAATTCTTATGAATTTCACCTATTTCAATAAGACGGCCACCGACGCGCTAGTGCGTCAAGCCATTCAAAATCACCTTTCGGCGCTATGGGATAGGCCAAATCAGGCTAAACCGCCTAGCTCGGCGGACCTCACCTCAATTCGATTTGTGTACTGTGAAGGTGAAATGCCACACGCTACTGATAGTGGATATCATTTTGCCCGCCGTCTGCGCGACGCTCTGCGAGTGCCAGAAGCGGCAATAATGTCACCGTTCGAAGCGCTCCAAGCTTCGAGCCAGATTAAGCACTTTGTTTTTGTCGACGACTTTGTAGGAAGTGGAAATCAATTCAAAGACACTATGACAAGGCAACATTCGATTAACGGAGCGCAATTATCGTTCGGGAACCTTTCCGCAGATGCGGGCTTCACTATTGCATACTGCCCATGCATTTCCACAAGCTACGCGATTGAAACAACAATACGACCGGCGCTACCAAAAATAGCCATACATCCCGCCCATATCTTAGATTTTCGCCACTCAGCGGCAGATGTTCGATCACGAACTTGGTCTGGGCTAACCGAACCTGAAGCCCAGGCAATGATAGCAAGTCTGAAGTCAATATCAACGAGGGCGGGCTTCACTCAGGAGAACGGAAGCCAAGAGGATTGGAGAGGCTTTCACAAACTGGCTTTATCCGTGGCTTTCGAGCATGGAATTCCGGATGCCAGCCTTCCCATTTTCTACTCCGCCCAAAACGGCTGGAAACCCCTAATGCGGAGGCCGGAGTGAGAACCGTGTCAGGAACGGATAAGCTCGAGCACCTCTTCGGCAGTTTCAGGGCCGAATCTCTGAGGGAGGACATCTACAGGCTCTTTAACGAGCCGAAATATTTTTACTATCTTGCGGCACCAAAATCATGTGTGTTAATCGGCGGACGCGGCTCAGGAAAAACGACCGCGCTGAAATGCATGACCTACGAAGGGCAAGACGCACTCAAAAAAACAGACTTTCGGGCCCCGCGCTATGTTGGTCTCTACCTTCGCATCAACACCAACACAGTAGCATCTTTTGTCGGACCTGAATTACCAAAAGAGGAATGGGGACGTCTGTTTGCTCACTTCATGAATCTCGCCCTATGCGAAGAAGCGACAAAGTATATCATTTGGCTTCAAAACAAGTTTAGCGGGGAGAAACCTGACAAAGACTTAAACTACCGCAGAATCTGCCGGTCTCTAGCCCTCACGCCAGTTTCTGCCGCCCAAGACCTGCTCTCGGCGATAGAGGACGCTAGACTCGATCTAGAGATTTACATCAATAACTTCTCGAGCAAGCGACCTAACATATCGCCCTTGCATACGCCAATTAACGCCCTAATGCAGGAATTAAAGAAGCTCGCTGGACACAGGGATTCCTACTTCTACCTGATCTTGGATGAATACGAAAACCTCTTAGATTACCAACAGAAACTCACAAATACGCTCATCAAGCATTCAGGTGGCGACTACTTTTTCAAGATAGGCGTCCGCGATCTTGGCTGGCGCGAGCGCAGTACAATAAACGACGCCGAGCTCCTCATTAGTCCGGCTGATTATGAAAGAATTCAAATTGAAGTCGCGTTGGAAGATGACTTTGCCGACTTCGCACGCGAAGTATGCAAGGCAAGACTTCACGCCGCAAATTCAGAAGGAATAGATGCTCCGATTTCGGTTGAGAGCCTTTTGCCCAATCTTTCGGTTCGTGACGAGGCAATGCTGCTGGGGGTTGAAGATCGGGTATTTCAATTCCGCGAGGCATTGCGTCAGAGTCAACGATTTTCTTTCCTGAACGAGCAACATCCGCACGAACTTTACGTGTTTTACGAACTTTCCGAGGGGAACATAGATCGCGCTATTGAGGACATTATCGCATTTCGTGAAGGCCAGAAAGCAGCAAAGGAAAAGTATGAGAACTATGCGTACTCTCTGCTATTTTCGATCGCTGGCAAAGGTGCCGAGATCAAGAAATACTATTGCGGTCACCAAGTTTTAGCAAAGATTACCTTTCAGAACATTCGGTTCTATATGCAACTAGTTAACGCCTGTATCCGTGAGCAAGTCGCGGCCGGAATGACGGCTGATGAATCTATTGAGCCACGCCTGCAAACACTGGCAGCAAGACACGTGGGCTTGAGCTACCTACGCGAATTAGAGGGCGTGTCCACGCAAGGAGGGGCGCTGGCTCGGCTAATCCTTGGCTTAGGTCGTGTCTTTCAGATACTTGCATCAAATCCAATCGGCGGAAAGCCAGAGTGCAATCAATTTGAGCTTCCCCCTAGCGGATCGTCAAACGACGATGGCGTTCACAATGACGCAACCGCACTTATCAAGGAAGCCGTGATGCACCTAGCGCTCATCCGAACGCCTGGTACAAAGTTGACTACCGAGAACGACATTCGCTCATGGGATTACATGCCGCACCCAATTTTTTCACCTTATTTCGGCTTCAGTCATCGCCGCAAACGTAAGATGACAATTTCTGAAAGCGATCTTCTCGCTCTTACAAAGACGCCGCAGGTCACAGTGAAAAAGCTGCTTGGACGACGCTCAAGTCTTGCTGACGAGACTCTTCCCCAACAGATGAGCATGTTCGATGAGTATTTCAACTGACACCGAGCTTCGCTCGCCGCCGCGTTCAGTTTTTGCATCACGCGAATTGGTACCACTGGCACAAGACAGCGTTCTTTTGTTCGGTGAGGGAGAAGAGCGTAGTCAGCTTCCCCAACTTTGGAGAGATCACTTCCAAGGTGCGAGGCTTATCCAAGTGCGAGAGGCCGCCGAGTTCGGTCAGATAACTCTTGATGCCGCTGCGGAACGAACTTTTTCTCTTAGGGAAGGGCGACAGATTATGGATCTGCTTTCGAGTCTCCCACAAACCCCAACCTACTTGGACATAACGGGCCTAAGTCATCACGTCTGGATACCTCTCCTCAGGTTTCTTTTGGAGCTCAGTCGCGACGTGAAAGTTCTCTACAGCGAGCCCGGCACCTATCAGGCAAACCCAAACCCCCGCCCTGGCGAGTTTTATCAGCTTAGCGAACGCTTTCGCGATTTTCAGCCTGTGCCAACGTTTGCACGCCTAAGATCGAGAGGGGCATCATCGGCTGTCTTGGTGCCACTTCTTGGATTCGAAGGCGCTCGCTTTCGCAGATTGATCGAGATTGAGGAGCCTGACGACGGAGATATTTGGCCAATTGTTGGCGTACCGGGCTTTGAGTTAGATTACCCCTTTCATACTCTCGAGGGAAATGCTGATGTTCTCAAGTCGACGAGATCATATCAGCGTTTGGATTTCGCCGACGCGTCGTGCCCTTTTTCCTTGTTTCGTAGGCTGGAACTAATCCGGTTTGATTGGCCTAGTCACTTAATGAAGTTGGCTCTGATCGGAACAAAACCTCACGCTCTCGGCGCTGTATTGTTTGCGCTTGCTGATGCCGAGGTTGAATTGCTCCACGACCATCCTATCCGCAAATTCGGTCGCACTCAAGGCAGTGGCCGCTGTCACGTGTACGACGTTTCAATGTTTCGGCAGATGGGTCAGTGATGTTAATGAGCGATCACTATACTCCAGCGACCGTGGCTGATTCGCTTGTGGCCTGCTCACGGCTCGTCGCCCCAAAGTCCGTTGCTGACTTCTGTGTCGGCGACGGCAGCCTAATAGACGCTGCGTCTAGGAGGTGGCCGAGCATAAATGTCTTTTTCTCCGACATTGATCCTGTAGCTTTAGCGGCATCCCGCGCCCGCTTTCCTATGGCGCGATCCGAAAACTACAATTTTTTAGCTCCAACGAATTCCAGCCCAGTCGAAGTGCTTTCAGCGAGGCATTTTGATCTTGTTCTTATGAACCCTCCTTTCACAAATAGAGGGAACACCCGTTTTTCCCCTGTCGGCGTGTTCAGTGGCATAAGGTGCAGCCAATCGATAGCTTTTCTGTTAAGCGCACTCCAGTGCGTCCAAGATGACGGTGAGTTGCTTTGCCTGTTGCCCGCTTCGACCCTACTCAGTGAGATTGACGCTGAAGCGAGAGAAGCGCTCGGCAGATCATGCGTTTTTGAAATCTTGTCGGCCCCAACTGTTGGAATTTTTCCGAAGGTTGATGCCACAATCTATGCAGCAAGGCTATCCAGAATTAACGTTCCGCTTGAGTATTTGGCACAACCAATGACGGAGCGTTCAAAAACGGCGTCAAGCCGCCATTTTTCGATTCGTAGAGGTCAGGTTTCCGTAAAACGGAAAGACCGCGTGCCCTGCTCGGCTCCGTTCTCCGTTGTCCACACAACTTCAATCCGTGAAGGAATGATAGCTGAAACTTACCAATTGCCTATGCACGCGGCTCTAACCTCAGGAGTCCGGCTTAAAGACAGCGTTCTTGTGCCCAGGGTCGGACGCTTTCAGCCGGGAAATATCGCGCTTGTTCGAAAGGGCTCTGAAGTAACTCTTTCCGATTGCCTGTTCGCAATTGAATGCCATGATTTCGAAGCCGCGGAACGGCTTCATTCAATTTTGTTGCGGGGTTTCGTTGAGTTCGCGGGCAGCTATGTTGGAACCTGTGCTCCATACATTACCCTTAGTAGGCTTTCCTGCTTTTTAGAAGAGAGAAGTTCTGCATTCGTTTAGTTTACTGAACCGCGATTTTGCCGAAGGCTTCACCTTCTAAAAGAAAATGGCGGATCATGATCAAGACGATTGCCCCAGCCTCCCCGAATTGTGGCAAGTCGGAGTATGAGCACATGAGGGAGGAAGTCGACAATGCGCTGACGATACAAGCTTTCAAGAATCTCGAGGTGGACGATTGGCGCGGCCGGAATTGAACGGCAGATATCTTGTATTTGGGTCGTGAGGCGGATCGCCCCCCTGGTCCGAGATCCGGCGTCAGTTGCCGCCGGCGAAAGTGTCCGGAAGGTCCCGTTGCGTTGAGAAAGGAGATTTCTGCTTTACGTCTCATAGTCCGGCTCCTGCAAGCTCCAGCGTGGTCGTGGTATCCGCAGCGAGGTGATCTTTAGCCAATTGCCGATTGCACACCCCCTGACATGGTTCCTCCCGGCCCCGTTCCTATGCGGGGGGGCGCAGCGCGGTATTTCGCTAGCGACTGGCTTCTTCACCGGGGAATCCACTTGGAATCCAGCACGCGGAAGTCGTGATTCTTAATACAGCAATATCAGTGCTTTACAAAATCACGATCTTGGTATGCTGGATTCTTTTGCGGAATCCAGGGAATCCAGTTTCCGGAAGCCACACCGCCGAAATCCAGTCAGCGGAAGCCACCTGCTGGGCAGCACTGGATTGCGGCCCGCGAAAGGAAACTCAACCGCCGGTCTTGGATTTGCTGCGCTTGTCGCCGATGGTGTAGATCGCGGCGGCGGCCACAACAACACAGCCCTCAATCAAACCTTGCCAGTTCGCACCGAGGTTGAGAATGTTGAACCCATTGGTCAGGCTGTACAAAAGCAGGGCGCCTGCCAGGGTTTTGATGACGCTGCCTGCACCGCCGAACAGCGATGTTCCTCCCAGGATTGCCGCAGCGATAACGGTCAGTTCTGCCCCTTGCAGGCCTGAGGGGTTCATTGACCGCAGGCGGCTGGCAAAGAGTATCCCCGCAAACCCTGCGGTCATCGAGCAGAATACGAAGGCCATCAGGCGGTACTTGGTCACGTTGATGCCGGACAGACGGGCCGCCTCCGCGTTGCCGCCAACCGCATAGACCCGCCGTCCGATCTTGGTAAAGCGCAGAGTGAACCACACGGTTGCCGTAAAAATCGCCATGTAAAGCACAGGGTTGCGGATCGACAACTCGCCACCCGAGGCCCAGGCAAGGAACAAAAGCGCCAGCCCGCCTGCCACATACCCCACCACAGCCGGACGCAACTTTTGGCCAGCACTCATGCCCCGAAAGCCGATATAGGCGCCATAAGCCAGCATAGCTGCGCCAAGGATCAGGACGAACCAGAACCCCTCGTGACGCCCGCCTTCAAAGGCTTTCATTACATCTGTCACCTCAGGGACAGTCACCGAAACCGATCGGCCGTCGGTGTAAAGCAGGATCAGCCCGCGCACGGCCGTCATCGTGCCAAGGGTGACGATAAAGGCATTGATGCCGACAAACACGACGATGGCACCGTTCAACAGGCCCAGCAGCATCGCCGCCGCCATCGCGAGCGCCGCCGCCGGCCAGAACCCCAGGGAAGCCGCATTTGCGACCAGAACCACCGCCGAGAAGGCCGCAACCGAGGCAACCGACAGGTCGAAATTTCCGCTGATCAGGACCACCGTCATTGCAACCGCCATCATGCCGATCAGCGAGGTCTGGTAGATGACGTTCGATAAGTTCTGGATGCTCAGATAATTGTCCTGACCGATATAGGCCGTCACCCCGGCCAGCGTGGCAATCAGCAAGGCCAGCGCGTAGTAGACGCCCATCTCTTGGAGACCAAGGGCTTTGCGCCAGTTGGGTTGAAAGGTTTCCGCAGGCGTCTGGGGCAACCGCGAAAGGTCGATGCCCTGATTTTTGACCGCGCTCATTTGCTTCTCCCGCCGTTCAATTCGTGTGCCTTTGCGGGGGTGGCATCGCCACCATGGCCGCCTGCCAGTAACAACAACTCATGTTCCGTTGTTTCGTCAGCGGACCGTTCGGCTATGCAGCGACCGTCGCGCATCACCAGAATCCGATCACATACCGCCAATAGTTCCTCAAATTCCGAGGAGACGATGATGACAGACCTTCCCTCGTCCGCCAGTTGCCGCACCAGCCGCAGGATATCGGCCTTGGCCCCAATGTCGATGCCCGCTGTCGGCTCATCCAACAGGAACAGTTTGACATCGCTGAAGAACCAACGCGCGATTGTCACCTTTTGCGCATTGCCGCCGCTGAGGTCGGTGACAAGAATATCAGGCGAGGCGGCCTTGATCGACAATGTCCTGATGGCCGACCAGCCGCGCGCGCGCTCAAGCTTTTGCGACAGGATGCCGCCGAAGGTGGTGATGCCGTCCAGCGCCGGCAGGGTGATGTTCGCCCAGATCTCGAAGTCCGGGATGATACCTTGCCGGTTGCGGTCTTCAGGTACAAGACCAATGCCCGCGGCGACGGCGGCCCCAGTCGAACGCCCGAAGGTCTTGCCGTCCAAGAGCACCTCTCCGGTCGCGCGCTTGTCGGCCCGGTAGATGGCGTGAAGTACCTCGCTCCGCCCCGATCCCAACAAACCAGCAAGTCCCACCACCTCACCCGGCGCCACCTCTAGCGACAAGGGGTGCAGGCTGCCCGGCGAGGCGAGGTTCCTCACCGTCAGCCTGGGTTCGACACCGCCTGCGCTTTGCTTGGTATGATGGCGTGGCGCGTGCTCAAGGGCCGCGACCTGCTTGCCCACGATGGCCTCGGCAATCAGACCCTCGTTCAGCTCGGCCGTATCCGCAGTCATCACAACCACGCCGTCCCGCAGCACGGTGACCTGATCGGTCAGCGCCATCACCTCATCAAGGAAGTGCGATACGAAGAGGACCGCTTTGCTTTCCACCTTGGACAGCTGCTTGACAGCCGCATAGACCAGTTCACGCTCATCCAGCGCCAGCGAGGCCGTAGGCTCGTCCAGAACGATCAAGTCGGCACCTGTGCCAAAGGCCTGAAAGATCGCCACCATCTGCCGCTGGCCGATGGAAAGATCGCTGACTGCAAGATCAGGGTTCAGCCAATAACCCATGCGCTGGCACAATCCGTCGAACCGCTTGCGCAGATTAGTTGACCTACGCCACAACCCGTCGTCGTCCAGAAATATATTCTCCAGAATGGAAAGCGTGGGCACCAGCGGGATATGTTGGTGCACGGTGGCCACGCCCATCCGGTTGGCGGCCTTGGGGCTGTCCCACCGCACCGATTTGCCGCGCCAAACGATATCGCCCCTAGTGGCAGCGTAGGCGCCCGACAGGATCTTGATCAAGGTGGATTTGCCCGCCCCATTGGCGCCCAACAGGCCATGAACGCGCCCCGGCGCAATCTCAAGGTTGACACCGCGCAGCGCCCTTGTTCCATTTGCAAAGGTCTTCTCGACGCCCTGCAAGTGCATGATTGGCTCAATAGCCTGCATCAGCTGTTCCACATCATGACTGGTTTCCCCGCAACACTTCAGACGCCAACCAACCGACGTCAGGGCCTCTGAGTGCAACGGCGCTCCGAAGAGCGCCGTTTCTTCACATCCGCGTTGTTATGCGCAGCTTACCACTGCGGGCAGCTGTCGACGTTGTCTTTCGTCAGGGCAACCATGTCATAGGTGACATATTGGCCCTTCTTGGCGGCTTTGGGATCCTTGGCCGCTTCGGCCAGGGTTTCAGCCGACAGTTTGCCGATCAGACCTGGTTGGGTGCAGACCGAGGCGACGATCTCACCCGCCTTGATGGCTTCAGCGCCCAGCTTGGAGCCGCCGCCAGTGGCAATAAGTTTGGCTTTGGAGCCTGCCGCAGAAATCGCCTTGGCGCAGCCAAGCGCCATGTCGTCGGCATGGCTGAAGATCATGTCCAGGTTGGGGTTGGCTGTCAAAGCGTTGGCGCAGATGGTCTCGCCCGAATCTGGCGTCCAGTCAGAGGGTTGCGAGGAGACGATCTTGTATTTGATTCCGCCCTCTTTCAGCGCGGCTTCAAACCCGTCTTCACGCTGCTTGACCACCGCAAAGCCTGGCGCGCCTTCAACGACGGCGATCTTCACTTCGCGGTCCTTCGGCAAAATGCTTGCCGCATAGACACCTGCGACATGGCCTGCATTGACGTCCTGGGTCGAAACCAGCGCATTAAGCTTTGGGTATGCATAGTCGACGGCGTTCTTGGCAGGGTCGCCAACCGGAACAGCGCTAGCCACGATCGGCACGCCAGCCTCTGCCACCTTGTCGACCAGCGCCATCACGGCCACCGAGTCATTGGCCATGAAGGCAATGCCCGCGACCTTCTGCGACAACAGATCGTCGATCTGGTTGGCCTCGGTGTCCATGCCCATCTTGGAGTCAAGGATGACCGCCTTGTCGCCCGCGGCCTCAACGGCGGCCTTGAAGCCATCAGCGATAACTACGTCATAGGGGAAGGCCATGTTGTTGACGATCATTCCGTAGGTCTTGCCCTGGGCCATCGCCTGACCGGCAAAAATGGCCGTGGACACCAACGCGCCTGCAGCCAACTTGGCCGCGACGTTCTTTGCGAATTTCATAAGAGTCTCCCTCCGTTTGCGACCGCTCCGCCAAGATTGGTCGCCCTCCCTCTTGTAGCAAAGTCCCGCGATGGCGCTGCTACTTTACGCCATCCGCAGACCATCGTTATAACCGCATATTATAAGCTGCTTCGCGGCGGTTCTGGCGATGATCCGAAACTGACGAGCCTGTCGAACTGACTGCGGCCCGACCGACCCCTGCGCCTCAAGCCCTGTCATAGGCCACCTTGAGAACTTGGAAGCGGGTTCGGGGACGCTAACAAAACCTTGCACTTGCAGTAGCCGTATATTCTGCAAACCACTTTCTCTATTCCCGCAAAGTCCGGCCCCGCCGTTCGGTGCAAGGCAGTTTCCTGCGGCACGGCGTTGCAGTCTTGGGGCATTGCGGACAGGATCAGGCCACCCACAGTCGCCCGTTTCACGCAGGCCCCCACCATGTCCCGACCACCAACCGCCTTTGATCTGCGCCCCGACTGGCTGGCCCGGCAAAGCGAGTCTGCGATGGACCCGGATCAGCCTGTGATCGACAGCCACCACCACCTCTATCACCGCCCCGGCCTGCGCTATCTGCTGGAGGATTATCTGGCCGATCTGGATTGCGGCCATGCCATTCGGGCCTCGGTCGCGGTACAGGCCCGCGCGATGCTGCGCACCGAAGGTCCGGCGGAACTGGCCTCTCTGGGTGAAACCGAATTCCTGAACGGTCAGGCCGCGATGAGTGCCAGTGGCCTCTATGGGCCGCAACGGGTCGCGGCGGGGATCGTCGGCCATGTCAATCTTGGTCTGGGAGAGCGTGTTCGCCCGGTTCTGGAGCGGCACATCGCGGCAGCGGGCGGCCTTGCGCGGGACGGCGGGCGGTTCTGCGGCATCCGGCAGCCGCTGGCCTGGGACCGCGATGCAACCCTGCTGAACGCGGCTTACCCAACGTCAGAGGCTCTGGCGGACAATGCAGCGTTTCGAAACGGTCTGACCGTGCTGAAAGACATGGGCCTTTCGTTTGAAATCTGGGCCTTTTACCCGCAATTGCAGCAGCTTGTCCGAATGGCGCGCGCCGTTCCGGACCTCCCCATCGTCGTGGATCATCTGGGCGGGGTGATCCGCGCCGGGGCCTATGCGGGTCAGGACATCTTCGCAGACTGGCGGCAGGGTCTTGCGTCTCTTGCGGCCTGCCCGAATGTAAAGGTCAAACTCTCCGGTCTTGGCATGCGCCTGTCTGCCTTCGGCCTTGAAGATGGGCCAGAGCCGCCCACCTCGGCGCAATTGTCCGAAGTCTGGCGCCCGTGGATGATGACCGCACTGGAGCTGTTCGGCCCCGCGCGCTGCATGTGGGGCAGCAACTTTCCCGTCGACAAGGGCAGCTACGCCATGGGGATCGGACTGAACGCGATGAAACGCATTTTGCAAGAGGCTTCGGCACAAGACCGGCAGGATGTTCTTTGGCGTACCGCCGCGCGGCACTATGCCCTGCCGTTGCCTGCCGACCTTTGCGCCCCGGGTCACTAATGGCGGGATACACCAGCAATAATCCGTTTCACTTTTGCGGAATATGCTGTTAATCCCCCCAAATGCAAAACTTTGGGAGGGGTGCGCATGGACGAAATGTTGACCAACCGTGCTTTCTTGCAAGTGCTGGATTCGGGTAGTTTTTCCTCTGCCGCAGCCGAGCTTGGCGTTTCGGTGGCCACCGTGGCCCGTCAGGTCAACAGCCTGGAGGCGCGGTTGGGGGTGCAGCTTTTGCACCGCACCACGCGGACCCTGTCGCTGACCGAACCTGGCCAGCACTACTGCGAACGCATCCGCGAGGTCTTGCGCAACTATGATGCCGTCAAGCGCGAGATCGCCTCCTTTCAGAAGGATATCAAAGGCCTGCTGCGGGTGCATCTGCGCCATTCGGTCGGCAATCAGGTCATCGTCCCAGCCCTGCCCTCGTTTCTGGAGCAGCATCCCAATATCAAGCTGGATGTGACCCTGACCGATGTGCGTGAGGATCTGGTGGCGCATGGCGTCGATGTGGCGGTCTGGCTGGGCAGTCTTGAGGATTCCAGCCTGATCGCCCGGCGCTTGTCGCCCGGCAAACGGCTGGTCTGTTGCAGCCCGACCTATGCCGCCAAGCGCGGCTTGCCGCAGCATCCGCACGATCTGGCCCAACACAACTGCATCATATACCGCGCCAAAAGCTACGACAGTTCTTGGCGGTTCACCAAGGATGGCACGACAACATCGGTCGCGGTTTCGGGCAATCTGGAATCGGAAAGCTCGGCGGTGCTTATGACCTCGGCGCTGAACGATCTGGGGTTTGTGATGCTGCAAGAGGCGGTCGTGCGTATGGCGATTGAATCTGGCACCCTCTTGAACGTGTTCCCCGATTATCAGGTCAGTTCAACCGACGCTGACATAGCGCTTTATGCCGTCTATCCCGGGTCAAAGCAGACCTCGCCCAAGAACCGCGCCTTCATTGATTTTCTGGTAAAGCTGTTCAAAAGCTACTGAAGTTCCGGCGCGTGGCCCTCGGGCAAGCCCAGTTCAAAGGCGTTCAGCGTCAGCGCCACAAGCGAGTAATAGCCCAGTATTCCCACCAGATCGACCATGCCCCGCTCGGTCAGCACGGCCACACCGCGCGCATAAAGCGCGGCGTCAAGCTTCGTCTTAGCAAGCAGGGTTGAGGCCACAGCATGAATTGCCGCCTCCCGCGCGTTGCGCAGGTAGGGGGAAGCCTTGCGCGCGGCAATGTCCGCGATGGTCTGTGGATCCAGCCCCGCCTCCAACGCGATCCTTTTGTGGGCAGTCCATTCGTAGTGCGAGGTCCAGTGGCGGCCACAGATCAAGATCGCGAGTTCACTCAGAACCGGTTCCAACGAGGTCTCATAGCGCAGAAGCTCCCCCAACCGCTGCGCCCTGCGCGCCAGTTCCGGGTTGGGCAGCCAGCCAATCATCGGCCCCGGCACCTTGCCGCGTTTGCCCTGCACGGCCTCGGCAATGACCTCGGCTTGTTCGGGCGTCGGGGACTCGGGAAGCGATAGGCGAGGCATCAGGACATACCAAGGATTGTGCGAGCCTGCGCCGGGGTCGCGATGTCGGCCCCGATTTCGCGCACGATCCGCGCGGCGCGGGCGACCAGGGGGGCATTGCCCTCGGCCAGCAAACCTTTGGCCATGTAAAGGTTATCCTCCAACCCGACGCGCACGTGGCCGCCGTTGACAACAGCCATCGCCACGGTCGGGAAGTGTTGCGAGCCTACGCCAAAGCAGCTCCAGTTCGCGTTTGGCGGCAGCATGGCGCGCATGGCGAGCATCGCTTCGGTGGTCGCAGGCGCGCCCCACGGCACGCCAAGGCACAGCTGAAAGTACGGCGGATCCGCGAACAGGCCCTTGGCATACAGGCTTTTGGCCAAGGCGATATGGCCAAGGTCGAAAACCTCCAGTTCCGGTTTCACGCCTGCGGCGCGGACGGCTTCTGCGATTTGCGCGATATGGTCGGGCGTGTTGACGAAAGCGTGCTTGCCAAAGTTCATAGTCGCCACGTCAAGGCTGCATATCTCGGGGCGCAGTTCCAGCACATGGTTCATCCGCTCGGCCGGGTTCGCCATGCCGGGCGAGGCGTTGTGGTTGGGGTCCGCCGAGTCCGGAGAAAACCGCGCCCCGATGCCGGTCGTCAGGTTGATGATGACCTCTGTTCTGGCCAACCGAATGCGTTCAACAACGTCGCGGTAAAGTGCCAGGTCACGGCTTGGCCCACCGGTTTCGGGATTCCTGACATGCAGGTGCACCACCGCCGCCCCCGCCGCATGGGCGGCCAGCGCGTCGTCGGCAATCTGTTTGGGCGTGACCGGCACAAAACGGCTTTGGCCGATGGTGTCACCGGAGCCGGTGACAGCGCAAGAGATGATGACGGGGCGGGACATGGTGTTTCCTTCAGGCGGAACGGGCGGCAGTCATGCCGCCATCGACGACCAGTTGAGTTGCGGTGATATAGCGGGCTTCGTCGCTGGCAAGATAGGCCACGGCATGGGCCACATCCCAGGCGTCGCCCATAAACCCCATCGGCACGGCAGCATGGCGCTTGGCAATCAGCGCCTCGGCATCGGCGGCGCCCAGTTGGCGCACCAGTCGATGTTCGACCAAGGGTGTGTGCATCGACCCTGGCACCACCGTGTTCACCCTGATCCCTTTGCGCACATAGGCAATCGCGGTTGACCGGCCAAACGCCTCCAGCCCGGCCTTGGAGGCGGCATAGCCCGCGCTGACCCGCCCGCCCAGCTGGAACGTATGTGAACCGACCGAGCCGATGTTCACAATCGCCCCGCCATGGCCAGCCGCATCAAACTGCGCCTCCATCACCGGTAGAACATGTTTGCAGCCCAGAAAAGCGCTTGTCAGGTTCAGGTCAAGCTGCGCCTGCCAGACATCTTCCGGCATCGAGACCGGATCCCCCGGCGCGCTGCCACCCACATTGTTGACCAGTACGTCAATCTGGCCAAAACGGGCGAGGCAGGCCACGACCACCGATTTCACCTGATCGCTGGCCGTCATGTTGCAAGTAAGGGCCAGCCAGCGGTCCGAAAACCCCTCGGCCGCCATGATTGCAGTGGTTGCGGCCAGTGCCTCGGCGCTCATGTCGACACCGCAGACCGACGCGCCTTGCCGCGCCAGAAGCACGGCGGTCGCCTTGCCGTTGCCCCAGCCCTCGCCCACCGATCCCGCCCCAGTCACCAAAGCAACTTTGCCCGTGAAATCCAGCATTCCATCCGTCCCAAATGCAAAAGCACCGGCCCGACGGGACATCCCATCGGGCCGCTGACAAGTTTATTACGCCACCAAACCAAGTTCGCGCACCTTGATGCCCATGGCGATGAAATGCGAGTAGATCCGGCAATGCGCAAAGCCGCCCCCGGTGAACCACAGGCCCGGCTGCGGAGTCGCCACGAACATCGAGGCGATCTCGCCATTGGCCGCTATACCCCAGATTTGCCCCACCCGGTCGGCCACCTTGTCGCCCAATATCTCGCGCACCACGGATTCCTGGCTTTGATAGCCGGTGGCAAGCACGACCAGATCGGCCTCCTCGACCGAGCCATCCTTCATCCGCAGGCCGTTTTCGACATAAGTGTCGGTATCTTCATGCTGGATCAGTCCGATCTCGCCGCTTACGATCAGGTCCGAACAGCCGCAATTCAGGTAATAGCCGCCATGACGACGGCGGAATTTCATCTGGTGGCCGGTGTTGTCGTCGCCCCAGTCCAGCTTGAAACCACGGGCGGTCAGACCGTCCAGCAGGTCCTTGTCGACCTGTTTCATCTTCACGACCGCGGCCTGATAAGACCGCACCAGCAGGGGATAGGTGGAGGCAACGGCGATCAGGTCGCAATCCTCCAAAGGCAGATCTTCCTCGTAGTAGACCGAATGCACCAACCCCGCCGCCTTGACGCTGGCCACGGTGGCAGGCCCACGCTGGATGATCTTGACCTGCGCGCCACGGCCATGCAGGTCCTGCGCCACGTCATGACCCGAGGTTCCGGCACCCACGATCAGCACCTTCTTGCCGGCCCATTTCTGGCCTTCCTTGTAGTCATGCGTGTGCATGACCGTGCCCTTGAAGCTGTCGAGCCCCGGCAGTTTCGCCTTCATCGGGCGGCCAGCGACGCCATTCGCCATGATCAGATGCCGGGGCTTCATCACGCGCAGGCTGCCATCGGCGCGACGCAGGCGCACGGTCCACAGGCCCGCATCGTCATCGTAGTCAGCGCCCAGAAATTCGGTGCTGTTCCAGACGTTGCATTCCATCGCCCAGGCATAGGTCTCCAGCCAGCCTGCGATCATGTCCTTGGGCAGATACTTGGGCCAGTTTGGCGGCCAGGGCAAATAGGGCATGTGGTTAAGCTTGACCTGATTGTGCAGCGCAAGGGAGTGATACCGTTCGCGCCAGATGTCGCCCACGCGGGCGCGCTGGTCGACCATCAGCGTGTCCACCGCCAGCAGCCCCAATCGGGCGGCAATCGCCAACCCCGCCTGACCTGCGCCCACGATAAGAACCGTGGGGTCGTGATCCTCATAAGCCTGAGCCTTGGCCCGGTTGTCGGTCCAGTTGTCGCCGCCAAAGTTGCGGCTGTAGGCCGAGCCAGCCGGCCGGCGCATCCCCACTGGCTCTTCATGGCCCTTGAGTTCATCCAGCTGCGTCGCCAGAACCCAAGCCTTGTCCGGTTCCGCAGCCACCAGCCGCACAATGCCGCTGCAGCGGGCGGTTTCGGTTTCAAACGAGAAGAACGCCTCAATCGTCGCCACCCCGTGCCGCATCACCCGCCGTGCAGGGGTGCGATCTTCAGCCAGCCGGAAGTTGCGCGCCTTGATCGTGGGCTGCATTTTCACAAGATCGGCCACGGCCTCATCCAGTGTGTCATGCGGGGTGATGGTCCAAGTAAAGGCCATCAAGTCGCGCCAGTGCAATTCGGTCGTCCAAAGCACGCGGCGCAAGGCTTCGTCGGTGCCCAAGGCTAACGCCGCCTCAAAGGACGCGAGCCACCCCATCACAGCCTGCGCGTCGGAGCCCACCCCGATACTGATCTCGTTCATCGAACTTCTCCTCCCCGACGTGTCGCACGGCACGACTGTAGGCAGGATCGGCGCCCTCAGAAACCTGCCGGCGGGGGAAGCATCTTGTCAGATAGTGCAACAATGCCGGCCTTGACGGACAGCGCGGGCATCTTGATGAAGGATCATCAGGAAGGAGACCACCATGCGTCTTTTCTACCAAACTCTCGGCATGTCGCGCGGATCAAAGTCGGGGCGTTATGGCCAGCTTCTGACGCAGGTCATTCAGGCCGCCGCCGCCCCCGGCACCACGATCGACATCGCAGGCCTTGACCCGCACCGGGCGGTCGCAGACCAGTACCGCTATCTGGAATTCCTCGACACCGTTGAGGTGATCGACAATGGCCTGCGCGCCCAGTCTGAGGGCTATGACGCCTTTCTGATCGGCAATTTCTTCCAGCCCGGCCTGCATGAATTGCGCGAGTTGCTGACCATTCCGGTTCTGGGTCTGTCGGAAAGCTCGGTCTCGATGGCGTGCCTGATGGGGCCAAGCTTTTCGTTGATCCAGGTGAACCCCAAGTTCAACCGCCGCATCGTCGAAGGGATCACGCTGCAAGGCCTTGCGGGCCGGATGGTCTCGGTCGAGATGCTGACCGTCGAGCGGCCCGGAGTCTTTGATCTGGCGTTGCAGGATACCACCGTGCGCGACGCCATCGTGGCGCAGTTCACCGAGGTCGCCCGCCGTGCGCTCGACAAGGGGGCCGAGGTGCTGATCCCCGCCGGTGGCAGCCTGATGGCCGCGCTGTTGCAAGGTGGGGTCACTGAAATTGATGGCGCCCCGGTGTTGAACGGCATCACCGCACTGGTGAAAACCGGCGAAATGGCGGTGCAGATGAAGGCACTGACCGGCCACTTCACCTCCAAACGCCTGAGCTATGCCCCGCCGCGTGGCAAGATCCTTGCCGATGCCCGCGCCTCGTATGGCGCGCACATCTATCCGGACGCGGATTAGTCCTCATACCCGAAGGTCAGCCGCCCAAGGCTGGCCTCTGCCCCATGCTGGCGGACCGCCTCTTGAACCAATGACAAGGCAATCCCCGGCAGGAAAAAGGGCGTGCCAAGGCTGGCCGATTTGGCTGCCAGCGCCGCGAGCACCGTTGAAGCCTCGCCCAAGGACATTGGCACATCTGGCACCCTGCCTTCCGCCAAGGCAGGCAGGATAATATCCGACACCGAACACCAGGCCGAGCCCACATTCAATATCCGCGCCATTTCGGCGGGCTTCAGCCCGAACCTGCGCCCCATCGCCACGCATTCGCTGACTGCGATCACGTTTCCCACCAGCACAGCCGTCTCGATCAGCGCCAGAAGGTCCGCATCCGCGCGGCCCTCGCCGCGCATCTCGACCTGCGCCAACTGGCCTGTCAGGGCAATGATCTCATCCAGCCTGGCGTCTTTGCCCCAAAGGGCCAGACCCAACTGAACCGTGCTGCGCGTGGCACCGGTAAATGGCAGTGCAGATCCGGTGGCCAGTCCCAGCGCCATCGCCTCGCTTAAGTCCTTGGCCATCAAAGACAGCGCAAAATTCGTGGTTGACCGCCCCTCGACCAGCCCAGCCAGCATCCCCCGAGTGGTGAAGTTCGCGCCCGGCCCGGCGTTCAGCCGGTCCACCATGACGGCCAGCCCCAACCCCGCCTTGCGCCCCAAGGCCACCAGCTCCAGCGCCTGCACCCGAAACCCCATGCCAATGGCATTGTTCACCAGCTTCAGCGCCTGCCCGTCCCCGACCCTGTCGCTGCAACGGTAGACCTTGGCCGTTATGGCCCGCAACAAAGCCTCGCCCTTGGCCCAGGCCGCATCGGTGCCAGAGGCGATGATGGTCACGGTCCCAGCCTGCGCTGCCGGAACCCCGCCGCTCAACGGCCCGTCCAGCATCAGCACACCCCGCGCCGCGAGGTCAGCCGCGATGGCGACGGTCTGTTCGGGAACACCGCTAGTCTGGTCGATGATCAGCTTGCCGGGGGAAAGCCCCTCGGTTAGGCCGCCCGGCCCAAAGATCGCCTCGCGCACGTCCGAGGTGCGCGGCAGGCACAGAAAGATCACATCGGCCTCTCGCGCCAGCTGCGCGCCGCTGGTGGCGGCCTTGGCCCCCTTGGCTTGCAGCGCTGCCACGGCGGCAGGGCTGCGGTCCAGCACCCGCAGGTCATAGCCTTGGGTCAGATGCCCCGCCAAGGCGCCGCCCATGGCACCAAGGCCCACATAGCCTACAATCACTTACAGCCCCTCGATCAGCGCGGGATTATACCGGCCCTTGCGCATCCGGCGGATGGTGACGCTGGCAAAGATGCCGTTGTTGTAGAAGGTTTCGGTCTGGATGAACCGCTCTGCCTCGGCGCGGTCCTCGACGTTCAGAATGAACAGGCTGCCATAGGCGACCGACGCGTCATCCGATTGCAGGGGACCCGAGAAGAAGATCTTGTCGCGCCAGGCGTCCAGATGGGCGCGGTGGGCCACCAGATGTTCCTCGCGCAGGGCGGCGGTGTTGTCTTTGTCCTGGCAATAGACGGAATAAAGCATGGGATTTCCTTTACATGCGGTCTGACCGGCCGCCGTCGACATGCAACGTGTGGCCGGTGACATAGCTGGATTCGTCCGAGGCAAAGAACAGGATCGTGTTGGCCAGCTCTTCCAGCGTTCCGATCCGGTTCAGGACAACGGTTTTCTTGCGGTATTCAAGGTGTTCGTGCACCTGCTCTGGCGTCCGGCTGGAGGCGGAGATGGGCGTCAGGAACGTCCCCGGTGCCACGCAGTTCACCGTCACACCATCCGGGCCCAGTTCCCGCGCAAGGGTCTTGGTCAGCATGATGACCCCCGCCTTGGCCGACGCATAGGCCGCAGACCCCCCCGGACTGCCCGCCGTGCCATGCGGTGCGGCCCCAGTGCCCAAGGCCGAGGAGATATTGACGATCCGCCCATATTTCTGCGCCCGCATCGTGTCGGCCACAGCTTGGGAGCAGAAGAACACGCCCTTCAGGTCAACGCCCAGCACCAGATCCCAATCCTCGGAAGTGGCCTCGGCAAAGGGGCGATAGCGGCTGATCCCGGCATTGTTGACGAGAATGTCGATGCGCCCCAGCTTTTCCACCACGGCCCGCGCCATCTCGCGCGTTTGCGCCTGATCGGTCACGTTGCAGATCTGGCCATGCACCCGGTACCCCTTGGCCGAAAGCGCGACCGAGGCGCGGTCGATGTTACCCTGATTGATGTCGGCCAGCACAAGGATCGCGCCCTCTTGCCCGAACCGTTCCGCCGCTGCGAGGCCGATGCCCGAGGCCCCGCCCGTGATGATCGCAACCCTGTCCTTCAACCGCATCCTAGTTCCCCTTCCGCATCCCGACCAGCGTGTCAAAGACCGCCTGATCGACTTCGATCGTGCCAGCCGCCTTCGCCGTGGCGCGCTTGGCAAGGCTGCTCCGACCGTGCACCCGCACTTTCTCGTTGCCCGGCGCGGGGCGCGAGGCCTCGATATGGGCGACAAGGTCGGTCACGTTCTGTGTGAAATCATCTGCCGAACCTAGCAGGCCCGGGTCGATCACCAGAAAGAAAAACCCGCTGTCGGTGACCTCTTCGGCCACCATCTTGCCACCGGCGAGAATGGCCAGAACCTGCACCACCAGCGCCAGGCCATAGCCGCGGTGGCCGCCCCAAGGCAGGAAAGCGCCCTCCAGCGCGGCCGAAGGATCGTTGGTCGGGTTGCCTTCGGCATCCACGGCGGAACCGGGGTCCAATTCCTGTCCCAGCTTGCGGCGCAACAAAACATTGCCCCAGGTCGTCATACCGGTGCCAAAGTCGATCACCAGTGGCTCCGGCTCGCAGGGAAAGGCAAAGGCCACGGGGTTGGTGCCAAAGATCCGGTCGATGCCGCCTGCCGGGGCGACCCGCGCCTGCGTGCTGGCGGTGTGAAAGGCGATAAAGCCCGCCCGCGCCGCCCGTTCGACATAATAGGCCAGCCGCCCGCTGAACCATGTGTCGCGGATGCCCACCACGCCGACCCCGGACTTGCGCGCCAGATCAATCGCCTTGTCGATGCCGATCAGCGAGGTGACATAGCCGTTGTTCCCGCCCCCGTCGATCACCGCCGCACCCGTGCCACGCTCGGTCACCGTGATGGGCGCACCTGCGGGATGGTCCTTCAGATGCTCCACCAAAGCCATCACACGAGGCAGGCCTGCAAAGGCGTGGCCCGCGCCTGCCGCGTCAATCAGATGGTCGGCCACGATGACTGCGTGATCCGCGGGCATGCCTTGGTGGGACAGGACATCGACGGCAAGCGCCTTGGCCTCGGCGAAAGTCAGTTGCATTCGGGTTCCTCCCCTTGTTCGGCTTCAGGCTTAGCGCAGAATGCGGCGCCATCGCCACCGCCAGCGGGCGGCGACGATTTTTGCGCCGCGTGCAATAATGGCGCTACGGCGCACCGACATCGACCGTGACGGTAAAGACTGCCGCCTTGCGCTGTCCGGCGACCAAATCCTCGACGGGGCCGCAATAGACGGTGCAGAACAAAGTGTGCCGGTCCGGCCCGCCAATGACGCAGGCCACACCGCAGCCGTCAAAGGCCACGCGGTCGGTGATCTGGCCGCCATCCAACACCCGCAGAAACTCGCCCGTGTTAAAACAGCCGGTCCAGATGGCGCCTTCGGCATCGGCGCACAGGCCATCGGGCTGGCGCGGCCCAAGATCGGCAAAGGTGCGGCGGTTCGAAAGGACGCCGTCCGCAAGGTCAAACGCCGTCAGCTTGCCGCGCCATGTCTCTGCCACGACCAGCGTGCGGCCGTTGTTGATGATGACCATGGCATTGGGAAATTCGACATCCGAGGCCGCGATGGAAATCGACCCATCCGGATCGACGCGGTGGATGTGGGTGGACCGCACGGCCTCCCCCCCATCGTAGTCGTAGCCGAAATTTCCGACGTAGATGCGCCCCGCTTGGTCAACGGTAAAGTCGTTGACGTGGCCGCCGACATGGCGCGTGAGGTCGGCGTATTCCTCGATCCCGTCCGCCGCGATCCGATATAGCCGAAAGTCCTTGGAGGAAGCCACAATCGGCGTCCCATCCGGCAGAAAACCAAGGCCCGAGGGGCGGTGGGGCACATCCGCGATCTTCTCACGCTCGCCGTTCAGGCCAAGGCGGTAAACTTTGTGGTCAAAGACATCTGACACCCAAAGCCTACCGTCGCGCCACTTGGCGCCTTCCAGAAAGATGAAATCCTCGGCCATTTTTTCGGCCTTGTGGTCGCGCATGCCGTCCTCCCCCTTCGCCCGGACTGTTACCAGCCGCCGTCCACGTGGATATCCTGCCCGCTGATCAGATCAGCCTGCGAGGACGAAAGGAAGATAGCGGTGTTGGCGATATCCACCGGCTCGATCCGGCGCTTCAGGCTTTGGTTTTCCAATATCCACTGGTGGTACTTCTCACGGTTGGCGCCAAAGTGCCGCCATTCGGCCTCGGACACGATGGCGCCTGGGTTGATGCCGTTGACGCAGATGCCGTAGATGCCCAATTCCCGCGCCATTGACTTGACCAGCCCGTACATCGCCCCTTTGGAGGCGACATAGGGCACAAACCCATCCCAATGCCCGGTCAGCGTCAGCGAGGTCATGTTGATGATCTTGCCGTATTTCTTGGCTTTCATGTGCTTGGAACAGACCCGCATCAGCACGAAGGGCGCCGAGGAGTTGATCCGCACCTCGTCTTCGTATTCCTCGATGGAAAATTCCTCGTGGCCCTTGTTCACCACGTAAGCCGCGTTGTTGACCAGAATATCAAAGCCGCCAACCTCTTCCGCCAGGGCCGCAGCCGCCTTTTCCGTGCCAACCAGATCATTCAGATCGCAGCCGAAAAAGCGCACGCCTTTGACGATGGCGTCCAGCGCCTCTTGCGGGTTGGGTGCGTCGGGCCGGTCAAGGGCTACGACATGGGCGCCTTCTTCGGCATAACGCGCAACCATGGCGCGGCCGAGGGTGCCAAGCGCTCCGGTGATAAGTACGATCTTGCCGGTCAGTAGGGGCATTGTGGTATCCTTTCCTTCGTGTTCATCCGGGGGCGCAAACGGCAGGAACCGGGCCAAGGCCCATCCGGGCCTTGGCGTGAAGCCCCTGGGTTCTGCGCATCCAGTCCTCCGCCGAGCCAGATTACGGGCGCGGGTTCCGGGCGCAGTCTAAGCGCAGGGTGTAGGCACCGATATGGGTGGGCTTGGAAAAGACCTTCACCTATACCGCAAAGGTCAACGGACCCGCAGGGCGTTTACAATCGCGGTAAAGGCGGGCGCGTTTTGGCTGCGGCTGGGATAGTACAGAAAATAACCGGGGAAATGCGGGCTCCAGTCTTCCAGCACGGCAACCAGTAGCCCGTCTTGCAGGGGGGCTGTCACCAGATCTTCGGGTGCGTAGGCAATGCCATGCCCCTCGATCGCCGCCTGTACGGCGGCCCGAGAGGAGTTGAAGGTCAGTTGCCCCTCGACCCGCACGCGCATCTCTTGCCCGGCCTTGGCGAATTCCCAGGCATAGTACCCCCCGGCGATGGAGTGGCGCAGGTTGATGCAGGTATGGGCCATCAGGTCGCGCGGGTTCTGCGGCAGCGGGCGATCCGCCAAATAGCCGGGCGAGGCCACGGCCACCAACCGCCAATCGGGGCTGACGCGGACGGCGATCATGTCCTTTTCCAGACTTTCACCCAGACGAATGCCCGCATCAAACCCGTCCTCGACAATGTTGCGCAGGCTGCTTTCGCAGTTTAGTTCCAGCCGGATGCCGGGATAGCGCTGCAAGACCGGGCCAATGCGCGGCCAGATGCACCACTCCATCGCGTGGTCCGACAGAGTGATCCGCACCGAGCCAAAGGGCGCGTCCTGCGCCGCCATCAGCACGGCAAGGTCAGTTTCAATCGCTTCCAGCCTTGGCCCCACAGCCTCGACCAACCGTTGCCCCGCATCTGTCAGACCAACGCTGCGGGTGGTGCGGGCGAACAGGCGCAGACCCAACCGCCCCTCAAGCCGCTTGATCGTATGGCTGAGGGTCGATTGCGCAACACCCAGCTTCGCCGCCGCCCGGGTAAAGCTTTTCTCGCGCGCAAGAACCAGAAACCACTGGAAATCGTTCAGATCATAGTCTGCCATGCCGCCCCTTTTATGCGCCCTGTCGATAAGATCAAGCGGATTGGCAGCACTAATCATCCAATGCCCTTGGTGTTAGCCTTCACGCAGACCTTGATGCGAGCGTCCATGCAGATCGAATGCGCTTTCGGTGCCCATGTTTTCACCGCGACGCTGGAGGGTAACCCTTCGGCCCGCGATCTTTTGTCCCTGCTGCCCCTGGAACTGACGATCGAGGACTATTCGACCAACGAGAAAATTGCCTACCTGCCGCGCAAGATGACCGACCGGGGCGCTGGCCCCTTCGCATCTGAGGCGGTAGGTGATCTGTGTTACTACGTGCCTTGGGGCAATCTGGTTTTCTACTATGACCGATACCGCTATTCCCCCGGCCTGATCCGCCTGGGCAGGCTTGATTCTGGCCCCAAACCCCTGATGACACGCGGCAAATTCCTGCTGCGGCTTTCCCTGCTGTCCTGAACCCCAAGATTGGAGACTGCGATGTATGCAACCGTTCTGCACGGACCCAAGGATATTCGCTACGAAACCGTGGATGACCCCAAGATCCTGAAGCCCACCGATGCCATCATCAAACTGTCGGCCACCTGCATCTGCGGGTCTGACCTGTGGCCCTATCGCGGGTTGCAGCCGATGGATCAGCCAATGCACATGGGCCATGAATACTGCGGCGTGGTGGTCGAGGTGGGGTCAGAGGTCCGCACCATCAAGCCGGGCCAATTCGTCGTAGGCTCGTTCTGCCTGTCCGACAACAGCTGCCCGCATTGTCAGTATGGCTTCCAATCCTCCTGCGTGCAACGAGAGTTCATGTCGGGCGCGCAGGCCCCCTATGCCCGCGTGCCCTTGGCAGACGGTACTTTGGTGCCGACGCTGGAGATGCCGGCTGATGACCAGATCGCCGACCTTCTGGCAACCTCTGACGTTCTGGGCACCGGCTGGTACGCCGCCGATGCCGCCAATGTGCGGCCGGGTGGCACGGTGGTTGTCGTGGGCGATGGCGCGGTCGGCCTGATGGGCATTCTGGCCGCCAAGGAAATGGGGGCCGCACGTATTATCGCCATGAGCCGCCATGCCACGCGGCAGGCCTTGGCGCTGGACTACGGCGCCACCGACATCGTGGCGGAACGCGGGGCCGAGGGCATCGCCCGCGTCATGGAGATGACCAAGGGCGTTGGCGCGGATTCTGTGCTGGAATGCGTGGGCCACCAAGAATCGTTCGATCAAGCCATCGCCTGCACCCGTCCGGGCGGCAGCATCGGCTATGTTGGCGTGCCGCATGGTGTGGCCTTTGACGGGGCAAATATGTTCTTTGCGCAAAAGCGCATGCTGGGCGGCCCGGCCCCGGTGCGCCGTTTCCTGCCCGACCTGATGAACCGCGTGTTGATGGGCAAGATCAAACCGGGCCGCGTGTTCGACCTTGAACTGCCGATCGAGCGTGTGGCGGAAGGTTATGCCGCGATGGATGCTCGTGAGGCGATCAAGGTTATCCTGAAGGTCTGACCCTCAGATCCGGCGGGGAACTGAGTCCTGCCGGATCATCTCCCCTCCCTTGACGCCGATCATGATCGTCGGCGCGTTGGTGTTGCCCGAGGTCAGGTGCGGCATGACCGACGCATCAACGACCCGCAACCGCTCTATCCCGCGCACCCGCAGGCGCGCGTCCACGACCGCCATGGCATCCTGCCCCATCTTGCAGGTGCCAGCCTGATGGTGCGCCGAATTGCCGGTTTCCTCCATGTAGCGGAAGATGTCGTCATCGGTCCGCACCCCCGGCCCTGGCACCTCTTCGGCCACAACCCGGGATTTGACGGGCTCGGTCCCCATGATCTGCCTGATCTGCATGATGCCGCTGATCATCGCCCCGATGTCATAGGGATCGGTCAGGAAATGCGGCGCGCACACCGCCTTGTCGGCCGGGTTGGCCGAACGCAATGTCACCGTCCCCGCAGTCTGCGGGCGCAATTGATAGACCGAAACCCCCATGCCGGGCCGCTTTTCCACCGCAACCGTGCCATCGGGGAAATACTGGAAGGTCATGGGCCGGAAGCTGATCTGCAGGTCGGCATAGGGTTCATCGGGCGCGCTTTTCACGAATGCCGCAACCTGAGACGACCCGAGCGCAAGGTAACCGCGCCGGGTCATCAGGTATTTGAACCCCTCCCAATACTTCCACAGGCCCGCAAGGCTGGTGTTGTACGAACTGTCCGCCGTCGCTCGCCACCCGGTGTGGATGTAAAAGTGGTCTTGCAGGTTCTGGCCCACTCCGGGACTGTCCAGCACCAACGGCAGCCCGTGCCGCGTCACCTCTGCCCCCGGACCTACGCCCGACAGCATCAAAAGCTGAGGCGTGTTGATCGCCCCTCCCGACAAGATCACCTCGCGCAGCGCCGTGATCTGCCGCTTGCGGCCCTGATGCAGCACCTCGACCCCGGTGGCCATGCGACCTTCAAACAACACACGCTGGACCGGAGCATCGGTTAACACGCTGAGATTCTTGCGGTGCAGGATAGGCTTGATGAATGCCGCAAAGGCCGAATGCCTACGCCCACCCTTGATGGTGTGCTGCATGAGGCCCACGCCGTCATGCACGCGGCCGTTCATATCCTCGGTCTTTTCATGGCCAAGCCGTGCCGCTGCCTCGATGAAATCAAGGCTGGAGCGTTCGACGACCACCGGATCGCTGATGTTCAACGGCCCGCCTTGCCCGCGAAAGGCATCCTGACGCCGCTCAAAATGCTCCATCGCGCGAAAATGGGGCAGCACGTCCTCATAGCTCCAGCCGGGGTTGCCAAGATCACGCCAGCTGTCGAAATCCTTGGCATGGCCTCGGATGAAGATCATGCCGTTGATCGCGGACGACCCACCCAAGGTCTTGCCGCGTGGCCAATACATCTGGCGGCCTTTCAACTGGGACATCGCCTCTGTGTGGTAATTCCAGTTCAGCTTTTCGTTGAAGTACAACTTGGCCATCCCGGCAGGCGTGTTCACCCAGAACCGGTCTGCATGCGGCCCCGCCTCGATCAGCAGGACATTGACCTGAGGATCCTCCGACAAAGCCCGCGCCACCGGGCACCCGGCAGAGCCCGCGCCCACGATGATGTAATCATAAACGTCCATGCGCGCCTCCATTTGTCGCAAATGGACGCTCGCAGCCCTGCCCTTTCAAGCGCAAAGCAGGCGGAGCGGCGCAAAGGCCCTTGCCGTCCCGTGCAAAGGTCATGCCATGGGACCGGTGTAGTCGGTGGATGAAACCTGCTCCAACCATGTCACCGGCACTCCGTCGAGGTACTCCTGAATGGCGATGTGGGTCATGCCGGTTGTGGCGGTAGCGCCGTGCCAGTGCCGTTCTTCCGGCGCAAAGCGCACCACGTCGCCGGGGCGCACCATACGGGCGGGCTCACCCTCACGCTGAACCCAGCCGCACCCTGCGGTGATGATCAGGACTTGACCCACGGGGTGCGTGTGCCAAGCCGTTCGCGCACCGGGATCAAACGTCACGGCATTGCCGCCCATTCTGGATGGCAAATCGAAGGGAAAAAGCGGGTCAATGCGCACCCGCCCCGTGAACCAGTCGCTGGGGCCTTCGATGGAGGGCAGGCTGCCGGGGGTCTGAATTTTCATGGCGAACTCCTGTGTTGAAGGGATGAAGAATGGGCCAGCACGCTACAGGCGCGGGCCGCGATGGCTGTGGCGACGGCAAGGAAGGCAGTAGACACGCCAGCGGTGGCAAGCGGGCCTGCGCGGTCCATCACCAACCCGCCCAACACCGCACCCAGCATGATGGCCAGTTGTATTGTAGCCACGAACAGGCCACCCAGCGCCTCGGCATCGTTGGGGCGGGCGCGGGTCAGCCGCATCCCCCACAGCGCCGGGGCCGGGGCCGCGGCAAAGCCCCACAGGGCCAGCAGCACCGCTACAACCGGCCGGTCCGCGCCCCAGACCACCAGCGCCCCGGCGATCAGCGCCATGGCCAAGGGAACGCCAACCAACAGCCGGTCCGGCCCGATGCGCGGGGCCATGCGGACCAGCACATTGCCCAGCACACCGGCCAGCCCCAAGATCAGCAGCAGCGCGGAAAGAACCGGGACGGAAACCTGCGTGATCTGCTCCAAAAATGGCCGCAGATAGGTGAACAGCATGAATTGCCCGGCAAAGAAGGTCAGCAGCGCCGCCTGGCCCCAAAGCACGCCTTTATCAACCAGCAGGCCCAGGCTGTCTCGTTTTCGCCCCAGCGCGGGCAAAGACGGCAGGGCCTTCGCCTGCCAGACCATGGCAATCAGCGCCAGCGGCACCACGGAAAAGAAGGTCCAGCGCCAGCCGATCACCTCGCCCAATGTGCTTCCCAAAGGGGCCGAAATGGTCGAGGCGAGGGCGACCCCGGCGCTGGTCATCGCCATGCCCGCAGCCACCTGGGGCCCGGGCAAGATGCGTAAGGTCACCGCCGTGGCAAGCGACCAATACCCGCCGATCGCTACCCCCAGCACGGCCCGCCCCGCCATCAGCGTCAGGAAATCAGGCGCGCAGGCGACCAACGTTCCAGATAGGGCCAACAATCCGGCCATAAGAGTCATCACCCGGCGCCGATCCGTCGAACGCAGCACCCGGTGCCATGTCAGGCTGAAGATCACCGCGAACAGACCGGAGATCGAGATGGCCTGCCCAGTCTGCCCCTCCGTCAGGCCAAGGTCACGGGCAATGGGGCTCAGCAGGCTGACTGGCATGAATTCGGATGCGATCAACACCATGACGCACAGCGTCATCGCCAGCACGCCACCCCAAGCCGGGCGCGTGACTGCTTCGTTTGGGCTGGACAAGCCGGTCACGGGACCTCGGGATTTGGTGGGGATACGTCTAACATAGGGCATCGTGGCCGCAGACACTATGGCGCAAGGCCCATTGGCCTTATCGACGGCGTCGATAAATGGAAGCAAGATCACATTGCCCCAGCGAAAAGTTCTCTGGACATTCTTCAACAAAGCGCGATCCTTTGGCATCCCTTTCCCGACTCGAGGCCTCCGTGAGCGACGACCGTTCCTTGCTTGCCGCCGTTCTGCCAGCCCTTCTGGCGGTGGCCATGATCTTTCTGATCACCGGGGCCTCGCTGGCCACGCTGCCGTTGTATATCCACGCCGAGCTTGGTTTTGGCGCGGATGTGGTGGGGGCCGTAGCCGGGGCGCAGTTCATCAGCGCGGTCATCGCGCGCATCTGGTCGGGCCGGATGGCGGACCACAGGGGGCCCAAGGCCGCCATGCTGACAGGTTTGGCCTTAAGCTTTGCCGCCGGGGGATTTTACCTCGGCTCGGTGCTGCTTGCGGCCACACCAGTCAGCGCTTTGGCCAGCCTTGTGTTGGCACGGGCTCTGTTGGGCGGGGCAGAGAGTTTCATCATCACTTCCGGTCAATCCTGGGGGCTGGCGCTGGCCGGACAGGATCGCGCGGGCGCGGTGATCGGTTGGACGGGGACAGCGCTTTATGTGGCGCTGGCTGTGGGCGGACCATTGGGAGGGACGCTTTATGCGGTCATGGGTTTTGGCGGGATCGCCTGGATCACGCTGGTAATCCCGGTCTTGACGGCGGTCCTGATCTTGCCTCGACCTGGCCCGGTGCCGGTGCCCAAGACGATCGGCAAGGGGTCGTCGGTTCTGGCGGCGGTGGCACGGCCAGGGATGGCGGCGGGGCTGGCCGGGTTCAGCTATAGTGCCATGGCGTTCTTTTCGGTCCTGTTGTTCCTGGACCGGGGCTGGCAGCCGACATGGGCGCCATTCAGCGCCTTTGCCGTGGCTTTGGTGCTGATGCGGCTGGCCTTTTCCAGCCTTCCCGACCGGCTGGGCGGGCGCAAGACGGCGTTGGTCTTTCTGTCGGTGCAGATGCTGGGACTGGCGGGACTGATGCAGGGCGGCTTTGAAACCGTGGCCCTGATGGCGAGCTTTCTGGCGGGTGCCGGCTATGCTTTCATCTACCCCGCCCTAGGCCGCGAAGCGGTGCGTGCCGTGGCGCCAGAGCGGGTGGGACGGGCCTTGGGCTATTACTCGGCCTTCTTTGACCTTTCGATGGGGGTTTCGGGTCTGCTTCTGGGCCAGATCGCCGACCGAGTCGGGCTTTGGGCGGTTTTTCTGGCGGCCATCGTGGCTTCTGCCCTTGCGGCAGGGCTGGTGGGCCTGCGGCCAAAAAGGGTGATCACCTGATGTTATACCCCGGTTTTGACAGGGGCGCGGAATGGGGCGACTATCGGTCACGGGGTATATGCATAGTTCGTGACGGGCGCAGTCGCCTCGGCGGGGGGCTGCGCCCAATGCTTGCCTCAGACGGCTTTCGCTCCCTCGGCGACCGCCTCTGCCATGTCCACACCGTTCAGGGTTCCGACCAGATCAGAGAGCATCGGCACATAATCCTGTTCGTGCCCCGTTGCGACCGCATGGCTGTAGTAATGCTGCGCCGCTGCGGCCATCACGTTCATCATCTGCGCATCCGACGCCATGTCGTTGACATAGCGCAGGTCTTTGGCGGCATTGGCGATCGAGAATTTGTGGCTGTCGCGGTTGCGGTCCACGACGTAGCCCATGAACGTCTCGAAGAACCCGCAACCCATTCGGCTGGGAGAGATCACCTCGCGGATGGTCTGGGCCGAGATGCCGACCTTGGCGCCCAGCACCACAACCTCCGAGAACAGGGCGCCATAGGACAGGCTGATGAAGTTCATCAGTAGCTTCATCTTGTGGCCGCTGCCGACCGGGCCGATGCGGGTGATGCGGGCGGCCCAAGCGCTGATCACCGGGGTGATCTGGTCCATGATCGCCTCGTCACAGCCGACCATGGCGCTGAGTTGCCCATCTTCGGCCTGAACCGGGGTGCCGCCCAGAGGAGCATCGACAAAATGCCCCCCCTTGGCCGCCAGTTCCGCCGCCAGCACCTCGGTCGAGCCTGGATTGGCAGTGGAGGTGTCGATCACGATCAAACCGGGGCGCGCGCCCGCCAAAATTCCATCGGGGCCGCGCATCGTGGCTTCGATCTGTGGCGAGTTCGACAGGCAGATGTGGATGATGTCACACTTTTCCGCCATCTCCTTCGGGCTGCCAGCCTCTTGCGCGCCAAGGGCCAGCAGGCTTTCCACCGGGGTCCGGTTGGCGCGGCCCTTGACCCAAAGGTCGTAGCCGTTCAGCCGCAGGTTTTTCGCCATACCGTGGCCCATGAAGCCAAGTCCGATAAAGCCTATGACGGGTTTTTGGGTCATCATTCAGTTCCTTGCAGGTTATCGGTAGCGGTCAAGCCAGCGCATGTCAGGGACTGCGCCGCCGGTCAGGTATTCGACGCCAATCGGCTTGGTCCATCCAAGTTCCGCAATCCGCGCCAGCACAAAGCCGTAGTCCAGCTCCCCATGATCCGGGCAAGCCCGATCCGGAACCGAGGCTATCTGGATGTGGCCGATCAGGGGCAGCGAAGCCTCCAGCCGGCGGGTCACGTCGCCTTCGATGATCTGGACATGGTAGCAGTCGAACATCAGCTTGAGGTTGGGCTGGCCCACCTCGCGGATGATGTCGGCAGCCAGACCGGTGGAGTTCAGAAAGTAGCCGGGGTTGTTGTGGGGGTTCAAAGGCTCGATCAGGATGGTGATCCCGTTCGGGGCCGCTTGGGCACACGCATAGGTCAGGTTGCTGACAAAGGCTGCGCGGGCGCGAGGTCCGCTGGTGATGCCTGCCAGAACATGCACCGCACGGGTGCCGGTGGCATGGGCATAGGTCAGCGCCTCGTCGATCGCGGCACGCGCATCCGCCTCGCGCCCCGGCATCGCGCACAGGCCGACCTCGCCAATGGCAGTATTGCCCCGACTGGCGTTCAGGCCCAGCATGCTCAGACCGGTCTCCTGCAAGGCAGCAAGAGTATCGGCGGCGGGCGTGGCATAGGGCCAGTGACACTCGACCGCGTCATAGCCTGCGGCCTTGGCGGCACGGATCGCATCGGGCAGAGGGCGGTCAGCCCAAAGGAACCCAAGGTTGGCCGAGAATTTCATCCATCCCACTCCACATCAAAGGTCGTGACCACATCGCGGACCTGCGCTTCGGTCAAGAGCCTGGGGCTTTGGCCGCGCGTCATGAGCGCAAGGCGGGCCGTCGCCTCCAGTTCCTCGATGGCGTTGCAGGCGGCCTCCAAGTCGCGGCCCGCCACCACGGGGCCATGGTTGGCCAGCATCACTGCGCTGCGCTTGCCCGCCAACCCCTTCACCGCCTGCCCAATGGCCGGATCGCCGGGCCTGAAGTAGGGCAGCAGTTTGACCCGGCCGAGTTGCATGACGGCATAAGGGGTGATCGGCGGCAGGAAATTGTCCTCATCGACCCCCGGCAAAGTGGACAGCGCCACCGCGTGGCAACAGTGCAAATGCACCACGGCACCGCAATTGCGCGTGTCGTAGAAGGCCGCATGAAGGGGCATTTCCTTGGTAGGCTTGTCGCCGCTGATCAGCGTGCCCTTGGCGTCAAAATGGCTGAGCCGTGCGGGGTCCAGACGGCCAAAGCTGGTGCCGGTGGGTGTGACCAGCAACTCGCCATCTTCGGTCCGGGCCGAGATATTGCCGGTCGAACCGCTGGTCAGCCCCCGGTCGAACATCGACTTCGCAAGGGTACAGATCTGTTCGCGAAGGGCGGCGTTAGAGGTCACGGCAGCGCCTCAAGGGCTTGGGTGAAGAAACGCTGCTTCCCGAAATTACCCGATTTCAACGCGATGGCGACAGAATGTCCGCCGCTGTGCGCAAAGCACCAAGGAACGCCGGGGGCAATTTCGGGACCGATGCGCAGGCTGCCGATGCCAAGCGCCTTGGCGACAGCACCCGAAGTTTCTCCGCCCGCCACGACGAAGCGCCGGGTGCCAAGATCGCGCGCCGCAACGGCGCAATCCGCCAATGCCGCCTCAACCAACTGGCCTGCGGCCTCGGTGCCAAGTTGGGTCTGCGCCCGCTTGACATCCCCCGGCTCTGCCGTCGCGTAAACCAGCGGTGCCGAGGTCGCGTGTCCGGCCAACCAGTCCAACGCGGGCTGCGCCCCGCTCCGCGCCAGTTCCACGGGGTCCAGACGGAACGACGGATGGCCCGCCGCCAGATAATCTGCCACCTGCCGGTTGGTCATGGCCGAGCAGGAGCCTGACAGGACGATGGACCCGCCTTCCTCTGCCTGTGGCGCATCCCCGACTGCGGCCTTTGAGATGAGCCCACGTGCGAGCCAAAGGCCGGGCAGCGGCATTGCCATGGCACTGCCGCCGGTCAACAGGGTCATGTCCTGACAGGCCGCGGCAATCAGGCCAAGGTCGTCATTGCTGACGGCATCCACCACGACATGCGCCACCCCTGCCGATTGCAATTCGGCAAGCCTTTGCTGCAGGGCCCCTTTGGCCACGGAGTGACGGTTGGCCAGCCCGACTGCCTTTGTGACCTGAGGGGCCAGCAGTCGCATCAGGTTGCTGTCGCGCATCGGCGTCAGCGGGTGGTCCTTCATCGGGCTTTCCGAAAGGGGCTGCTCTCCCACAAACAGGTTGCCCATGAAGATGCTGCGGCCATTTTCCGGAAAGGCGGGGCAGTAGATCGTTTGATCGGTGCCAAGGTCCGCCATCAAAGCCTCGGCCACCGGGCCGATATTGCCTTGCGGCGTGGAATCGAAGGTGGAGCAGTACTTCCAGAAAAACCGCTGCGCCCCGGCCTTGCGCAGCCATGCCAGCGCCTTGCGCGCCTCGGCCACGGCCTCCACCACCGGCGCGGTGCGGCATTTCAGGGCGATGATCTCGATGGCGGCTGTGTCCGTGGGCGGCCCGGATGGAATGCCCAACCGCAATGACACCGACACGCCGGAGCGCGCAAGAAGCCCGGCTAGATCGGTCGCCCCGGTGAAATCATCCGCAATGGCACCGAAGAACGTCATCTCATCCCTCGCCCGGCAGGGTCAGCGAGGCATTACGCGCGTAGACCTTGGCCACCGCCGCATCGTCCTGCCGCCCCAGCCCCATGCCCGAGGCCGCGACGAACTGCTGCAAGGCTGCCGCCGTCAGGGGGGCGGCGAATTTGGCGGCGCGGGCGGCGTCCAGAACGATGCCAAGGTCTTTGGGCCAGATGTCCACCGCCGAATGTGCCGTGTAGTCGCCCGCCACAACATGCGGCGCCCGGTTCTCCAGCATCCAACTGGTGCCCGCGCAATCGGGGATAACCTTGAGGAAGGTTTCCGGCGCAATCCCCTGCGTCATGCCAAAGGTCACCGCCTCGGCCATGGCAGCGATATGGACGCCCGCCAACATCTGGTTGACCGCCTTCATAGCGGACCCCATGCCCGCGCTGTCGCCCAGTTCAAACACCTTCTCCGCCGTGGCCGTCAGCACCGGCCGGGCCGCCGCAAACGCCGCCGGCGTGCCCGAGGCCATGATTGACAGCTTGCCCGCCGCCGCCTTGACCGACCCTCCGGAGATCGGCGCGTCCAGATACAAAAGCCCCAAAGCCTCGCAGCGTGCAGCCATCACCCGCGCAAAGTCCGGTGCCACCGTCACGCAGCAGATCACTACCGCACCCTTGGGCAGCTTCGACGCAAGGCCCTCCGCCCCGAACAGTACCGATTCAACCTGCGCGGCATTCAGCACCACGACCACCAGCGCCTCCAGCGCCGAGGGGGACAAGTCCTTGCCCCCCTTTTCCTGCAATTGCCGGACCGCTTCGGGGTTCACATCCGCGCCCCAGACCTCATGCCCCGCCCGCAGCAACGAGGCTGCCATGCCAAAGCCCATCGACCCAAGTCCCACAATTCCGATCTTCATCCGCTTTAGCTCCGCTGTGGTCAGGGTTGAATAGGAGGATATGCCAGTTCACGCGGCAAAAGTGCCGGTTCCCGACACCTGTTCAGAAACTATGGGTATAGCCGCCATCGCAGGCCATGGTCTGCCCGGTGATGAAGGCCGCCGCAGGCGACGACAGGAACATCGCCAGCCCGACCAGATCCGACGGCACGATGGTCCGAGGGATGCATTGCAGGTCGATGTTGCGCTGGCGGATTTCGGGGGTCAGGCTGGCGACCCGCTCAGCCACCTCGGTCGCGACGGTCCCCGGACGGATGCAGTTGACCGTGATGCCTTCGGCCCCGACCTCACGCGCAATCGAATTGGTCATGCCGATGAGAGCGGATTTTGAGGTGACGTAGTGCAGGTAATTCTTCGTCCCCCGGTGGACCGAGGCGGAGGAGATGTTGATCACCCGGCCAAACTTCTGTTGCCGCATCGCCTGCATGACTGCACAGGTGCAAAAGAACACGCCATTGATGTTCACGTCCATCACCCTTTGCCACTCAGCCTCGGGGATCTGGTCGAAGGGGCGTTTGACCAGGGCTGAAAAGAGCGAGGCGTTGTTGATCAGAACCTCGACCCGGCCAAAGGCTTTCAACGTGGCCGCGACCATCGTCTCGACCGAGGCTTTCTTTGACACATCCACCTGCAAGGCCAAAGCCTGACCGCCCGACGCGGTGATTTCAGCGGCGACGCCTGTGGCGTTGTGCAGGCTCAGGTCGGCCACGACTGCCACGGCGCCCGCAGCGGCGAATTGCCGGGCCAGTTCGCGCCCGATGCCTTGCCCCGCCCCGGTGACGATCACGACGCGGTTCTGCACGCTGAAGTCACGGGCAGGTTGGGACAGGTCAGTGTTGGTGTTCACGGGTGTTCTCCAAGGGTCAGCGGTAGATGGCGGCGGTGGCACTTGCGGCGGCCATAAGGAACCCCGCATCACTGCCAGCCGAGACATAGTGCCCGCCCAGCGCGATCATTTCTTTGGCGACATCGGGGCGGGAATTGAGACCCCCTACCCCCATATGCTTGCCATGCCGGGCACAGGCGGCGGCGACCTTCGCATAAGCCTCGCGCACGGAAGGGTGATCCAGTTGCCCCGGTATGCCCAGCGAGTTGCACAGGTCGTTCGTGCCGACCAGCAGCATGTCCAGCCCGGCGACAGAGGCAATGTCATCCGCATTCTCAACAGCGGTAACGGATTCAATCATCGCCACAACCAGTGCGGCCTCATTCATCTGGCGCATGGTTTCCGCCGCAGGCCCGACGCGGAACAGGGTGTGCGGGTTCAACCCCAAAAGCGAACGGATGCCCAACGGCGGGAACTTAGCGGCCTGCACAACCGCTTCGGCCTCGGCCTTGGTGTCCAGATGCGGGATGATGATGCCCTGCGCCCCGGCCTCCAGCGTGCGGCTGATCATTGATGGGTCATGGCCGGGCACCCGCACCATGGGGGTGACCCCCAGCGAGGTTGCCATCATGCAAATCTGGCTGACGGATTCCAGCGAAAAGCTGCAATGCTCAAGGTCGATGTAAAGGCAGTCAAACCCCGCACTCTTGGCCACAGCCGCGATCTGCACGTTGCTGACCATCCGAAGGATCATGCCCACCGCCAGTCCGCCTGCCTGCATCTTGGCCTTCATCAGGTTGGCTTGGGTGATCTCGGCGGTCATCATCATTCCATATCCGGTCTGCTGCCTTACCTTTGAATTTCCTCAGCCGTTTTATCAAGCTGCACCTCCAGAACCGTCCTTCTCGCAATAACAAGATATTATAGGCCCTGAATTTCAGGGATATTCAGGCCACCCTTTGAGGCATTAATTGACTCCAGAGACGATGATGAGAGGATCTGGACCATGCGTATCTCGGAAGCAGAAACATCGGAAACCGGACAAGTAGGCTCCATGCGCGAGGGCAAGCTGGTCCAGAAGTTCCTTCTGATGGGCGAGGATGGTTCGCCCAACAACTACCTTCTCAACGTCGGTCTGACCGGTTCGGGTGGCTGGGGCACGCCGCGCCACCGACACAACTTTGATCAGATCCGCTATGTGCTGAAGGGAAAATATCCGGTTTCGCCGCACAAGGTGATGGGCGAAGGCTCGGTCGCCTATTTCCCCGAAAGTGTGCACTATGGCCCGCAGGACCGGCCCGAAGGGCTGGAGATGATGGTGATCCAGTTCGGTGGTGCCAGCGGATCTGGGTTCCTGTCCACCCCGATGCGCGAAGCCGCGAATGACCGGCTGAACAAGAAAGGCACCTTCAAGGACGGCATCTTCACCTGGATCGACGACAAGGGCCAAAAGCACAACATGGACGGATCTGCCGCCTGCTTTGAAGAGGCGATGGGCACCAAGCTGACCTTCGCTCCGGCCCGCTATGACGACGTGGTGGTGATGGAGCCTGCGGCCTGCGACTGGATCGCCACCGCCACCCCGGGCGTTTCGGCCAAGCTGCTGGGCACCTTTACCGAGCGCAATGCCCAGATCCGAATGTTGCGGCTGGACGCCGGGGCCACGATGAACACCGGCACCCGCGACCAGATTGAGGTGCTGTTCATGTCCACCGGAAAGATCACGGTGGCAGGCAGGACCTACGGCGACAAGACCGCAATAGAACTGCTACCCTCAGACGCGGCGGTCGACATCGAGGCCAGTGCGGAGTCGGTGTTCTTCTCGGTCACCTTGCCGAAGTTCTGACGATATCCCCGGCGGGGCATTGCTCTGCCGGGGAAGTCAAACCAATTGCGAGCGGGACAGCTCCAGCCCGCACTCCTTGACGCAGGCTACCAGATCACGCCTGGGTGCGTCCATCTCATAGCCTTCGCGGAAGAACACCGCGATGTTGCGATGCAGGACGGGGTCCGAAAACGGCAGAGCCACCAGCCGCGCCTCAGCCAGTTCGGCCCCGGCGGCATGAGCGGGCAACAGCGCCAGATTATCCGACTCCGCCACCAGCGATTTCAGCAGCGACACCGAACCGCAGACGGTAATCTGCTGCGGTGGGCCGACATTCATCGTACTCATCACATGTTCCAGCACGGTATGGGTGCGGCGCGAGGTTGGCGAAATCCACGGATAGCCCATCAGATCGGTCCAGGTCAGGTCATCCCGCCCGTGCAAGGGGTGACCGGGCCGGGCGATCACGCACAAAATGTCGCGGAACAGCACCTTCTGGCGCAGACCGTCCAGCATATCGAAGACCTCGGTAAAGCCGATGACAAAGTCGAAATCCCGGCGCAGAAGGCCAGTCAGCAGGTCGAACTGCGCGTTCTCGACCACTTGCAAATGACCCGCCGGATGCAGCGACCGCCACCGGCTCAGCGCCATGGGAATGATGCTGCCCGCCATGCTGGGCAGGCTGCCGACGCGGATCGATTCCACTTGGCCGTTGCGGGCGTTCAGCAGGTCGCGCTTCGCCAGTTCCACCTCTTCGCGGATCAGGCGGGCGTGGCAATACAAGATCTCGCCATACTGCGTCGGCACGATCCCGGTCGGGCCCCGGTCTAGAAGCTGCATCCCCATAGCAGCCTCCAGCCGGTCCATCGAGGTGGACAGGGCCGGCTGCGAGACGTTCAGCACCTTGGCCGCACGGTTCAGGCTGCCATGTTCAATGACACAAGCGAAGTAGAGCAGCTTCTTTGGGTCAATCTCAAACATGTCTGGCCTTTTGTGCGGGGTTCAGTGTCGCAGGGCCGGGTGCTGCACACAACCCGCCGCGTCAGACCCGCACCCGGCGTTCCGCAATGGTTTTGGCGATGGTGTAGCTGCCATGCATTTCCGGGCCGCCCTCACGCCCGATGCCGCTGTCGCGGTAGCCGCCAAAGGGGGCCTCGGCGCCAGGGCTGGTAAAGCAATTCAGCGCGATGGACCCCGCCTGCAATTCCCGCGTCAGGTGATCGGCGGTGGCCATGTCGTTGGTAAATACAAACCCGCCCAACCCCATGGGCAGGCTGTTGCCGATCTCCAGCGCCTGATCCATCGAATCGACAGCAATGCAGGGTGCAATGGGGCCAAAGGTCTCATCCGTCATGATCAGTGCGTCCAAGGGCACATCGGCCAGAACCGTTGGCTGAAAGAACCAGCCCCGGTTGCCCAGCCGTGCGCCGCCCGCCGTGACGCGTGCGCCGCGTTCGGTGGCGTCGCGCACAAACTCCTCCATCGCGGCCAGACGGCGGCGATTGGCCAGCGCGCCCATCTGCACACCGGGGGTAAATCCATCGCCGACCTTCCAGTTATCCGCCTCCCGCGACAGGGCCGCGACGAAATCGGAATAGACCGATTTGTGGATCAGGAACCGCGAGGCCGCCGAGCAGAACTGTCCGGCCATGCGGTATTTCCAGTTGGCCGCCAGCTTGGCCACCTCGGCCGGGTTCACGCCCTCGTCGATCAGCACGGGGGCATGACCGCCAAGTTCCATCAACACCGGCTTCATCGTCTCGACCGCCAGCCGCGACAGGTGCTTGCCCACGCCGGTTGACCCGGTCAGTGTCACCAGCCGGGTGATCGGCGACAGGACCAAGGCGCGCGACACCTCATCAGACTCGCCAAAAACCACGTTCAGCACGCCCGGCGGCAGGCCCGCATCCAGAAAGCATTGCGCGAACAGGCAGGCGGTGGCGGGCGTCTCGGACGAGGGTTTCAGGATGATCGAACAGCCCGTGGCCAAACTGGCGCTGATCTTGCGCGACGGCGCGCTCATCGGCACGTTCCAGGGCGTAAAGGCCGCCACCGGACCGATGGGTTCACGCACGACGTATTGGGTGAACTGGCCTTCGGAGGGGACAATGCGGCCGTAGTTGCGCTTCAACTCTTCGGAGTCCCAGTCGAGGAAGGTGGCAGAGCGTTCGATCTCACCACGCACCTCGGTCAGGGTCCGCCCGGATTCCTGCACGAAGATCGGCGCGATCTCTTCGACACGCGCCCGCACCAGCGCCGCCGCCCGCCGCATCAGGGCCGAACGCGCCGAAGGCGAGGTCTTGCGCCAGACCTCAAACCCCAGGGCGGAGGAGTCCAGCGCCGCCTGCAAATCCGCCGCCGAGGCGCGGGGCACGGTGCCAAGAATGGCCTCGGTCGAGGGGTTCTCGACGGTGCACAGGACCGGGCGGTCGTAGATCCAGACCCCGTCGATCAACAGACCGATACGGGGATAGGGCGCTTGGGCAAGTTCGGTCATGGCGGCATCCTTCATAGGGTGGCGAGGTAGGCCAGCGCCTCGGCCTCGATGATCTTGGCGGCGCGGGCGCGTTGGCCCCAAGTCTGCGCGCCGATATGGGGGGTCAGAATGACATTGGGCAGGGCGGCCAGACGGGCGGGCACCTGCGGTTCGGTTTCCAGCACGTCCAGAGCAGCCCCCGCGATGGTCTGGTGTTCCAGCGCGGTCATCAGCGCTTCGGTGTCGACCAAGCTGCCACGCCCGACATTGACCAAGCGGCCCTTTGGCCCAAGAGCGGCCAGCACCGCTGCGTCAATGACATGGTGCAGATCATCGCTGCCGGGGACGGCCAGCACCAGCACATCGCTCGCTGCGGCAAGGTCGGCCCAAGTGTCATGCAACACACCAAGTCCTTGATTGGACGCCCGGTTCAGCCCGGCAATCTGCATGCCCGACACCCGCGCCCGCGCGGCAATCGCCTGCCCGATCCGCCCACTCAGGCCAGCGATGCCCATCGTCATGCCGTGGATGCTGTCGCCCAGATCAAAGCGCCCCTTGGCCCAAGTTCCGCTGCGGGCGAAGGCATCGGCCAGCACCAGACGGCGGCACAGCATTTGCGTCAGAACCATCGCCAGATCGGCCACATCCTCGGTTTGCGTCTCGCCCACCGGGCGCAGACGGATGCCACGGGCGGTCAGTGCCGCCACGTCAATCTTGTCCAACCCCACGCCTTGGCTGATCACCAGGCCAAGGTTTGGCAACAGGTCCAGAAGTGCGGCGGTGCACCCGCGCGAGGCGCTGGTCATCAGCACGCGGACGGCCTGGCGCTCGGCCTTGGGGACGGCAGCCAAAGCCTCTGGCCCTGACAGAAAGCGCACGGCCTCAGCAGCCTCCAACCCCGGAAAGACCATGCCCGCAAGTGCCGGAAACGCGAGGATCGGATGCATGGGGACCTGTCCAAAAAGAATGGACAAACCCTAGCCAAAGGCCCGTCCCGCCACAATGAAGCGACAGCTTTGCGCGGCTTGCGGGTAAAATAAAAAGTTATAACTCAGTACCGCCGAGAACCGGTGCAGCGGCGCGCAAATCCTGACCTTTCTCGGCAAGGCAGGCTAGACTGAGGCCGAGTGCAAGAAAGGCCCGCCCATGTCCACCCCACGCGACCTTGTCCACGACTTTGCCAATCACGCGGCGCATCTGCGGTATGACGACCTGCCCGACGCGGCGCGAGAGGCAGCGCAGAAGTCGATCCTCGACACCATGGGCGTCATCCTTGCCGCCAGCGGGATGGAGCCTGCGGCGCGCAGCGTCATCGACATTGTGCGCGAAAGTGGCGGCGTAGAGCAAAGCACCGTTCTGGGCTTTGGCGGCAAAGCCCCGGCGCTGATGGCGGCGCTGGCCAACGGCGCTTTGGCGCATTGTCTGGACTATGACGACCAGACCCCTTGGGGCCAGCACTGCGCCAGCTCCATCATCCCGGCGGTTTTCGCCCTGGCCGAACGGCGTGGCGGCGTCTCGGGGCGAGAGATGATCACGGCGGTTGCAATAGGCCAGGACATCTTCGCCCGCGTGCGCTGCAATGTCGTCTGGCGCAAGGATTGGAACCTGTCGACCGTGCTGGCCGTCTACGCGGCCACGGCTGCGGCGGGTCGGGTGGCGGGCTTGTCCGCGCCCCGGATCGGCCATGCCATGGGCATCGCCAGCATGCAGTCCAGCGGCATCATGGAGATGGTGGCCGGGCGCGGCAGCGATCTGCGCGGGCTTTATGCGGGGTTTTCGGCCAAGGGCGCCGCTTTGGCCGTGATGATGGCTGAAAAGGGTGTGACCGGCATCGACCGGCTGTTCGAGGGCGCTTACGGCGTCTTTGCAAGCCACTTTGGCGGATTGTATGATCGGGCGGCGATGGTCGCGAGTCTTGGCACTGACCTTTTGGGCAGCGGCACGCTGTACAAACGCTGGCCCTGCGTGGGCACGGCCCACAGCCATATGAAAGCGGCAATCGACATCGTTTCAGAGAATGACCTGACCGTCGCGGATATCGCCGAAATCAAGCTACATGTCGGGGATTATCACGACCTGATGTGCCAGCCGCTGGCGGAGCGCCGCGCCCCGGCCACCTTGGCGGATGCCAAGTTCAGCCTGCCCTTTCTGATCGCCGTGGCGGTGGTGCGGCGCGGGATGGCCGTCACCGACTTTACCGCCGCGGGGCTGACAGACTCCGAGATACTTGCGGCCGCCCGCAAGATCACCCTCGTCCCGGACACCGGTCTTGACTGGAAACTTGATCTGCCGCCGGGCCGGGTCGAGGTTCTGGCCAAGGACGGGCGGCGCTGGCTGGTTGAAGGCCAGAAGGTGCCCGGCAATGCCGATGCGCCACTGTCTTGGGACGACATCTGTGCCAAGTTCCGCGAATGCGCCGCCGTCAGCGTCACTCCCATGCCCCCGGACCGGCTGGCCCGCGCCGAGGATATGGCGCGGGGTCTGGCCGATCTGGAGGATGCGACCGATCTGATCCGCTGTCTGGCCTAGCGCCTAGATCCCGGCGGTCTGCGCGCCATCGGCCACCAAGGCGTGGCCGGTGATAAAGCCGCCGGACTCTGAACACAGGAACAACACAGTCGCCGCGATTTCCTCGGGGCGGCCCATACGGCCAACGGGCTCCTGTTTGATGATGCGGGCGCGACCCTCTTCGGTGCCGCCGGTGTAGCGGGCGATCATCGGCGTGTCGATGATGCCGGGGCACAGCGCATTGACCCTGATGCCCTGATCCGCAAACTCCAGCGCCGCCACCTTGGAGGCAACCGTCACCCCGAATTTTGACGCGCAATAGCCCGACTGGTTGCGGATGGCGATCACCCCCGCCCCCGACGAGGTGTTGACGATGGCCCCACCGCCATTTTGCAGCATCAGCGGGATCTGATGCTTCATGCACAAGAACACGCTTTTCAGGTTCACAGCCAGCACCCGGTCCAGCATTTCCTCTGTCAGATCGACGATCGAGGCGCCGGGCTGTTCGATGCCTGCGTTGTTGAAGGCCGCATCCAGGCGGCCAAAGGCGGCGATGGTCTGATCCAGCGCGGCCTTGATGTCGGCCGATTTCGTCACATCGCAGCGCACCGCCAACCCCTTGGCCCCAAGTGCTGCCACCTGTGCGGCGGTCTCGGCCAGAGCGGCCTCGGCAATATCCACCATCGCGACAGCAGCACCCGCCTGCGCAAAGGCCAGTGCCGTGGCGCGCCCGATGCCACTGCCTGCGCCGGTGACGAAGGCCACTTTTCCGGTGAAGTCGAAGGTGGGGGCTTGGCTCATGGGGGTGTCCTTGAGGTATGCCGGGCAGTTCCGGCCGGATCAGTCAAATGCCCGGGGCCAGTCGCGGCCCCGGGAATTCCGTTCAATTATAGGTCAGAACGATCACCACTGTTCGGGGCAGGAGTCGATGGTGTCTTTCGTGATCTGCGGCATGTCGTACGTCACATAACGGGCCTTCGGCGTTTTCGGATCCTTGACGGCCTCGAGCATCGCCTTGAACATCAAAGCGCCCAAAAGCTTCGGGCGGGTACAGACCGAGCCATACATCTCACCGGCCAGAATCGCATCATGGCCCAGCTTGGAGCCGCCACCCGTGGCGATCAGCGGCACCTTGGAGCCTGCCGCGTTGATCGCACGTGCGCAGCCGATGGCCATGTCGTCAGCCTGGCTAAAGATCAGGTCAAGGTCGTTATGCGCGGTCAGGAAGTTCTGGCAGACCTGCTCACCCTGATCCGGGGTCCAGTTCGTAGGCTGTTCGGCCACGATCTTATACTTGGCACCCGCTTTGTCCAATGCCGCCTTGAAGCCTTCGGTGTCCAGCTTGACCACGGCATAGGCCGGATCACCCTGCACAATGGCGATTTTGGCGGCATGGTCCTTCGGCAGAATCTTGGCTGCCATCTCGCCCGAGGCATAGCCCGCCTTGTAGTTGTCGGTCGCCACAAAGGCCGACAAGCCCGGATAGGGATCGTTAACGGCGCGTTTGGCCGGGTCGCCCACCTGCGAGGCGATCGCCACGACCGGAATATTGGCCGCGTTGATCTTGTCGACGAAACTTTCGGCCACAACCGAATCCAGCGGCAGGAAGCCGATGGCGTTGACCTTCTGGGTTAGAAGATCATCGATCGAGTTGCCTTGCTTTTCGACGCTGCCGCGCGGGTCAAGCACCACAACCTTGACGCCGGCCGCAGCCGCCGCCGCTTTGAATCCCTCGGCGGTCGAGACGTTGTAGGGATATTCAAGGCTAGCCGGAACATAGCCGAAAACCAGATCTTCCGCTTGTGCGACGCCTGTTTGCAGCCAACTTGCGGCCATCAGCGCGGCCGAACAGGCCAATGTTCTTGCCGCGCGGTGGGTGTGGCTTTCCGTGACTTTAGTTTGCATTCCGTCCTCCTGTCGTGAAACTTTTGTCGTTCAACCGGCCTCCCAGATGCGGGATGTGCCGGGCATGCTTGTTGAAAACGGTGCCCGCGTGGGTCCGTCTTTCCCTCCTGAGCCTCAACCGGGTCCATGTGCTGGAACGCCAGGTTTCGCCTCGACGCTTTCGATGTTCAGATTGGTTTTGCCGTGACAGGTGCCAGACTGTTGCGGCCATTCCTCCCGACAATTTGGGTAACATGGCGGCTTTCCACGACATAGGGCTTTGCCGGGGACAGCGAGAGCGGCTTATAAGGATAAATTATAGGCAAGGATATTTGCCGTGTACCATTCCGAAACCGTGACGGTGGTCAAAGAGGGCAGATCGTAGGATTTCAAGACTCCACAGGGTCAACCAATTGTATTGATTTATTTTTAAATTGGATCAGCCACCCGCGAAGCAATTCCTCTGCTATAGGATTACATTATAACCTGTCGACGACAGCCTAGCCGTAAGGGTAGCCGCAACGCGATCAGGGGGGCGTGACGCCAAGCCGGCCCACTAGATGCAGATTGGATCTTCGCCAACATCAGGCGGGCGGCAGCTGGTGGGCCTCATCCTCAAAGCCATAAACAGATTTTATCTCCAGGTATTCCTCCAGCCCAAAGACCCCCATCGATCGCCCGATCCCCGACTGTTTATAGCCGCCCATCGGTGTGAAAGAGTTCGTATTGGCTCCATTGAAGGAAATCCGCCCGGCCCGCAGTCGGCTGGCAAAATCATAGCCCCGGTTGCGGTTCTGGCTGAAGACATAGCCGCCAAGGCCAAAGATTGAGTCATTGGCGATCTGCAACGCCTCCTCCTCGGTCTTGTAGGGGATCACGGCCAGAACCGGGCCAAAAATCTCTTCGCGCGCGATGGTCATGTCGGGGGTCACCCCGGCAAAGACCGTCGGCTTGACAAAGAACCCCCGGTTCGTGCCGTCAGGCCGGCCAAGGCCACCCACCACCAGCCGGGCCCCTTCAGCGATGCCTGACTGGATATGGCGCTGAATGCTGTCGAACTGAGCCGCACTGACCACAGGCCCCATCGTTGTCTTGGGGTCACGCGGATCGCCAAGGACAAAGCGGCTCACCTCGTCCACCAGATAGGGCAGCACGGTTTCCATCTGATCTTCCTGGACCAGCATTCGGCTTGGCGCGTGGCACGACTGGCCGGAGTTGGTAAAGCAGCGCTGAATGTTCCAGCGGGCGGCCTTCTCCAGATCGGCATCCTCCAGCACCACATTCGCCGACTTGCCGCCCAGTTCCAGACAGACCCGTTTGACGGTCTGCGCCGCAGCCTCGCCCACCTTGATGCCCGCCGTCGTCGATCCGGTAAAAGATACCATGTCCACGTCCGGGTGACGCGACAGCGCCTCGCCCACCACGCTGCCCCGGCCCACCACAAGGTTGAACACGCCAGGCGGCACACGCGCCGCCTCCATCACCTCGGCCAGCAGGATACCGCTGAGGGGTGACGCATCCGAAGGTTTCAGCACCACGGTGCAACCCGCCGCCAGCCCATAGATCGCCTTAATGACAGAGGTCTGGATCGGCCAGTTCCAAGGTGAGATTAGCGCGCAGACTCCAATCGGCTCGCGCCGGATGATCGTATCGGCCAGTTGAGTCTCAAACGCATAGGTTTTCAGCAAATCCCGCGCCACCTTCATATGGCCGACCGGGCCGGAAACCTGAGCGCGAAAGCTGACCGGGATGCCGACCTCTTGCGCGATCAGAAGCGAAAAGGCTTCGGCCCGCGCCTCATAGGCAGCGATGATGCGGTCCAGCAAAGCGACACGCTCGCCCACGAAAGTCGTGGAATAAGTTGCAAAAGCCCGCTTGGCCGCCGCAACCGCAAGGTTGACCTCTGGCACACCGCCACCAGAGACGATCGTGGCATAGGCCTCTTCGCTGGTTGGATCGATCAGCGTGCGCTGCCCGCCCGCCAGCGGCTGGACCCAAGCGCCATCAATGTAGAACTGGCCGAAATGCTGCACGCCCTGATCCTCCGAAAGCCACGCGTCATGAATGTTCGGACGCTGCCCCATAGTCAAACGCAGACGGTCCCACGGCGGCTTGACCCGCCGCGCCGCTATAGCAATAGGCTATAGCGCCGGCCCCGGTCGAGGATGCCAACCCGCCACGGCATGCAAAACTGTATTGCGCCAAGCAATCGATGCAGCGGGAGTTGAAGCAACAGGCCCGCGAGACCAACACGCTGCTCAGGGAACTGGCACAGCGTCCCAGAGCTCCCCGAAACCCAACCATACCCAACTACGCCGACCCGCCCGCACGGCGGGTTTTTTTGTTGCCCACCACCGGGCAGAAGGAGCGACCCGATGATCCCAGATACTGCCGAAGCCATCCGCCTGATCCAAAGCGGCTTGGACAAACTTGGCCACACCGCTGGAGCCATCGATGGCCAATGGGGTGTGCGGACCGCCCGCGCGCTGACGCAGCTGATCGCCGCGAATGAGCTAGTCTTTTGCCGGGGCGCGCATGCCGGTCATGATCTGGCCGAGCACCCTGACCCTGCCCCAGCGTGGTAGCGGGGCCAGCGACCAGCCCAACAGCTTGCCCATAAACCCGGGCCGTACAGTCCCTCCCCCGGCCAGAGCTGCCAGCGCATCCCGCGCCACTGCCTGCGGCGTGTCGGTCTTGCCCATCTGCATACCCGCTCGCGCGGCGAATCCCGTGCCGACTGGACCGGGGGCAACCGACAAGACGCTGATCCCGAAGGGGCGCATTTCGACGGCAAGCGCTTCGGCAAAGCTTTGCACGAAGCCTTTGGTCGCGGCATATGTGGCAGAACCCGGCACGCCCTGAAAGCCCAACAGCGAGCCGAAGAGCACGATCCCGCCGCCGCCGACTTTCGCCATGCGCTGGCCAAAGCCATGCGTCAACTCCACCACGGCGCGGCAGTTCAGGTCCACCATGTTCGCCTCGGTCGCGGGGTCTCGGTCCAGAAACGGACCGATGGAGCCGAAGCCCGCCGCTGCCACCAGAAGGCCCACGGGCATATCCGCCGTCTGGCTCAGCAGATCAGCGGTGGCAGGAGCGTCAGACAGGTCCTTCGCAATCACCTGCACCTTGACGCCATGTTTTGCCGACAGATCCCGCGCCAGTCCTTGGAGAACGATTTCGCGCCGTGCCACCAGAACAAGGTCAAAGCCCCTTGCTGCAAGCTCACCGGCAAAAGCGCGGCCGATGCTGTCGCTGGCCCCAGTGATCAGGGCCGTGGGGCCGAAGCGGTGTTTCAGATCGGTATTTGCCATGGGTTTGTCTTTCAAGGATCATTCGCCAGCAAGGCGAAGGGGTTGGAATTCGGGCTCAGGTACGGTGTGTTCGACCTCTGTCGACGTGACGCGCTTGACACGGAACCATGCGGCATAAAGCGCGGGCAGGAAGAACAGGGTCAGCGCAGTGGCGACGATCAGCCCGCCCATGATCGACAATGCCATCGGTCCCCAGAAGACCGAGCGCGACAGCGGGATCATGGCGAGAATGGCGGCCGTCGCGGTCAGCACGACCGGACGCGCCCGCCGTACCGTGCTTTCCACGATGGCCTCCCATGGGGCTGCCCCTGCGGCAAGGTCATGGTCGATCTGATCGACCAGAATGACCGTGTTCCGCATGATCATACCGGCGAGTGCGATCACCCCCAGCAACGCCACAAAGCCGAAGGGCGCGTTGAAAATCAGCAGGGCCGCAACCGCTCCGATGGCCCCGAGGGGAGCGGTCAGGAACACGAGGAACAGTTTGGAAAAACTGCGCAGTTGCAGCATCAACAGGGTCAGCATCACCAAAAACATCAGTGGGAACACCTTGAACAGCGCGCCATTGGCCTTGTTGCTTTCCTCGACAGCGCCCCCGGTTTCGATCCGGTAGCCTGGTGGCAAGGCGTCAATGATCGGCTTCAAAAGGGGTTCAATCTGAGCCGAAACCGTGGGGGCCTGCACGTCCGGCACAATGTCGGCCCGCACGGTCAGAACCGTTTCACGGTTGCGGCGCCACAGGATCGGGTCTTCGAATCCGTAGGCAACCTCGGCCAGTTGCGAAAGCGGCACCGCGCCACCGCCGGGCAAAGGCACGCTCAGGTCGCCAAGGGCCGAAGGATCGGCGCGTTCAGCGGCTGGGGCGCGCACGATGACGTCAATCAACTCCGTCCCATCACGGTATTGGGTGACATTCACGCCCGACAGCAAGGCTTGCAGCGTGTTGGACACATCCGCTGTGTTGAGGCCAAGCGCGCGGATGCGGTCCTGATCCAGCCGGACCTGCACGGTTTTGGCTTGCTCGTTCCAGTCAAACTGCGGCTCTACCGTGTTAGGGTTGGCGACAATGACGGCGCGCACTTTGGTGGCGATCTGGCGGACTTGTTGTGGATCCGGGCCAATCACGCGGAACTGCACCGGGAAGCCAACGGGTGGGCCAAAGACGATCTGATCTACGCGGATGCGAGCTTCTGGTACCGCCCCTGCCGCCACCGCCGCCTCGATCTTGGCGCGCAGCCGGTCTCGGGCGGCGGCGTCTTGCGCCATGATGACGGTGATCGCAAAGGCGGGGTCGGGCAGGGCGGGGTTCAACGCAAAGAAAAACCGGGGCGCGCCAGCACCGACATAGGTACTGGAAAACCGCACATCGGGGTCGCCCTTCACCAGTGCCTCGGCCGCCAGCGCGGCTTTGGTAGTGGCCTCGATGGACGAGCCCTCCGGCATCCGGGTTTCAATGAACAATTCCGCCCGCGAGGAGGTTGGGAAGAACTGCTGCTGAACAAAGCCCATGCCGACGCCGGTGGCCACCAAGGCTGCGACCACCAGCCCGATCACCACCCACCGCGCCCGCAGCGAGGCATTCACCGCAGTCCGCAGCATCCGGTACAGCCGCCCATCATAGTTGCCATGATGGGCCGCCGGTTTTGGCGCGGGCAGCAGTTTCATTCCCAGATAGGGCGTTACGATCACCGCCACGACCCACGATGCGATCAGCGCGATGCCGACCACCCAGAAGATATTCCCGGCATATTCGCCACTGGTGGATTTGGCGAACCCTGGCACATTCCAGATCAGCGGTTCTGAGGAACCGAACGGAGCACATAACATGACACCCTCACTCAACCGTCGCAGCTTTCTTGCAGCCGGTGCCGCAACTATTGCCGCAACCAACTTTCCGTGCTTTGCCTTCGCACAAGGCACGGCCCTCAAACTCAGCGCCGCCAGCCGCACCCTCGACATCGATGGCAAAGCGGCCAAGGTCTACGGCCTTGTCAACGCTTCGGGTGGTACTGGGCTGATCCTCGATCCGGGGGAGCGCTTCACCGTCGATTTGACCAACGACCTGGATGTCGAGACCATCATCCATTGGCACGGCCAAATCCCACCCAACGCTCAGGACGGCGTGCCGGGCATGCCCGCTCCCCTGCTGAAACCGGGCGAGAGCCGCAGCTATGACTTTGCGGCCAAGACGGGCACGCACTGGATGCACAGCCATGTACCGCTGCAGGAAATGGCCCTGCTTGCAGCGCCTCTGATCGTGCGCAGCGAGGCCGATGCCAAGGCGGACCGGCAGGAAGTCGTGATGATGCTGCACGATTTCTCGTTCGCGTCCCCCGAGGATGTTCTGGCCGAAATCACCGGTGGTGCCGCAGGCGGCATGTCCGGAATGGACATGGGCAACACGGGCGGCACGATGGACATGTCGGGCATGAAGGGTATGTCCGGCATGACCGGCATGGCGATGGACCTGAACGACTATGATTTTGATGCCTATCTGACGAATGACCGCACCCTGAATGACCCTGAAGTCGTGAAGGTCGACGCCAACGGGCGTATTCGCCTACGCATCATCAACGGCTCCGCCGCAACCGCCTACTGGATCGACACCGGGGCCGCCGAGGCCCGCTTGGTCGCCGTGGATGGTCATGACGGGCAGCCCCTCAAAGGGCGTCGCTTCGGTCTGGCGATGGGCCAGCGATTGGATATCGAAGTGGATCTGGCCGGCCCCGGCGCCTTTCCGATCCTGGCCCTGCGCGAAGGCGCACGCGAACGCACTGGACTGATCCTCGCTACCGCGGGGTCAGACGTGCTGCGCCTTATCCCCCTCTCAGACCAGGCAGCGCCCGCTTTTGATCCTGATCTGGCGCAAGAATCTGCACTTCGGGCGGTCAACTCCCTCCGCGCTTTATCGAACGCTCGCTCAGAAACGCTGGTCCTTGCCGGCTCGATGAAGCCCTATGTTTGGACGCTCAATGGGCACTCCTGGGCCAACCACGTTCCGGTTACAGCGAAAAGCGGGGAGCGGCTGGAGATTACTTTCCAGAACATGTCGATGATGGGCCATCCGATGCATTTGCACGGCCACTCGTTCCAGGTGGTCGACACGGGCAAAGGGCGATTTGCAGGCGCGTTGCGGGACACCGTGTTCGTGCCACCGATGGCAAGCGTGACCGTCGCTCTTGATGCGGGCGAGGCGGCCAGCTGGATGCTCCACTGCCACCACATGCCCCATCTCGCGTCAGGAATGATGACTGAGTTCATCGTAGCGGCCTGAGCCTATCGAAGATCAGTCTGGAAGCCCTTCCGCCGTGCTTCGGGAAATTCGTGCGTCTGGATTGCGGCTGCGCTTTCGGGCACAACGGCGCTGGGCAATCGGCATGTCAGGACGGAAATTCCGTCCTGATCCCTTCCATTGCCAGACTGCGGAACATCGCATCCGGGTTTTCTGGCGATAGCTCTGCGCCACCAGTTCCTCACCGGTGCGAAAGCGCCGACAAGGTAAAGCACGGCGAACTCCTCGCTTGTCCGGTTCTGATCAGCCGGTCCGATCGCGGCGGTTGCTGTTCGGATCAATTCACCCAGAATGTTTGGGATGAACCCCAATGCGATGCTGCGACCGTTGTCACTTTCCAGCGCCCAAGGTGAACACGCCAAGGGCTAAGGCTAGCCCTCTCATCAAGCGTGGGAATGGTGCGGCTCGACCATGCGGAACGCCATCATTTCTTCCGCGCCTTGGGCCCCAAGCCGCAAGGTTGCATCGAACTCATGCGGTTCATCAGGCGCCACAGTGCTGCGCAAGAGATGATGGTTCCCGTCCACCGGCAGCAGGGTAAGCCGCTCGACCTTGCCACCATCCCGCTGAATGGCGACCTCTGCCTGCATCGCCTCGGCATGGCGGGAGACGCGCAACTCGAAGCGTTCGCCAAGCTCGGTGTCGACAATCTGCAACAGACCGGACGCAATCCGCCCGGAGACCCGGAATGGGTCCGGCGCATGGCTATGCCCCGAACGAGGGGGCGCAAAACGGATGCTGGCGACCGACAAAGCCGGAATGTGATCAAAGAGTTCTGCTTCCAAACGCGACGAGACCGCATTGGCTTCCGCCAGTAGAAGTCCCTCGTCCAGTTGAAGGACGACCTCAACATGCAGTTTATGTCCCAGCCAGCGTGCTTTGGCCTCGACGACCTTGCCGATGCCCGGAACATGCGCTGCCGCATGTTCGATTTCGTCGACCAGCCCGGGCTCCACCCCGTCCAGCATCCGGGTCAAAACCGAACGGGCTGACTGCCAGACGATTCCGAAGATCGCGATGGTAATGCCCAGACCAACAATCGGGTCGGCCAAAGGAAAGCCGAGCCTGACGCCTAGGGCACCGGCGACGACGGCAAGGCTGGTCAATCCATCGGTGCGCGCATGATAGCCGTCCGCGATCAGGGCGGCGCTGTTGATCTCACGCCCAACACGGATGCGGAGCACCGCGACGACTTCGTTGCCGATGAAACTGATCGTTCCGGCGGCAGCAAGCCATCCCAGGTTTGAAACAGCCTGTGGCGTGATAAGACGAGAGACCGCCTCGTATCCGGCGACCACGGCACTGAACAGAATGATCAGCACAATCAAAATACCCGCAAGATCCTCCACCCGACCGAGACCATAAGTGAAGGTCTTGCTGGGCTTGCGCCGCGCCAGAACGAAAGCGACCCAAAGCGGGATCGCGGTTGTGGCATCGGCAAAATTATGGATCGTGTCCGCCAGAAGGGCCACGCTGCTCGAGGCGATGACGACAACAACCTGCACGGCCCCGGTGGCGATCAAGATCAGAAACGACCACTTGATCGCCCAGATGCCACGGTCCGTGGTTGCAATGGTGGCGTCGATCACGCCATGGGTATGCCCATGATGATCGTCGCCGCCATGTGCCGAATGGGCATGCCCATGATCAGCAACACCAAATCCAAACCAGTCCAACACTTTGTTCCACATGTCGCGTCTCACAGGAATTTTGATATGAGCTTCAGCTCTTTGAGCGCCTCGTGCCCAGCATCGGCTTCGCTGCTGTCTTCGAGGCAATGTTCGATATGATCGTGGATCAATTCCCGTTTGGCATTTCCGATGGCTTTTTCGACGGCATGCAGTTGCTGGGCGATGTCGGGACAGGGACGGCCTTCCTCCAGCATGCTGAGGACGCTCGTCAGATGTCCCTGAGCGCGCTTGAGTCGGGCGATTATCTTGGGGTGTGAGGCGTGGATCATGCGCGTTGATATCCTCCGGGGGAGGATATGGCAATGTGCCCCGGATGCACGTAGGCGAGCGCAGGATGAAATCACCTGCGGCGCAGAACGACCCACCTCGGTGTACTGGCTCAGGCTACCTGTGCTCCTCGCAGCGATCAGACGTTCCGGACCCTACCGACGCTTTGCAAGTTCGCGGTAAAGCGCCTCACGCGTGATGCCAAGTTCTGCAGCCAAATCTTGTTGATGGCCTTTGTCGGGCAAAATACGGCCCTCGCCCAGCCAGGCATCCACCCGCTCCGACACTTTGCGCAACGTGCGGATTTCGGCGCGCAGACGCGCGGCCTGGACCGCGCGTGCAAGGTGGGCGGACCAGGCTTCCGCCAGAGTCGGGTCTTCGCGCAGGCCTTTGCGGAACAATTCGACCGGAAGCAGGCGAGCCGTGGAGTACTCAGCCGCCTCGGCACCGCAGTGGTAGCATGCCGAGTAGACAGACGCTTCCGCAAGAACGTCACCCGGACCCGTGGCCTGCAAAATCACATCAGTCCCCTTGATGGTGCGGCGCAGCAAGTGAACCCGCCCTTCAGTGATCAGCGCGATGTGCGAGACCGGGTCACCCGTGATGAACAACACCTCGCCGGCCTGCAACCGACGCTCGGTGGCCTGCGGGTGGGCAAACAAGCGTGTGTGATCAACTGACATGATCTCTATCATATACTCTTGATCCGATCTTCGGCAAGAACAGGGCGACCCCATTTAGGATTTCACCATGCGCCTGCTTCCCTTTGCCTTCGCGCTACTTCTTCCTACAGTTGCACTTGCCGACCAGATGTCTCCAATGGACCCCTCCAAGATGGACCATGCGGCCATGATGGCAATGTTGTCCGGTACCCCGGCAGGAGTTACCGAGGGCGGGCAGTCCGCGTTCGCCGCCATCGCCCAGATCGTGGAGGTTCTGAGCGCCGATCCCACCACCGACTGGTCGAAGGTCAATATCGAGGCGCTGCGGCAGCATCTGATCGACATGGACAACGTGACCTTGCGCGCCGTGGTGGCAGCAACGCCCACTCCAACCGGGGCGCGTTTCACCGTCACGTCGACGGACCACGCCGTTCAGACATCGATCCGCCGGATGGTCATGGCTCATGCAGCCACGATGAATGGTGCCAACGGCTGGACTCTGGTGGCAAGTGAGGCTGCGGACGGCGCAGTGCTGGCGGTTTCAGGGACCGAAGCCGATGCGGCGAAGATCAACGGCCTTGGCTTCATCGGCGTGCTGACTTTGGGGGCGCATCATCGGGCACATCATCTGATGATCGCCAAGGGCATGAACCCGCACTAATAATAACCGCCGCTCCGGGTCAAACCACAGCATCCGCAGGGCCCTGAGGGTGACCGAAAAGGGTACTCCAGCGTCAGCCATGATGGAAATCCAAAGACCCGTCAGCCCCAAGATCGTTGTCACTGACCCGCAATCGGACTGCAGATTCTCAGTCTGCGCTTAGACTTTGCAACCCTTCAAAATGCAAGAATCCCCCGGTTTTCAAGGGGGGACTCGTCAAACGTTGACGTGGCGTTGACGTGTTTTGCGGATGACAAATCCTGAGTATTTCACTCAGGCTACAAGCCATTGATATCTTGTTGGTTTTTTTGGTTGCGGGGGCAGGATTTGAACCTGCGGCCTTCAGGTTATGAGCCTGACGAGCTACCGGGCTGCTCCACCCCGCGCCGGTTGTGCGTGGTTTTGAGATCGTATGAGAGATGTCGCAACTTTCTAGGTTTGGCGGTGACCTAC